>CAZAXI010000055.1:0-25066 GCA_964489045.1 uncultured Granulicella sp. | reverse complement strand
ATACAGCCAGCATGAAACGATCCGCGTCATTGAGCGGGTTGTCTTTCGTTGCGCGGTTGTTGAACCGGAACATTTGCTCATCCAGGTAACGCTCAAGGTGGAACGGCTCGACCGCAACATAGGTTCCATTGAGGCCGCGCTTCAAGAGCGACCAGAAGTTTTCGATGCCCTGAGTGTGGACGTTGCCACGCACATACTCATCAATGTGAGTCACGGTCTCATGGAGGTACTCCCGCTTCGCCAGATCGTCATAGGCTTGGAAGCCATCGGTGTAGACGGTTGCCTTACGTTCGATAGTGTCCAGAATCGCGTTCTGCAAAGTATCCCGGCGTACGTTCGGTAATACCTTCGCCCGAACCTGCCGAGAGTCGCGGTCCAACATCCCGACCACGATAGCCTTTTCCGCATAGCCGTTCAGTGAGGTCTTCATCTTGAGCCGCCGCTTCGCGTGCATGTTCTTCGGCTTGCCGCCGATGAATGTCTCGTCAACTTCTACAGGCTCTCCACCGCCGCCCAGTTTCGCCCAGGTACCATTCTTGAGGGCCAGCCGGATGCGATGCAGCATGAACCATGCCGACTTCTGTGTGACCTTCAGGTCGCGGTGAATTTCATAGCTGCTGATACCATTCTTGCAATTCACTACCAGCCAGATCGCCATGAGCCATTTATCCAGCCCGATAGGAGACTCTTCAAAGATCGTGCCAGTCTTGACCGAGAACTGTTTGCGGCACTCAGGCACCCGGCACTTCCAGATGCGGCGAGTTTTGAGGAAACCAGCATTCTTGCCACCACAATGGGGGCATTGTGCAACGCCATCAAGCCAGCGCAGAGAGGCTACAAACTCAATGCATACATCAACATCCGAGAAATACCGGATGGCTTCGAGTAAGCTGGTAGGAGTGATTTGCTGTTCCATGAAGTAACTGTATCAAAGGCTCCATGGTGTGTCAAGTATATTTATGCCTTTTCAAATATTTGATTCTATATCGCTTATTGTCAAGGAGAGGAATTTGACTTCTACCAAGCCGGTGGATCTACGGCCTTCTGGCGCTTTGCGTCCGGCGTACCGGCTGGCCGTGCTCGGCCTGCTCGCGATCATCGCGATGCAGATCGTTCTCTCCACCCGTCAGGAGTCCCAGACCTTCGACGAGTCCGATCACCTCTACGCCGGGTACGAGTACTGGAAACATGGCGACTTTGGGCGCAACCCCGAGCATCCCCCGTTTGCCAAGCTGGTTGCTGCTGCCGGGCTTCTGCCGCTCCATCCGAAAGAGCCTGAGCCCGCTCCGGGCCGCAGTTTCAAGTATGAGGACTTCCTAACCGCCTCCCAGTTTCTCTACGGAGCGGACGCCGATCGGCTGCTGGCGCGCGGGCGCGGCATGATGCTACTTTTCACACTCGGCCTCGCGCTCGCCGTCTTTGCCGCGGGACGCGAGATGTTCTCGCCGGAAGCCGGCTTGCTGGCACTCTCCCTATTCGCCTTCGAGCCGATGCTGCTCGCTAACGGCGGCCTGGTCACCACCGACATGGCGCTCTCCTGCATGTTGTTTGTGTCGGTCTATGCGTTCTATCGCTACGTCAAGCGGCCAGCACCGCTGCGCCTGGCACTGATGAGCGTTGCCGTTGGCCTGGCGCTGGTGGCCAAGCAATCGGGCGTGTTCCTGTATCTCGTCCTGGGTATGCTCGCCGTCGCCGAACTGTTTCTCCGGTCAGCGCGCACAGAGGCGGAACCTTCGCGAGCGCGCTCGTTCGCCGATGCCGCCAAATCGCTCGCCATCCCGATGCTGGTCACAGCCGCCGTCAGCTACCTCGTCCTCTGGGGGTTCTATGGCTTCCGCTACGCCGCGCGTCCTGCGGGGTTGCAGATGTCGCCAGCGCTCGACGTGTTTGCCGCAGACATTCCCAGCAAGGTTGAGCGTGTCGCAATCTTCTTCTGCGCGCGTCATCATCTGTTGCCGGAAGCCTACCTGTTTGGCTGGTCGGACATTCTGCAAATCCCCGGCGTTCGCGTCTCCTATGTTCTCGGCAAGCTGTATATCGGCGGCAAGTGGTTCCTGTTTCCACTTCTGATTCTGCTGAAGAGCACTATCGGGTTCCTGGTTCTGCTGGCGCTGGTGCCGCTGGCACGTCTCTGGCGCAATCGCCGCGAGTTCCTCTTCCTCGCTGTGCCTGCGGCGACCTATCTGCTGATTGCCATGTTCTCGGGCATGAACGCGGAGTCGCGATACATTCTGCCGATCTATCCCTTCCTGATTGTCCTCGCCGGGGCTGCTGCCTGGGAATTCGCGCGCAGATCGCGCGGCTGGGGTATCGCGGTGGCGGCACTCTTCGTTCTTGCCGCTGCCTCATCGCTGCATGCCTTCCCCAGCTATCTCGCCTACGCGAACGAGGCCTTCGGAGGGCCATCCAACAGCTACCGTCTGGTCAGCGACTCGAATGGCGACTGGGCGCAGGGGTTGAAGTGGACCAAGAGCTATGTCGATGCCAATCACGTCACCGACTGCTGGTTTGTCTACAGCGACCCCATCGTCGACCCTGCGTACTACGGCATCCCTTGCAAGCCGCTTACCTCCGCATGGGTGCATCGCGGCGTGCCCGGCCCCGTCGGACTGCCTGCCACTATCAGCGGTACCATCTTCATCAGCGCCTCCGAACTCAGCGGCCATCTCTGGGGACCGGGTGTTCTGAACCCGTACGAACAGTTCAGCCACCTGCGGCCGGATGCGGCGCCTGGGAACATCGTGCTGGTCTATCACGGAACTTTCAATGTTCCGCTGGTCTCCGCCTACAGCCACCTCGCCGCGGCGATATCACTTGGGCGCGCACACAAGTTGCAGGAGGCAGTCGCTGAAGCCGAGCAGGCCGCGCAGCTTGCGCCGGATTCAGCCGACATCCAGGCCGGGCTGGGCCGCGCGCTTGCGGCGGCCGGAAAGACCGCTGAAGCCAACCAGGCGAATGCAGCGGCGCTGCACCTGAGGCAGACCATCCATCCCGAGTTTCAGGGCGCGCATTGACGGAGATCAGGCTGGTCTTTGCTGGGGCGGCGGTGCGGGCTAGGGGCGGTCCCATTGCCAGGCGGCGAAGTCCTGGCGGAGTTTGGTTTTGAGGAGTTTTCCGGTGGCGGTGTAGGGAAGCTCTTTGACGCAGACGAAGTCGTCGGGGAGCTGCCAGCGGGCGAAACGTAGTTCGAGGAAGGCGCGCAGCTCGGCGGGATCGATGGCGCCGTTCCTGGGGACGACGATGGCCAGCGGTCGCTCTTGCCACTTGGGATGGGGCACGGCGATGACTGCGGCTTCGCGGATGGAGGCGTGGGCGACCAGAGCGTTTTCGAGGTCGACGGAGCTGATCCACTCGCCGCCGGATTTGATCAGGTCTTTGAGGCGGTCGGTGATTTTGACGTAGCCTTCAGGGTCGATGGTGGCGACGTCTCCGGTTTGGAACCAGCCGTCGGCAGTCCACTTTTCGGGCTGCTGGCCGCCGTAGTAGCCGCTGGCGATCCACGGGCCGCGGACCTGGATCTCGCCGGTGGTTTCGCCGTCCCAGGGCGCAACGCCCTGGTCGCTGACGACGCGGACATCGGTGAAGGGAAGGGCGAGGCCCTGGCGGGAGCGCTGGGCGTAAAGCTGGTCGGCAGACCAGCCGCGCATGCGCGGTTTCAGGGTGCAGGCGGTTGCGACGGGCGAGGTTTCGGTCAAGCCCCAGGCTTGCAGGAGCTGGATTCCGAGCTTGTCGAAACGGCGGAACATGGACTCGGGCGCGGCGGCTCCGCCAACGGCGATACGCAGACCGTCGGCGAAGCGCCAGCGGCCGGGGTTCTCGTCGATGGTGTTGAGCAGGGCCTGCAGAATGGAAGGGACGGCGCATGCGAGCGTGACCTGCTCCTGCTGGATGAGGTCGAGCAGGGCGGCGGCTTGCAGGTTGCGGCCGGCGAGGACGAGCTTGCTCCCGTTCATGACGGCGGCGAACGGGAAGCCCCAGGCGTTGACGTGGAACATGGACGAGATGGGGAGCACGGTGGAGTTGCGGCTGAAGCCGATCTGGTCGGGCAGAGAGATGGCGAGCGCGTGCAGTGCTATGGAACGGTGCGAGTAGACGACGCCCTTGGGCGCGCCGGTGGTGCCGGAGGTGTAGCACATGGCGGCGGCATCGTCTTCGGCGAGGTCGGGATAGGTTGGATCGTGGGTCGCGCTTGCTAGGAAGGCCTCGTACGATTCGGTCCCCGCGGGCAGCGCGGCGCTGGAGTGATCGACGACGAAGACGCGCTCGAAGTGGACCTTGGGGCGGATTGCCTCGAAGACATCGAGCAGGGTGGCGTCGATGATGAGGAAGCGAGCTTGCGCGTGATGAATGATAAACGCAATGTCGTCGGGATGGAGGCGGAAGTTGAGGGTGTGGAGGACGGCTCCGATGGCGGGGATGGCGAAGTAGGTTTCGAGATGTTCGTGCTGATTCCACATGATGGTGGCGACGCGGTCGCCGGGGGCAATGCCTGCGTGTTGCAGGGCGGCGGAGAGTTGGCGCGCGCGGCGGTCGAGATCGCGCATGGTCGAGCGGGCGCGGGAACCGTCGGGTTTGACGGACACGATTTCGACGTTGGGGAAGAGCTTCGCGGTGCGTTCGAGCATGCTGCGGACCAGCAGAGGGCATGACATCATGGTGGATTTCATGAAGCCTCCAGAAGGATCGACGTCGAAGATGGCCCTTTCGCTGGCTTCGAGGAGGACGGCGGTTGCGCGAGGCGCGCAGGAGCGAGCGAATCTGGCGAGTATAGGCCAGCGGCGGGAAGAATTCCAATGGGTAGAGGTGGACCGGCGCAAATTGATTTTGTGGATGCGGCGAGGCATTTTAGTATGGTGGCGATGGCTACCTACGTTGCGGAGAAGGACAGCTACGCGGGGTTCGGCAGCGCGGGGAAGTACTTCGGGTACTTCGGGCTGGCGGCGGGCGCGGTGGGGCTGACGGGGTGGGCGGCGATGCACGGGCGTCTGCCGGGGTTGCAGCCTGCGGACGCGGGCAGCCAGTTGATGCTGCTGGCGATGGCGTGGATTGGCGGCGGGCTGGCTGCGCTGATGACGATGTGCGTGCTGGGTTCGCTGATGGCGTCGAGGAAGTCGCGGGGGACGGTGACCGTGGATGACCTGGGGGTGACGCGGCAGATCGGCGAGCAGAGCCGGATGCTGCGGTGGGTGGAGATTGAGGGCTTCGTCGTGACGCCCATAAGCGCTGGGATCACGCTGATCCCGCGCGAAGGCCGACGGACGATTGTGATTCCGCGATTTCTGGATGACTATCGCGGGTGCGTCGCGGAGATCAAGGCGAAGGGTGCGAGGCTGCTGCCGCCCGACAATGCGCAGGTGCGCCTGGCGATGCGGAGGAGGCGGACCTGGCAGCAGGTGCTGCTTGGTTACACCAGCTCCCTCGGGTTCGCCATGGCGTACAACCCGAGAAACACCCATACGGTGCGATGGGCGGGGCTGGCGGCGTGTGTGGGGTATTCGGCCTGGCTGCTGCTGTTCGAGGATTTTGGGCTGGAAGATTACGGGTGGGTGCGGTGGTCCGGCGGGGCGGTGCTGGCGGGGATGTTGTGGTGGCTGGTGCGGCACATGGTGCACACGTGGTGAGCGCGGCGGGCTACATGATGCGGAAGCGTTCGCGCATGAGGCGCTGGCTGGCGTGTGCGGCCGGCTAGAAATCTTCGGGCCACCGCTGGGCACCGTGCAAAATGCGCAGAATTTTCACGGTGTCGTCCGCGATTCGGTAGGCGGCAATATAAGGGGTGTGAACGATGACTAACTCTCGCGTTCCGAAGATACGGCCGGGACGGCCCAGTTCGGGAAAGCAGATCAGGCGTCCGAGTTGCTCGCGAATACGATTGTCAACGCCGATAGCGGCGGACGGGTTGTCTGCTTCAATGTAATCAAAGATGGCGTTGCGATCTTCGGACGCAGGCGCAGACCACTCGAGGCGCACCGGTCAGGCTCGCACTTTGCGGAGGGCGGCAGCACGGCGTTTTGCGAAGTGGGCTTCGACTTGCTCGTGAGGAATGGCGGGGCGTGGATCGTCGAGGGCTTCCTGTACTTTGGCGCGGAACCATTTGTCGTGGGCCTCAGTGGATTGAAGCAATTCGAATGGGAGCGCGCCTTCGTTGGCGGTGCGGGTGAGCAGGATGCGGACAGCGTCGGAGACGGTGATGCCTAGCTGTCCGAGGACCTCGGACGCACGCTCCTTGACGGCGGGATCGATGCGGGTTTGTACCAATGCGGTTTCGGGCATACGAGCCTCCGAATCCTATTGTAATTCATTTGAATGACACTGCGTCGGAGATTCACATGATGCGGAAGCGTTCGCGCATGAGGCGCTGGAAGCGGGGACGCCAGATGAGGTCGTAGGCGAGCTCCTTGCCGGGGAACATGGCGAGCGCGGCTTTGCGGGCGTCGGCGATCATCTGCGCGGCTTCGTCGATGGTGAGGGAGCCGTCCTGGGCGATGGTCTGGAGGACGAGGTTCATCATGAACTGGAGGCGGCGGATGAGCTTCTGTTCTTCGGCAAGCTCGGCGGGGGACATTGCGGGGGTGACTTCGGTGTTGGGGGACGTCTCTTGCAATGAGGACCTCCGGGGTGTGCTGTCGATACGCGGGCTTTCTAAAAGCTGACCTCAGCAGCTAAAGCCGCGTGGTACTTGCAGCGTTTGCGGCACGGGTAAACCCGTGCCCTTAAGCAAGACGGTCGAAATGGGTTCGGATATCGCCATTATGGATTAGACGCGGTGGAAGGCGTGGGGATTCCTGGTGCGGGAGGGGTGGCTGAGTGGGAATTCTGGCCCGCTCCACTGATGGCGCGCGGTTCCGCGGATGTGGGGGCGGCGGCGAGTTTCCGCATCAGGAAGGCGCGGACGAACGGGGTTACGCGATCTTCGCGGATGACGGTGAGTCCAGCGGCGTGGGCGACGCGAAGCCACTCGTCGCGGGGGTAGAAGTGGAGAAACCCCGGGCCGAATACGGCGAAGTTTTTCCAATCGCGGAGGTGCTCGACCAGCAGCAACTGTCCGGAGCCGGTGAGGACGCGGGCGGCTTCTGCGAAGAATTGCACGCGCCGCACGGGCTGGCGGATTTCGTGGGCGGCGAAGAGGAGAAAGATGGTGTCGCAGGCGTGATCGGGCAATGGAAACGCGTCCAGTTTGGAGGCGATTGCAGGCTGGGTGGGCGCGGCCGTATCGGCGGAGAACCCACGTCTCAGAGGCGAGACGTGGGGCACCCCCGGAGATGGGTGAACCGGAGATGGGTGAAGTTGCCGCGCGCGGGCGATGGATGGCTCGGTCATCTCCTGGGGATCGTAGATGTCGAGGACGGTGAATTCGGTGTTGGGGAAGAATTGCGCCAGTGTGGGCGTCGACTCGTCCAATCCCGCATGAATGTTCAGCCAGTGCTGCGGAGGGAATGCGAGGATTGGCGGGAGCCAGTTCCAGCGGGTGACGCCGGCGTGATCGTAGATGTACCAGGAGGCGACGAGCGAACTGAGCGTCCAGAAGGCGGGAAGGACGGCGGCGGCGATCAGGGCTGCCTCAACCGTTTGCGGCAGGTGCCGGGACCATAACAGCGCGGCGATGGCAAGCATCGCGCAGAGGCTTGCGACGTAGTAGCGCCGGTTGTATTCGAGGATGCTGAGGACTCCCGCGAATTTGGCGCGTGGGGCGGTCATATTGCCTCGGACGGAAGCGGCTCGCGGATTCCGGGACGCCACGCATCGTGTCAGCCGCCTATGGATTGGATGCGGCGGGGAGGGCGGCAATGCGGCCGTTGGGGGTGAGGAGGAAGGTGGTGAGGCCGAAGCGGTCGGTGCGGAAGACGCGGGCGTGGGCGGCGGCGAGGCGGGCGATGATTTCTGGTCGGGGATGGCCGAAGGTGTTGTTGGCGCCGACGGAGATGACGGTGTCCTGTGGGGCGACGAGCGAGAGGAACTCGGGTGTGGTGGAGGTGCGGCTGCCGTGGTGGCCGACCTTGAGCAGGGTGTCGGGGCCGAGCGCGGCGGCGGAATTCCCGCTGAGCGCGGCGGTGACCATCTGGTGTTCGCTGGGGGCTTCGGCATCGCCTTCGAGCAACGCCGAGGATTGGCCGAATTGGAGGCGCATTACGAGTGAGTCGTTGTTGATGGGCGGGCCGGGGTTGGCGTAGGCGGGCGTGGGGGCGAGGACGTGGATGGCGACGGTGTCGAAGGCGAGCGTGTCTCCGGCGCGGAGATGGCGGACTTTTATTCCAAGGGCGACCGCCTCCGCAAGCAATGCGCGGTAGGGTACGGAGTTGGGATCGACGGCGACCCAGAGCTCGCGCGGGCGGAAGTTGCGCAGGATGGCGGGCATGCCGCCCATGTGGTCGGAGTGGGCGTGGGTGAGGGCGACGACGTCGAGCCGGCGGAACTGGCGCGACCAGAGGTAGGGGCTGACGACCTGCTCGCCGATGTCGAAGGCGGAGCTGTCGGAGCCGAGGCCGCGGGCGTTTTCGGCGTTGGCAGCGGCGCCGGTGGGGCCTCCCGCGTCGATGAGCATGGTGCGGCCGGTGGGGCCGACGACGAGGATGGAGTCGCCCTGGCCGACGTCGATGGCGGTGACTTCGAGGGTGTTGGAGTGGACGATGGGCGGCGAAGGCCAGAGGATGATTGCCGCAGCGAGTGGGAGAACGGCGACGGCGGCGAATGCGAAGGCGCGGGAACGGCGGACGGCCCAGCAGCAGAAGGCAAAGCAGGCGAGGGCGGCGAGAGCGTGCGCGAGGGTGGGGCCGGGGACACGGAGATCGGCGGGCAGGCCGGAGATTTGGGCGTGGCTGATGCGCTGGATCGCGTTGGTGATGGCATGCAGCAGGAGCGCGAGCGCGGAGCCGGGGAGGGCGGCGAGATATGGGCTGATGAGGGACGCGAGGAAGGTGGCGAGGCCGAGTGGGGCGAGTACGCCGACCAGCGGGATCGAAAGCATGTTCGCAGGCAGCGCGAAGACGGTGGCGCGATGGAAATAGAGGGCCATGGGGAGGACCATGACGGCTTCGGCGATGAGGCCGATGAGGGCGAGCGAGGCAGCGTAGAGGGTGAGGCGGACGAGCGTGGCGGGGAGCGCGCGGGTGCGGGGGCCGAAGGTGTCTGCGAGCGATTCGGACCAGAGGCGGAGCATCATGCGGAAGTGGGCGAGGCGCGGCGGCAGTGTGGTGTCGCGCCAATGGTCGCGCAGGTTGCGCGCGGCATACGCGAAGGGGAGGAAGGTGCGTTCGCCGAGGGGCATGGCGATGCCGGCGATGGCGACGATGGCTAGGAAGGTCATCTGGAAGCTGGCTTCGAAGAGAGCGCGGGGTGACCAAATGAGGACGGCGAGCGCGGCGGCGCCGAGAGCGTTGAGGGTATTGCGCTGGCGGGTGAGCAGGCGGGCGAGAAGGAAGACGGCAGTCATCAATAGAGCACGCTGGACGGGAACGCCGAAGCCGGTGAGCAGGGCGTAGGCGGCGACGAGAGCGAGGGTGAGCATGGTGGCGAGCCAGTTGCGTAGACGGAGGCGGCGGAAGAGGAAGAAGAGCAGGCCGGCGAGCAGGGCGACGTGCATTCCGGAGACGACGAAGAGATGGAAGGAGCCGGTGCGCTCGAAGCCGAGACGGAGGGCGTGGGTGAGGCGGGAGCGATCGCCGAAGAGCATGGCGTTGAGCATTCCGGCGTCATCGGGGGTGAGGCGGAGGAGCGCGGGGAGATGGCGGTTGGGCGTGGAGCGGGTGTAGGTGAGCAGGCGGGCGGCGGCCCAGGACTGCGCGGCGAAGATTCGACACTCTGCGCTCGCGGAGAGGTCCGCGAGTGGGTGCGCGTGGGTGGAGTTGGGAAGCAGGCTGAGTTTGGCGGCGGAGACGTTGGCGGTGGCGGCGATGTTCTGGTCGAGCAGGTAGTCGGCGTACTGCCAGGCGCCGGGATCGCGGTAGCGCTCGGGCGCGCGCAGGCGGAGGGGTGCTTCGACGAGGTCGCCGCAGTGGAGTTCAGGCTGGGGTTGGGCATGGTTTTCGGATGGCGTGGGGTTGGCGGCGAAGAGGGTGGCGCGGACGCCGCCGATTCCGGTGATGGGGACCATGCGGGAGGTCGAGGGCGTAACGTCTTCGATGGCGGTGACAGCGAGGTCGAGGGAGGTGGTGGGGGCGGCGTTCGCGGCGGTTTCGTCCCATTGGTCAGGGTCGGAGTCGGCATTGTCGTCGGAGCTGGTGTGTGCGGGCAGGGTGCGGACGCGTACGACGCGGGCCTGGACGGTGCGGCTGAGGCCGTCGGCGTAGGCGAGCAGAGCGGTTTGGGGCGAAGGCGCGGGTGCAATCTGCGTCGACCAGAGGCCGGCGGCGATCCAGAGGGCGAGGACTGCGGGGATGGCGAGGCGGAGGGTACGGCGGAGGGCGAGGAGGGTGAGCGCCGCGAGGGCGACGGCGGCGAAGACGAGAAGCAGGGTAGGGCGCGTGGTGGCGGAAGGGAGCTTGGTGAGGGATTCGCCGAGGGCGAAGGCGATGGCGGCGGCGAGCAGCGGTGCGCGGCGGAAGCGAAGAGGCTCGACCCGCGGGGCGCGGGGCCAGAGGCGGCGCTCGCGTTCCGGTTCGGATTCGGGTCGGGATTCGGGTCTGGGAACACCAGAGGTTTGCCGCAACAGGCCACCCGTCTTTCCCGTCAATCTTTGCAGATCGGTGGGGTGGTTGACAGCTTTATTTGTGGCATTCCCGGGGGTAAATGCAGCGTCGCCCTGGATCGTGGAGGCAGGACACTCGATTGGGCGAAGGCCCGGTCCGGCGCCCGGAGAGGATCTGAGCATGAAACAAGTGAGGATGTATGTGCGATAGAACACGTCGCGTGAAGCCTGCGGGAGAATAGGCTCGACTTATGCACGGAACGGTCGGGTCCGACAGGCTTCAAATGGACATGAAGCAACGCGACGCAATAGTGAGCTTCCAGTGTTTTTCGCCCGACGGCGTCCGGGTGAGCGAGACCATCGGTGGTGAAGAGTTTCAACATCGGGAAGTCCAACGGCACCCTGATGTCGTGACCGAAATGGAAGAGAAGTACATATTCTTCGCGGACGAGGCAGCTGTTGCGAGGAAACTGGTCGCGCGCGGTCGTTCCTGTGTTCTCAGTGTTTATTTTCGGGAGCCCTAGCCGGCTTCCCGCGCTTGATCCATGGTTGGACAGGTCTCCGACTCCGAATTGTTGACTCTTTCCAGGCTGGGCAGTTTGACACTGTCCCATGCCGCCGTTGCGCGGGCATCCGAGTGCGCAGCAATCGAAGTGGAGTGACGGTTTATGAGTAAGGAAACAAAATACTGGGGCGTCTGGTGCCGAGCTTGTTCAGAGCCGGTTGCATTCGACACCCGCCCTTACCATTCGTTTGGACTTGGGAGTGCCAGCGTCCGGCCCGGAGCAATCCGTTGCGGTCGCGGCCACAGTCACATCTACTTTCCGCGCGATTTCCACTTCTTTGCTTCCGCAGTTGCGATCACCGAAGCGACCATGCAGGAGAACCGCGCGACCTACATCGCTACGAATCCTTTTTCTCAATTCTCGTCCGGCGCGCCCCGAGAGCTTCAGCCCCGAGAGCAGCCGGCTACGAAGGAAAAGATCGAGGCAGTCGTGGTTGCGCGTGCACCGGACGATGTGGAGGAAGACAAGACGCGCTGGAAACCTGTCGCTTCCGAAGCGCCCAGAGAGATTGCCAGGAAGGCGGCGAAGGCGCGCTGGGCGAGCTGGGCGGGCAAGAAAATAATGTAACTGGTTGCGGCGGGTGTACGGGGGCAGGGCTCAGCGGGTGAGGATGGCGACGGCTTCGATGTGGGTGGTTTGGGGGAAGAGGTCGAGCAGGTGGAGTTGGGCGACCGCGTAGCCGGAGGCGGCGAGGGTGGCCAAGTCGGCGGGTAGGGTTTCGGGGGAGCAGGAGACGTAGATGAGGGTGGGCGCGGCGATGCGCGCGAGGAGTTCGCAGACCTCGCGGCCGGCGCCGGTGCGCGGCGGGTCGAGGACGATGAGGTCGGGACGGTCGCGTTGGAGGACAGCGGTCTGGAGGAAGTCGACGGTGGCGGACTTGACGGCGTGCCGGTTGGGGAGGCGGGCGGAGCCGAGCGCGGTGAAGGCAGGCTCCGCGATCTCGACGGCGGTGACGCGGGCGAAGTGCGGGGCGAGGGCGCGAGTGAAGAGTCCGACGCCGGCGTAGAGGTCCCAGGCTAATTGTCCGGTGCGGTTCGACGCGACCAGGCTGACGAGTTCAGGGAGGAGGAAGCGGTTGACCTGGAAGAAGGCTCCGCGGGGGACCCAGTAGGACTGAGGTTCAAGGTTCGAGGTTCGAGGTTCGGGGGATGGAATCGAGTAGTTGAGGCCGGGAGTGCCCCAGGCGGGGCCGGGGCGCGGCTGCTCGACGCGGCGGCCGCGGGCGGGGTGGGTTGGCAGGAGATAGATGCCGGCGCCGGTGAGCGCGGGGGTCTGGGTGCGGAGGGATTCGCAGAGAGCGGCGAATTCGCCGGCGAATTTGGCGGGGAGAGACTTGGCGGAGGTGCGGACGAAGAGCGAGATCTGGAGGTGCGACTCGGCCAGCCCATCGTCCTGATTGGTGAAGAGCTCGAGCTGATCGAGGGTGAAGGGGGCGCGTTCGAGCCAGGTGGCGGAGCGCTGGCTGAACTCGGCGAGCAGAGCCTCGGCCGCGCGCCAGAGGATGGGCGCGGCGATGGGGCATTGGGTGATGGGAAGGAACACCGGCGCGGATTCGTTCGACGGATCGGGGGTGCGAATATAGCCGGCGCGGAGCTGGCCGGCGACTTCGGCGAGGGTGAGCCGGATGCGGTTGCGATAGAAGAGCGGTGGCGATGGGTGGAGTTGGAACTCGGGGAGCACGAGGTTGGTGGCGTCGAGGGCCCTGCGAAGTTGAGCGGTTTTATCGGCGAGCTGCGCGGAGTAGGTGAGGTGCTGGAGCTGGCATCCTCCGCAGGGGCCGAAGTGCGGGCAGGGGGGCGTGGCGCGAGTGCCAGGTTCGAGGTTCAAGGTTCGAGGTTCGAGGGGTGCGGGCATCATCAGGCCTCGTCTTCGTGGGGCATGTAGAAGAGGCTGAGGCGAGGGAGGGCGCAGGCCTGGAGCAGGCGTTTCTGAAGAAACTGCTGCTGGACCTGCTTGATCTGGACGGCCTGCATTTTGCCGCGGTAGGGGGCGAGTTCGCGGTCGGCCTGGGCGCGGAAGGCTGTGAGTTCGGACTCCGGGGTTGCGGTGAGGAGCGCGGCGAAGAGTTTTTCTTCGAGGACGGTGAGGGTGCGGTCGAGGTCTTCGAGATTCGAGGTTCGAAGTTCGAGGTTCGAGGCTAGGGCGCGGAGGCGGGCGGCGGTTTCGACGGCGGCGGTGTTGGCGGGTGGTGCGAGGCTGGCGGCGTCGAGAGCGGCGGCGTTGCGGGCGAGGAAGCGGGCGACGCGGGCGGCTTCGAAGCCGGAGTCGCGATGTTCGGAGTCAGCTGGGGGAGCGGCTCCGATGCTGGCTTCCTTCGCTTGCTCGACGGCTTCGAGCACGGACTGGGCGCACCAGGCCAGGCCGTTGACCTGGCGCTGGCGCCGGTTGCCGAGGCGGGCGCGCTGGGCGTCGTGCTTGTCGAAGGCGGCGTCGATGCCGCGGAGGACAGCCTCGAGCGGGACGCCGGCCTCGCGCCAGGTTTCGATGAGGGCCCAGTCGAGCGTGGAGAGCATGAGGATGGAGCCGCGGCGCTGAAGGAAGCGGGTCTCGATCTCGGTAAAGTAGTTGAAGTAGTTCATGAGGACAGGTGTGAGTTGTCAGTTCTCAGTTGTTAGTCGAAGGCACAAAAGCGAAGCAGTGGCCCGCCAACCATTATCCGCTGATTGGGTGAGGTCGTTGTGAGCAGAACCGGAAAGCGGCGGGAGCGGGCGGGTCTTGACTTGACAAATCGATGCATTGGGGGGAATTCTCTTTGTACTTACCTGTACTTCCTGCACGATAAATCTGGGATGCTGAGGGCCACGCTTCTAACTCCTGCTCAGGAGGTCGCATGCGTCTTTGCTTGCGTCGACTGCATCTGCCTTTACTTGGACTTCTTCCCCTGGTTCTTACCGGCTGCACCATGAGCTCGAATGCCCCGGCTACGCCTGAGCAGGGAGTGGCGATCCAGGGGCGCGTGTATGGCGGAGAGGTGCCGCTGTATGGCTCGCAGGTGTACCTGCTCCAGGCGAACACCACGGGATACGCAGGCCCCGGGATAGCCGGGTCGAGCAGCAACCTGTCGACGTCGCTGCTATCGAGCACGGCTTCGAATACGACACAGGCTACCAGTGGGCCGACCAACGGCTACTACTACGTCACTACGTCGGGTGTCACCGGTGCGTGTCCGAATGGCGGATGCTTTACTATCACGAGCGATTACACCTGTACGGGGGGCGCGCAGGTGTATCTGTACTCGCTGGGCGGGGGCGCGGCGACGACCTCGTACAGCAACTCGGCGGCGGGGCTGATGGCGGCGCTGGGCACTTGCCCGGGGGCAGCGGGCACGACGGGCAATACCTTCTCCCCGGGGCTTTTCATCTGGTTGAATGAGGTGTCGACGGTCGCGGCGGCGTATGCGTTTGCGGGATTTGCGACGGATGCGTTGCATGTGTCGAGTTCGGGGACGCCGCTGGCGCAGACAGGGATCGCCAATGCTTTTGCGAATGCGGGGAACCTGGAGAACCTTGCGGGAGGGTACGCGCTGACGACGACGCCGAGCGGGGGCACAGTGCCGCAGAAGGAGATCAACACGCTGGCGGACATTCTGGCGGCGTGTGTCGACACGACCGGGCCGAGTTCGACCGCGTGCAGCAACCTGCTTACCAACGCGCAAGTCAACGGCTCCACGGGCGGCACGCCGAACGATACGGCGACGGCGGCGATCAACCTGGCGCACAATCCAGGCCTCACTGCGGGCCCGCTGTATTCGAACTTTTCGCTGATCCTTCCTGGGTCGCCGTTTCAGCCGACGCTGTCGAGCGTGCCCAATGACTTTACGATTGCGCTGAACTTCACCGGAGGCGGGATCGCGACTCCCACGGCGATCGCCATCGACGGTAGCGGCGATGCGTGGATTACCAATAACGGTTCGACGCCCAGCGTGACCGAACTGAGCCCGCTGGGGGCTGCGCTGAACAACTCGCCGATGGCCCCCACCGGGGGCGGGCTGCAGGACCCCAGCAGCATCGCGATCGATTTGAACGGCAACGCATGGATTGCGGATGACTACATTACGGGGAACATCACTGCGCTGAGCTCCACCGGAAGCCTTCTGACCAACGCGCCCTACACCGGAGGGGGCATAAGCCAGCCGGGGGGAATTGCGGTGGACGGCAGCGGCCGCATTATCGCCGGCAACTATGGTCAGGGCATGAGCGGCAATGTCTCGGTGTTCAGCGGCAGCGGGGCGCCGATTTCCGAGTCGACCGGCGTAGGCGTCGCCGACCAGGCGGTTGCGGTGGATGGGCTGGGGAACATCTGGACGCTGAACCAATTCCTGACCTCCGCACAAAAAGTGGTTATCAACCAAACTACGGGCGCGTACGTATCGTCGACGAACTACGATACCGGCATCAACGATCCGATCGGGATTGCGATCGACAACGCCAACGATGTGTGGATCAGCACGCACGGGAGCAAGGTGGTAGTGCTGAACGGCTCGGGCACCGTGATCTCAACGGGGTCGGGGTTATTCACCGGCGGCGGGCTGCAGTACTCGCAGGCGATTGCGATCGATGGCGCGAGCAACGCGTGGATTGCAAATACGCATTTCGGCTCGCCGGCGAATGGGGACCTCAGCGAGTTCAGCCAGAACGGACAGGTGCAGTCACCGAACGCCGGCTATACGAGTTCGACCATGAGCAGCACGAACCCCATGGCTCTCGCCATTGATGGTTCGGGAGATGTGTGGGTGACGAATAACGGCAACTCGTCGGTGACAGAGTTCATCGGCGCGGGAGTTCCGGTGATAACGCCGCTGGCGACTGGCGTAAATCTGGGTAAGCTGGGGACGCGCCCGTAAGCTGGTGGAGCAGTAGGGAGTGAGGCGGGCTCGCGGCGATTATTTTGCGCGCTAGGCGGGGTGGGGTTTGGGATGGCGGGGGTGGTGGTCGAGGTTGCGCTCGTAGATGAGGCGGAGGCCGGCGAGGGTGAGGAGTTCGTCGACCTGGCCGATGTACTTTGAGCCGCCGGCGATGAGGCGGGCGAGGCCTCCGGTGGCGATGGTGCGGGTGTCGGGGCCGAGTTCGGCGATCATGCGTTCGAGGATTCCGTCGACCAAACCGATGTATCCGTAATAGAGGCCGATCTGGAGGTTGTCGACGGTGCCGGTGCCGATGACCTTGGCGGGCTTGCGGATGTCGACGCGGGGCAGGCGGGCGGCGCGGGAGAAGAGGGCTTCCGCGGAGATGCCCAGGCCGGGCGCAATGGCGCCGCCGAGGAACTCGCCTTTGGGGCTGATGGCGTCGAAGGTGGTGGCGGTGCCGAAGTCGATGACGATGATCGCGTGAGGTTCAAGGTTCGAGGTTCGAGGTTCGAGGTGGGATGACCCGGTTGATGCGGTTGCGGCCGAAGTCCTGTTCGGTGCCGAGGGTCTGAAGAGTTCGATGGCGGCGACGCAGTTGACGATGCGGTCGGCGCCGACCTCCGCGGGGTTGTCGGTGAGGATGGGCAAGCCGGTGCGGGTTCCGGGTTCGACGAAGATGGGCTTGACGCGGAAGTAGAGTTCGACGGCGCGGCGGTAGGTGGAGTCGAGCGGGGGGACGACGGAAGAGACGATGACGCCGGAGACCTGGCTCATCTCAAGCGAGCGCAGGGCAAAGAGGTCGCGGAAGATGATGCCGACCTCGTCGACGGTGAGGGAGCGGTGAGTGGTGACGCGCCAGTCTGCGAGCAGCGTGGCGGGGGCGGGATCGCCGTGGATGGAGAGGCGATAGAGACCGAGGACGGTGTTGGTGTTGCCGACGTCGATGGCTAGGAGCATGGCTAGGTTCGCGGTACCAGGTTCGAGGTTCGAGGTGAAAGACAACGACGGAGATTCTGACTCTGCGAGTCAGAATGACGATGGTATCAGGGTTCGCGACGGCGGTATCAGGGTTCGCCACGATGGTATCAGGGTTCGCGGAGACCTCCGGAGAGGACGGTATGAAGCTGGCCGTCGTCTCCGGCGACCAGGAGGAAGCCCTGCGGGTTGAGTCCGGCCGTCGTGCCAGTATAGCCTCCGTGGTCTTCGTCGCGGGCTTCGATGCGGACGCGTTTGCCCTGGAGCCAGGAGGAGAACTGGGTGAGGTTCGAGGTTCGAGGTTCGAGGTTCGAGGTAAGGGCGCGAATCTCGGCATCGAGGGCGATAAGGATGGCGGCGGTGAGCGGCTCGCGGCGGAGGCACTTCGTGCCCTTCTCGACGCTTCGCGTGAAAGACTCGGGGCGGAGCATGGGCCCGCCGGGAAGTTCGCGACGGAGGGAGGTGGCGATGGGGTCGAGGTCAGGGGGGAAGCGAGTGTGGTTGAGGTTGATGCCGATTCCGATGATGGCATAACGGAGCACGGCGGGCAGCGGCGGCGCGGCGGGATTGGACGCGGTGTCGATGAGGATGCCACCGCACTTGCGGGCTGGCCCGTTGGCGCCAGCGAGCATCAGGTCGTTGGGCCAGCGAATGTCGATCTGCTCGCGGATGCGGAAGCCGAAGGTGGAGGCGATTGCGGATTGCACCGCAAGGGCCACGCGAAACGAGAGCCGGAGCGCGGACTGCATGGGTACCGGTGGCGAGATGAGCGCGGTCATGTAGAGGCCCGCCGGCGCATCATCGGTGCGTGCCGGGGAGTGCCAGGCGTGGCCACCGCGGCCGCGGCCGGCGATCTGCTCATCCGCGATCCAGACGCCGTGGCGCGCGCCTGCCTGGGCGGCCTGGAGGGCGAGGTCGCTGGTGGAGGACACGGTCGGGAAGTTCATCAGCCAGCCGTGGAACTCGGTCCCGGCGATAGCGGAGTTTACTTCGGCGAGGTTGAAGCTGCGCGACCCGCCCTGCTGGTTCGACATGGCCCCCTCCCCCCGGTATCCAAAGTCCCAAAACCTTCTGAAATCCTGCGATCGATTGAGAGGCGCAATTTGGGTGTTTCTATTTTGGCCGATGTGGGTTTTGCAAAAACACTACATAGCCGCGAAACCACGGGCTTTCCGGGATGTAGCCTGGCGCATCCCAATTGCCGCCCTGAATGAGTCCAATTTTGAAGGGCAGGTTCAACTGGCTAACGCGCAGCAAGTAGGCGGAATAGTTCTCTATAGTATGCCGCCCTTGATAGGTCTGCACCACCACCTCGTCCACGACTCCACGCAATTGATTTACCTGGCTGGAATCGGCACGGCTGCTCCAGTCCAATAGGCCGGTTATGCCGAGACGATAAGCAGAAGGCAAATGTTGGCGCAGTTGCCGGAGGAACTCCACGTATTCCTGCAAATGGAGCGTATGTGCATCGAAATCGATTTGAATGCCGGCGACATTATTTCCAGCCTCTTGCCAGCGGTGTAACTGCGCGAGCAGGATTACGTATTCGCGCGGCGTCCAGTGCAGGGTGTGAACGCGATAGGCGAGCCAAACCTCGACCGGCCGATGTTGGGGCACGGAAACCCCCTGGGCGATAAAACGCACCTGCGACTCATCGCCGCGCTTTGCTTCGATCTGCCCCTGCAAGACATAGACACAGCGCGCATGATCCAGCACCGGCTGCGGTCGAACCCCGCTCCACAGCCAGAACGCATCGTATTTGGAAGCATCCACGGTGCCGGCAACGGCCTCGCGCGCGCAAAAGAGCAAGCAGAGACAGATGAGGACAGAACGCATCATTCTGTTTACCAGTAGTACTTCGAGGACTTTGCCCAAGTGCTGTCGGGATATTCCCTATGCAGTATTTCGAACCACTGTTTGCGGGTACTTTGCGGAATATCCTGTTTGCCGCAACCGTTATTGCCGGAACGCGCAAAGCAGTTTACGGCGCGGTAAAGCGCGTAGGCTCTGGCATCGGCTGCCGCCTGATGGTTGGCAATCACCTTCAGATAGCTATCCAGTCTGGAATAGTCTGTTCCGGGAAACAAGATATCACTGCCTCCAAGGTCAGTGGCTGGGGGCACGGCGTCCTGGCCGTAATGGACACCATGAATCCGGACCAGCTCGCCAAGGCAGTTCAGGCTTTGCGCATCGCTCGCATTGCGCTGTAATGTGGCGGCGACCTGGCGCAAAGAGGGGCATCGGTACTCTGTGCCCGCACTGTCACCGGCGGCGACAAACGGGGCCAACAGCCCCGACGGATTAGGTGGCATGAGCGCCAAGTCGGCCTGAAAAGCCTGATATTTGCCGTCCGTGAGTTCCTTGTAAAGCAGCGTGTACATCGCGGCGTCGGCCACACCCCGGTTTTCCTTTGGGTCCTTGATGCGCTGCCGCAGCATCTCGGCACTGGCAGCGTACTCTACCAGGATGGTGCGGATTGGCTTGGCTTGAATCGGCGATGCGGGCGCGAATACGCGATCGAGGCGGCCTGTGTGTTCCTCCAGTTGGGCAAGCGCCAGTTGCAGTTGCTCGGACTCGAGCGGCAATTTGGCCATCGGCAACATCTGCAGCAACAGCTTGCGCTCAGTATCAAACTGCTTGCCGGCGTCCAGCGCCAGGACTCGCAAAGTCTGCTGACTGAAAGCAAAATAGCTGAGACGCGGACCGGACAGGTTGGGTAGTAGCGCCAGGGCCTGGTCAGGTTTGTTGTCGACATAAAGATGGAAGGCGGCAAGCAGATAGTCGTATAGGGCTGGATGGCTCGCGAAGCGGCTCTTTTGTGCCTCAAGGTCCTTCAGCGCCAGCGGAGCGGTGGCGGTTGGGCTGTCCGATCTCATGCTCATTAGATCGACAATCGCCAGGAACTGGGGTGACTGAATCTGGTCGATCTTCACTGAGGCAAGTAATTTTGCGTCGGCTTCCTGGACGAGGTCCGATACGGTGACGTTGTTTGCGCCCTTATCTGAATCCGCAAGTGCGCGATCAAACGCTTCAGCCAGCTGGGTCTGGTCGCCACCCAGCCAATAGACTCGCCGCAGCAACCCCCGCGCAGACGCGGCATAGATTCCATGAGGAAAATCGTGAAGGTAGGAGTTGAAGGCGTCTTCCGCATCCTTCAAGTTGTCTTTGTCCACTTTGTCCAGCCTCAACTCTCCCCATTCTCCAAAGGCGTGGTACTGTGCGCTGTTGAGCGAGGTCCGCCCGGCCATGTAGCGGGACGTCTCCTTTAGCCATGGGTTGGCGCTGTTCTTGAGGCTATTGAATTTACTGAGCGCTGCTGGGAAATCACCGTCATAGAACGCCTTTGCGCCCGCGATATAGGTTGAAAACTCAAGTCCCAGCGCGGAACGAATGCCTGGGGGCGCCTTCCAATCGGAATTCGTGGCGACGTCGCAGTCGGGCACCAAAGCACTGCGGGCGGAAATCAAGATCGAGGCATCCTCTTTCGGCAGTGCGGAGGCCGCATTCACGGCTTTGTTGAATGCCTCCATACCGTCGCCAGCATGGCTGCAGCGACTTCCTTCGCCTTGAGCATAATTACTAGAATTCGCGTTGCTATTCGCGCTGCCGGCATCGGCGGCCGCGCTCGACGTCGGTTCATTGACTTGCCAATCCTCGAAATCGAAAGGGACCCGCAGCAAGACGCGGTCCCGCGGCGGCTGGTAATACTGGGTTGGCGTCTCCGTTAGCGGTGTGTTCAAGGTTCCCGACAGCTTGCCGGCGTCGATTAGCAACAGCTCAAGATTCAGCCGGCTGTCGTTGGACGGACTAAGGAATGGGACACTGTTGCAACTGTCATAACCGCGAAAGAAGATGGTTCCTCTCGGCGCGTCGCAACCAAAGTCGCCGCTGGCATAGGATCTAGAGCTGAAGAACGCCAGGAAAATGAATCCCAAAACACAGCACTTACGCAGCATGGAATTGTCCTTGCCTTAGACAATACCTTAGGGCGATACCGCCAGCGAGTGCGGGCTGGCGTTAGAGCAGGTCGGCGGTGATGCGCATGCTGAGGTCGACGGCGGTGGCGGAGTGGGTGAGCGCGCCGACGGAGATGAAGTCGACGCCGGTTTTGGCGTAGTCGGCGACGGTCTTGAGGTTCATGTTGCCGGAGGCTTCGACGGTGGCTTTGGGCAGGGCGGTGCGGATGGCCTTGACGGCCTTGGCTACTTCTTTGACGGTCATATTGTCGAGCAGGATGGAGTCAGCGTTGCCAACAATGGCCTGGCCGAGTTCGAATCCGTTGCGGACTTCGACCTGGACGATCTGGCCAGGCTTGCGCCCGGCGAGGGCGCGCTCCAGCACTGCTGGGATGCCGCCGCCGAGCGAGATGTGATTGTTTTTGATGAGGATTCCGTCCTGCAGGTCGAGGCGGTGGTTGATGCCTCCGCCGCAGCAGACGGCGTATTTGTCGAGCGCGCGCAGGCCGGGGATGGTCTTGCGGGTGTCGAGGATTTTGGTTTTGGATTTGGCGGCGCGGACGGCGGCGACGAATTCGCTGGTGAGGGTGGCGATGCCGGACATGCGCTGCATGAGGTTGAGGATGACGCGCTCGGTGGAGAGGATGGACGCGGCGTTGGCGCGAATGACGGCGATGGCCTGACCTTTTTTGACGTGGACGCCGTCGAAGATTTCGGGGTGGGAGACGACTTCGAAGCGGCCGACGGGGCGGTCGGACATTTTGGCGAAGAGCGCGAGGAAGGCGGAGATGCAGCCGATGCCGGCGACGACGCAAGGCTCCTTGGCGATGATGGTGGCGGTGGCACGCAGGGCGGGATCGATGGTGAGGGCCGTGGTGATGTCGTTGGCGGCCTTGTCCTCGACGAGGGCGGCTTCCAGGATCGTGCTGATGCGACGGGATTTCCAGTCCATGGGAGGATTTTACGCTGTGGGCGGGGGAAAGAGGCTTAACACCGATGACACCGATGGAACCGATCAAGGGCAAAGACGATTGAAGGCAAAGGCAAAGGCGAAGGGCGGCGGCTAGTCGGCTGTGGGGTGGTCGACGTGGTCGATGACGATGGTTTCGATGGGGCCGGTGGACGGCTGGAGTTTCAAGCCGACTTCCTGTAGAGCGCCAAAGATCGAGGGCGCGTCGTCCCCTGCAGCAGAACCGACTGCCACCCCGTCTCGGATCATGATCTGGGCCGAATAGACTGACCAGTTGATGGTGAAGTTGTAGGTGCCGGTCAGTCCGGTTTTGTCCAGCACGGGACGTCCTACTCCTGCTGCCGGCGATGACAGAAAGTCCGCCAGCGATGTCATGGAATACGCCATCACATTGGAGGTGTCTTTCAGAAAGCGGATGCCGGTTGAGGGTTTGCCATCTTTTCCCATCGCCGTGTTGGGGTCGGTTGCTGCGTCCCTCAATTTGGAACTGCCCTTGGCGACTATCAGGTCATAGACCCGCACCTGTTTGGTTTCGGTATGTACCTTCAGTTTGAATCGCTCCGCCAATAACGCCTGCATCATCGGTTCGCGCCGCGCCGTCGCCTCAGCGAAGCTCAGGTTCTTCATTTGCGCGATGTCCTCTGCGCTCATCTTTGCCTGAAGATCAAAGTGCTCAGTCTTCGCCCAGTCCGGTGCACCGGACACCTGGTCCAGGGTCTTGAGACCGTAGGCGTACTGCATCAGCATGGTCAGCGTTATGGAGGATGCATCCACCCCGTCGGGAGTATTCGTGATTCCGATCCACGATGTCCTGGTTCCGGCCGTATGCGGCTTGATGGTGGCCACGTCGAAGGAAGGCGCAGGGGACGGGGTCGCGCCGGGCGCTGCGTTGGTTTGGGCAAGCAGCATTGGGCAGGCGAGGGCGACTATCCACGCCGCGGTGAGGAGTCGAGATTTTCGGCGGAGGTTCGGAGCGCGTGCCGGAGGCTTTGTCATCGTGTGGAAGATTTTACGCCGCGACCTCCGACGTCTCAGAAGCGAGATGTGGGGCACGCGGCGCTGCAGAAGCCCCAAGGGTTAAAACCCCCGTTTTTGTGGTGTCCGAAGTGCCAGGGCTAAAGCCCAGGCCTATCTCAGAAGCAAAAACCAATGCGGGGATTTTTCCCCTTCGACTCCGCTCAGGGTCAGAATGACAATCACGGGCGGCGGAGGCGTGCGTCTTTGGATGGGGCGGGGACGTCAATTCCTTGTGGAGACCCCCATGAAGATGCTTCGCCCGAACTGTCCCTTGTGGCTGACTGCGGTTGCGCTGGTTGCGATTGCGGCGATGCCGTCACTGCTGCGCGCTCAGAGCGTGCCGGCCGTAAACGCTCCCGTTACGGTTACAGATAACGGCAATTCGTGGACGCTGGACAACGGGATTGTGAAGGCGACGGTGGGCAAGAACAGCGGGTTCTTGTCGGGGCTGGTATACAAGGGCTTCGATACGGGGAGCCGCGGCGTTTGGGAGCACACGCCGCAGGGCGCGCCGCAGGTGACGAATGCGATTACGATCGATCCGGCGGCGAATGGGGGCGCGCGGGCGGAGGTCTCGATCAAGGGGGTTGGCGGCGGGAAGTTCACATTTACGGCGGGCGCTCCGGGCGGCGGAACACAGTGCGATGTGGAACTGCGCTACTCGCTGGGGCGCGGGGACAGCGGGATTTATACCTACTCGATCTTCAGCCATCCGGCTTCGTATCCGACGGCTGGGACGGGCGCGGAGGACCGCTTTATCGACTCGCTGGACCGGTCGTTCGACTGGATTACGGTGGACAAGGACCGCAACATGCTGGAGGCCGCGCCAACCGACTGGGGCACGGGCGTGGTGGTGCATGCGAAAGAACAGCGGATTATGGCGAAGGGCGTTTATAAAAACTCCGTCGAGCATAAGTACAGCTACTCGGGGATGCAGTACGTGACCAAGGCGTATGGCTGGTCGAGCACGAAGAACCATGTGGGCGTGTGGTTCATCAATCCGACGATTGAGTATTTGAGCGGCGGGCCGACCCGGATCGACCTGGATGCGCACTTTGGGGATAATGCGAATCCGCCGCCGATCATTCTGGACTACTGGCATAGCGGCCACTACGACGGCACGCATGCGACGATTCCCGCCGGCGAAGAGTGGAGCAAAGTGATTGGGCCGATCTTTGTGTATGTGAACAAGCTGGACAATCCGGTGCCGACGACGCAGGCGGAGTTGGAAACGCTGAAGGCGACTGAGGGCAACCCGACGGTGCCGGCGAGCTGGACGGCGAACGCAAACGCGCTGTGGGCCGACGCCACTGCGCAGTGGAAGAAAGAGAATACGAAGTGGCCGTATGACTGGGTCAAGGGCGTGCCCTATACTCCGCTGGCGGAGCGCGGGACGGTGAAGGGGCAGATCGTGCTGGTCGATCCGCTGGCGCCGAAGGGGAGTTCGAAGAAGCTGCCGCATTTGGTGGTGGGGTTGACGCATGCGGATATTGATCCGGCGACGATTCCGCGGCCGGCGTTCGGGGGAGGGCCAGGTGGTGGGCCGGGTGCGGGACCAGGAGGAGGTGGAGCGCCAGGTGCAGGCCCGGGAACGGCGCCGGCTCCGGGGCTCAGTCCGGCACCGAGTGGCGGATCAGGAGTGGGCCGAGCGGGTGGCCCGGGCGGAGCGCCAGGTGCGGGGCGCGGTCCGAGGCCGGGCGGGTTCAACTTCACGCCGAATCCGGATGCGGGGAGCTGGATTCATGATGCGCGGTTCTATCAGTTCTTCAACGACGGGACGGCGGATGGGAAGTTCGCGATTACGAAAGTGATTCCCGGGAAGTACACGCTGCATGCGACGGCGGATGGAGTGCTGGGGGATTTTGCGCAGGCGGATATTACCGTCGAGCCGGGCAAGACGATCGACTTGGGCAAACTGGTGTGGAAGCCGGTGCGGTTCGGCAAGCAGGTGTGGGAGATTGGGACTCCGGACCGCGCGGCCGATGAGTTTCTGAAAGGCGATGGGAAGAATTTCTGGCTGTGGGGATGGAACCTGCGCTACGCGCTGCTATTCCCGAACGGGCTGACGTATACGGTGGGCAAGAGCGATCCGAAGAAGGACTGGTTCTTTGA
>CAZAXI010000054.1:0-25508 GCA_964489045.1 uncultured Granulicella sp. | reverse complement strand
CAAGATCGAGGGCCTCATCCAGGTCCTGCGCGAGTCCGGCTACACCATCCTCGAGGTCTCCCGCACCGGCCGCATGGCCATGCGCCGCGGCGTCCATACCAGCCGTGTCCTCAAAGCGCTCGCCACCCCCAACGGCAGCGCTAAACCCAAAATCGCCCCCCGCCCCAAACTCTCCAAAGCCGAAATCATCCCCAACCAGTTCCCCGGCCTCGAAGAAGAAGAGGAATAAGACCAAGAGCCACCACGGATAGACACGGATAAGATGACCTCATCCGTGTCCAACCGTGAAATCCGTGGTTAGCCTCTCGTCTTGAATCGGTTCAATCCGGTGTTATCGGTGTTAAGCCCTCACTCTCAGCTAACATATACATACAAAGGAAAACGAACACTCATGGCAAAGACCTACCACGACGCAGACGCAGACCTCTCACTCATTCAAGCCAAGAAAGTCGCCATCATCGGCTACGGCTCGCAGGGCCACGCCCACGCCCTCAACCTGAAGGACTCCGGCGTCGACGTCCGCGTCGGCCTCCGCCCCGACTCCCCCAGCGCGGATCGCGCCCGCAAAGCCGGCCTGGTCGTCGATACCGTTGCCAACGTGAGCAAGTGGGCCGACGTCATCATGAACCTCACGCCCGACCAGACCGCGGCGAAGGTCTACCATGCGGAAATCGCCCCCAATATGAAGCCCAACGTCACGCTGATGTTCGCCCATGGCTTCAACATCCGCTTCCGCACCATCCAGCCGCCCGCCGGCGTCGACGTATCCATGGTCGCTCCCAAGGCCCCCGGCCACCGCGTCCGCGAGGTCTTCACCGAAGGCGGCGGCACACCGGCGCTTGTGGCCGTGGAACAGGACGCGTCCGGCCACGCGCTCGCCCAGGCCCTCAGCTACGCCAAGGGCATCGGCGCCACCCGCGCCGGCGTTCTCCAGACCACCTTCACCGAGGAGACCGAGACCGACCTGTTCGGCGAGCAGGCTGTCCTCTGCGGAGGCACGTCAGCGCTGGTCAAGGCAGGCTTCGAAACCCTGGTTGAGGCCGGCTACCAGCCCGAACTCGCTTACTTCGAGGTCCTCCACGAGCTCAAGCTCATTGTCGACCTGATGTACCGCGGCGGCCTTGCCTACATGCGCTACTCGGTATCCGATACCGCCGAGTGGGGAGACTACGTAGCCGGCCCGCGCATTGTCACACCCGAGGTCAAGAAGGCCATGCGCAAGCTGCTCGACGAAATTCAGGACGGCAGTTTCGCCAAGCGCTTCATCGAAGAGAACGAGACTGGCCGCAAGGAGTTCACTCGCATCCGCGCCGCCGAGGCCGCTCACCCCATCGAGATCGTGGGGGCCGGCCTGCGCGCCGCCATGCCCTTCCTCGACCCTGTCAAAGTGGTCGACGGCGCCGTCCAGAAAGCCTAGGCAGCGTCAGCGCAAGCGATGCCTCGCCGGTTACTAACCAATTGCCCCAACTCCGCGCTCACAACTGATCGCTGGGGTTGGGGTATTTCCTTTCAGGAATCAGCCAGTTAGCGGTGGGCGCAGCGTCACGGCCGATTGTGGCCTTTGGCCGGCACGTCCTGTTATCTATTTGTAAAATAACTGGTTACGAATTACCAAAGATACCGGGGAAATACCCCATTTTGCTGCATCGGAAACTCCGGGGCTATGCTAGCTTCAAACCAGTCCATATGACCTGTACGTGTTAGCCCCCTGACACCTATGGGTGACCTTGTACCACTTAAGGAGCACTCCCCGATGCTGAAGTTGCCCCTCTTTCTTCTGGTTCTTCTGGGAACTTGTGCCGCTCAGGAGCAGCATTCCCTCAACCAGCTCCAGAACAATGCGCGCATCCTCATGGTCTTCGCTCCCGACGCAAACAGCCCCAGCTTCAAGCGGCAACTGGAACTGATTGAGCGCCATAGCTTTGAGCTCTCGATTCGAAACACGGTTGTCGTTCCAGTCTCGACTGCCCCGAAATTCGATGAGTTGTTCACCTTCGAAAACTTGCCCCTGGGCACTCCCGGCGAGCAGGCCGACGCACGCAGCCGGTTCCACGTTCTGCCCGGGGACTTCCTCGTGATCCTGCTCGACCAGAGCGGCGCTGTGCAGATTCGCTCAGCCGCCCCCGTGGACATCCACGAACTCACCGCGAGCCTCGACTCTTTGTCAGACCGGCGCTAGAGAGAACCTCCCAGGCCTCAACGCTCGGGCGTGTGCACAGCTTCTCCGGAAAAAGGAGGCGCGCACACGCCCTTACTCTTGCCGGTCGAGGTAAACTCGACAACAATGGAAACCTCTTCCGAGCTCGATCTTGGTCAAAGCGCCCTCGCTGCGGGGCCTACTCCCGTCCCTGAGATCGTCGCCGCCTTGCGCAAAGTCGAGGGCCTCGACGGTCTCTCCGACCACGATTACCTCTGGCTCGCACATAACGGCACCGAACGCAAAGTCGGCCCTGGAACCATGATCTTCCGCGAGGGAGATCCGCCCCTCGGCATGAACATCCTGCTCGCCGGCGAGATTCATGTGCGCCGCTCCCAGAGCGGCAATCTCTCGCTATTCATCGCGCGCGTTGGCCAGCTCTCCGGCCTGCTGCCATACTCCCGTATGAAGGGCTACGGCGGCAACGGCTACAGCGTCGGCTACGCCTGGTCGCTCGATATCGCCAAAGAGAAGTTTCCGGAGATGCTCGCCGCCATCCCATCCATGGCGCAGCGCTGCGTCTCCGTCCTGCTCAACCGCGTCCGCGAGGTCACCCGCATCGAGATGCAGGCGGAAAAGCTCACCGCTTTGGGCAAGCTGGCGGCAAACCTGGCGCACGAGCTTAACAATCCCGCCTCTGCCGCCCAGCGCTCCGCCGCCAGCCTCTTCGGCGAACTCCGCAGCTTCGGCGACCTCAAGCAACAGCTCGGCGCAACCCTCGCGAGGACCGGCCAGTTGGAGCAGTATCAGGACTGGGCGCGGCGTACGCGCGAGAAAATGGCTGGCTACACCAGCCGCGCCATTCTCCCCGACAACCCGCTCGACCTCAGCGACCGCGAGGAGCTGTTCCGCGCCTGGCTGGCTGCCCGCGGCATCCCCGAGCCGTGGGTCATCGCCTCGGTCGTTGCCGAGTCTCCCATGACCATCGCGCATCTCGAGGAGCTCGCCACCTTGCTCTCGCCCCAGGCGCTGGCCGTCTCCGCCGCAGCCTTTTCCAGTTCGCTTCGTGTGGAACGCATGGCCGAGACCGTCGTCAACTCCACCGTTCGCATCTTCGATCTTATCTCCGCCATCAAGGACTACTCCTACATGGACCAGGCGCCCATCCAGGAGATCGACTTGGCGCAGTCCCTAGACACCACCCTCACCATGTTCAACTCACGCCTGGACCAAGTCCTGGTCGAACGCCAGTATGACCCGGCGGTGCCCCACATCAGCGCCTACGGCAGCGAGCTCAACCAGGTTTGGACCGAGCTCATTGAAAACGCTCTCGACGCCATGAGTCTGACGCATGCGAGCAACGGCGACCCTGCCGTCCCGCGCGGCACCCTGCGCCTCAGGACCAGCCAACTCGGCGAGATGGTCACCATCGAGATATGGAACGACGGCCCCGGCATCCCGCCCGAGGTCGTCTCCCGCATCTTTGAGCCGTTCTACACCACCAAGCCGCCCGGTCAGGGCCTCGGTCTCGGCCTCGACTCCGTCACCCGGATCGTCAACAAACACAATGGCTTCGTAACGGTCGATTCCAAACCAGGCGCCACTCGCTTCCAGGTCCGCCTCCCCATCGACCGCACCCAGGCTTACTAGGGGCCGCAGGCGCCTTCCCTCGTGGAATCCCGCACATTCCAAAGCGCATTACATATAGGAGCGCGATCGCTAGGTCGTTACTTCCACGCCGCGCCAGAATGCCACATGGTGCTTCACATTCCGCGCCGCCGGCTTCGGGTCGGGGTAATACCACGCCGCGTCCGGATTCTCCTGGCCATCGACCACCAGGGTGTAGTACCGGGCCTGGCCTTTCCAGGTGCAACTCGAAGTCGTCGAACTTGCCTTGAAGAACTCCCGTTTTACCGACTCGTCCGGGAAGTAGACGTTTCCCTCAACCGTCTCGTATTTCTCGCTCTCGGCGAGGGTCTGACCGTTCCACACTGCCTTTGCCATAGCCAAATCCTGCATTCTTTTCAATAAGTTACGATCACGCACAGAGTGCGCCCAATAGTGCCGCAGGCGCGTGACCGCAACTTGCGCGACTGTAATTGTATCAGGATTGGTGCAGAATCGAAAGCCCAGCCCAATCCGTCCCCACTACCCGGACTCTCGGGGCTCAAACCGGACGGTCCGTTGCCTAGGCCACGCTTTCCACTACCGGACGCGTCTTCTCTGGATCCGGCAGTTCGAGCACCGGCACCGTCGCCGGAGGCCCGATCTTCTTCTGATAGCTGCACTCCGGCGTGGCCGGCTTCTCGTCCTCCGTTGCACCCTTGCGCCTGCGCCGTTTCGGCAGCGCCTCCCGGTTGTTCGGGCAAACCAGATAGGTCCCCTTGGCGTTCGCCACTTCCAGCAGGTACGCGCTGTCGCACTTCGGGCACACCTGGTTCACCAGCTTCAGGTTGCTGGCAAAATCGCACTTCGGGTAGTTCACGCAACCGTAAAACGTGTCGCCGCGCCTGGTCTTCCGCACCGCGATGTCCCCGCCATCTTTCGGGCACAGAACATCCAGCAATTCCTGTTTGACGTACTTGCACTTGGGATAGCCGCTGCACGCGATGAACTCGCCGTACTGGCCGTGGCGTTGCAGCAGCGGCTTGCCGCATTTCGGGCAAGCCTCGTCCAGTTGCACTGGCGGCTTCTGCTGCACCTTCTGCGTCAGCTTGCGAATCGTTCGGCACGGCGGGTCGGCTGAGTAGTCCGGGCAACTCATAAACGGCCCCCACGGCCCGTTCTTCAGCACCATCTCCTTGCCGCAGTTGTCGCAGAACTCCTTCTCCGGAACATCATCTGCGCCCGGAGCGCTCAGGTCCGGTTTGGCCGCAAAGTTCTCCTTGGTAAAGTCGCAGCTAACCTGTTCGACAATCACTTTCTTCGCCGCCTGCTGCGCCTGCTCAATCGCAGCCGTCATGGCTTTTACATCCGCGACCTCCAGCGAGAACTCGGTTACGTCCTCGATCATTCCCTTCACAGTCATCGGAAAGTGCAGCGCCTTGGTGATTTTCTTGGTCACCGCCTTCGCATCTTTCTTCCATGGCCCCGCCGCAACCGTCACTGGCTTCTTCTTGGTGAAGTTGGAGCAGGAGTAGAAGCTGCCGAACTTGCCCCACTTCAGCACCAGCGGCGCCCCACACTTGTCGCAGATTTCGGTGGTCGGCTCCTCCATCCGCTTGATGTCTTCCATGTTCTTGCCGGCGACCACCAGCTCTTCTTCAAAGTGGTCGTAAAACCCGTTCAGCAAATCGGTCCAACGCTCGTGTCCTTCTTCCACCGCATCCAGTTCGCTCTCCAGGGTCGCGGTGTACGCCGTGTCAAAGATGTACGGAAAATTCTTCACCAGCAGCTTGGTCACAACGGTGCCAATCTCGGTCGGCACGAACTTCGCCTGAATCTTCTTCACATAGTCGCGGTCCTGGATGGTGTTGATGATCGACGCGTACGTCGAAGGCCGCCCGATTCCCCGCTCTTCCAGCACCTTCACCAGGCTCGCCTCGTTGTAGCGCGGCGGCGGTTGTGTGAACTTCTGTTCCGAATCGACCGAAATCCTGTCCAGCGTCTGACCCGCATTCAGCTCCGGCAGGATCGAATCCTCCGAGCCGCCATCCCACACCTTCAGGAAGCCGTCGAACTTCAAGGTGCTTCCGGTCGCGCGGAAGTCGTAGGTCCGGTCCGCCTTCGCCGCGATGTCCACCGTCGTTTGGTCGAACACCGCCGGCGTCATCTGCGACGAGACAAACCGCTGCCAGATCATTTTGTACAACTTGTATTGCTCATCGCTGAGGCTCGTGCGAATTGAATCGGGCGCAAAGTCCACCCGCGTCGGCCGAATCGCTTCGTGCGCATCCTGCGCCTGCTCTTGCCGCTTGCCTGCAAACTCGTTCGGCTTCTCCGGCAGATACTGCTTGCCCAGGCTGCCGACATAGTCACGCGCCTCCGCAATTGCATCCGGGGCAACGCGCGTCGAGTCGGTACGCATGTAGGTAATCAGGCCCACCGTGCCCTCTTTGCCAATCTCCACGCCTTCGTACAACCGCTGCGCCACACCCATCGTGCGCCGCACGTTGAAGCCCAGCCGGCTGGAAGCGTCCTGCTGCAGCTTGCTCGTCGTATACGGAGCCATCGGATTGCGCCGGCGCTCCTTGCGGTCGACACTCGCAACCGACCATGCAGCCTTCTCCAACTGCGCCACTACCGCCGCCGTGCGCTCGCCGTTCTCCAGGGCGCCCGCGAGAAACTGCTCCTTGCCCTCTTCGTCCGTCCCATTCGCGACCCGCGCCGGCACGCCATCGATGCCGGTGAACTTCGCAGCAAACTCCTGGCCCTCGCGCTTCGTCTTCAGGTTCGCGTCGATCGTCCAATACTCCACCGGCTTAAAATCGTTGATCTCCTGCTCGCGTTCCACAATCAGCCGCAGCGCCACCGTCTGCACGCGCCCCGCGCTCAATCCGCGCCGCACCTTGTCCCACAGCAACGGCGAGACCTGGTATCCCACCAGCCGGTCGAGCACCCTCCGCGTCTGCTGCGCGTCCACCAGGTTTTCGTCGATGTCGCGTGCATGTTCAAATGCGGCCTTCACTGCCTTCTGCGTAATCTCGTTGAAGGTCACGCGCCGCAGCATCGCCTTGTCCTTCATCACTGGCGCGAGCTGCATCGCAAGATGCGCGGCGATCGCCTCGCCTTCGCGGTCCGGATCAGGCGCCAGATACACATAGTCCGCCTTCGCCGCCAGCTTCCTCAGATGGGCCACCACTTTTTCCTTGCCTGGAGACACAATCAGCGTTGGCTCAAACGTCCGGTTCACAAGCTCCACGCCAATGTCGTTCTTCGGCAGGTCCATGATGTGGCCGATCGAGGCCTCCACCTGGTAGTTGCTGCCGAGATATTTATTGATCGTCTTCGCCTTCGCCGGCGATTCCACGATCACAAGTGACTTTGCCATTCGTTCCCTTCACCCATCAAACCTAACTGCAAATGTACAAAAAACTCTTCCCGCATCTTTCAATGCGAACCTAACACGGAACCGCCAAACATGCGAACCCACCGTGCATCGGAAAAACTTCAGCGCCAGTCGAGAATCTACACCCATAGACTACTTTTCTTCAATTTCGTTTCAGACGCATCGCTTCAAAACAAAGCCATTGCAAAGCTATCCAGCGAGGTCAAGATGCTCAATCTGCTCTCGTTTCATCCGCACTGATTCATTTGAGCCACAGTAGCAGTTCAACTTGTGTGGGCGCCGCCTAGAAGCAGCGAACATAGTTCTTTCCCGGCAATTGCTTCACCCGGCCGCGCAGCTCCAGTTCAAACAACGCCGTGAATATCTCCGCCGAACCCAACTGCGCCTCCAGCCCTTCGATTAAATCGTCGAGTTGCAACGCCTCATCTCTTCGCAGCCGGTCCAGCACCACCCGCTCATACTCCGGAAGAGGCCTGTCGTCAGGATCGTTAAATAAGGATGCGGCTCCCCCTGCATTCGATTCAACCTGTCTCGCAACCCCCATCTCCTCTTCAAGTTCCCGTTTCACCGTCGACGGCAGATCTTCCCAAACATCCTCCCACGTCGCCGTCAGCTTTGCGCCCTGCTTGATCAGTGTGTTCGGCCCCCACGCATTCTTGTTGGTCACGTTCCCCGGCACCGCATAGACATCGCGATTCTGTTCCATCGCACAGCGCGCCGTAATCCGCGTGCCCGAGTACTCACCCGCCTCCACCACCAGCACCCCGATGCTCATCCCGCTGAGTATCCGGTTGCGCAGCGGAAAATTCTGCGGCGCCGGAAACGTCCCTAGCGGAAACTCGCTCACGATGGTCCCGCCTGACTCTACAATCCTCTCCGCAAGCTTCTTGTTCTCCTTCGGATACACCACGTCGATGCCCGTCCCCCACACCGCAACTGTCTTTCCGCCCGCATCGAGCGCCCCTTTGTGCGCTGCCGAATCCACGCCGCGCGCCATACCGCTGAAGATCACCAGGCCCCGGTTGGCGAGATCGCGCGCCAACATCTCCGCCATGCCCAACCCGTATGGCGAAGGCTGCCGCGTTCCCACCACGGCAATCCCGGGCCGCGCAAGCAGCGCGGCATTCCCCCTAATCCAAAGCGCGGCCGGTGGATCGTAGATCTCCAGCAGCCGCCGCGGGTAAGCTTCATCGTCACGGGTCAGGAAAAATCCGCCCGTCTCCGCAACTCGCTTGGCTTCGTCCTCGGCCGCTTCGAAGGCCCGCCCCTCAAACACAAACTGCGCCGCCCGCGCCGGCAGCCCCGCACCTTCCAACTCGGTCAGCGATGCCTCAAACACCCGCTCCGCCCCGCCAGAACCAGCCCCCAGCCGCGCAATCGCCCGCGCAATCCGCGTAGGCCCCATCTCTGGCGTCAGCGCCAGTGCCAACCATCCCAGCCTGGCTCTCTCTCTTATGCTCAGCGCATATTGCTCTGCGTCGCTGCTCTTTGTCATCTCACTCCATCACGCCGATCGCGCACAAAACCAAATCCGGGCTCGCGCAATTACGGGTGCAGGCCGGCTGTGGCCAGCATCCCGAAAAGCTGTCGCTGCGTGGACAAGTCGATTGACTCCGCCACCAGCTTGCCATCGCGATCGAACACAAACGTCCTGGGCACGCCGTCGATGTGGAACAGGGCGCCGACCTTGCCCTTATCATCCAGCAGCACCGGTGGATGATAGCTGCGCCCCACCAAATAGCGGTTCATATCGAATACGCTTTCCGGCGTCGGCGAAACTACCGACAGGATCACCAGCCCCTGCGATTGATAGTGCGTATAAATCAGGTCGAGGTCCGTCATCTCGTTGCGGCAAGGCATGCATTCCGCAGACCAGAAATTGACCAGCACAATCTTGCCCTTCAGCGCAGAAAGCGTGACCTTCTTCCCGTTCGCGTCCTTCAACGTGAAGTCGGCCTTGGCCACATCTGCCTGGTTCGCGACCAGAATCTCGTCCGCCTTGGCCAGTAGCGGGTCCTTCAGGCTCGTCGTAATCTGCGCATAGCGCGATAGCTTGGCCAGATCCATATAAGGCCGCGGCGGCAGGCCGTCTTTCCCTGGCTGCTGCGGCGACTCGGACAGTGCCTGCGCCAGCGTGTCGGCCGCGGCCTGAATCACGTCATGGCCGGGATCGCCCTGCGTGGCGGCATGGCTCAACGCATCGGCAACTTTCACCTTGGCAGCCCCGGGCGGAAGTGAATTGATGTCCTTCGAGAGTTGCAGAATCATCGGCGGACGCTGATCGTCGGTAATCCTCGCTGGGCGCGGCGGTGCTGAGCCATCCATTGGCATCGGGGGCCGCGGAAGCCCTCCGAGGTCCACCAGTCGTTGGTTGATGTCTGAGAGGTTCGCCTGACCCCGCAGTGCGGGCGAAGCAAGCATTACCAGGGCGACCACGAGGGTGCATCTGCGATTGTTCATAAAGGACTCACACTCACTCAATTTGCGACCCAATTGTAGCGGGTGCGCGCCGCGTTGAATACGGTATTTCCATTCTCCAGGCGCCCGTCCCGATAACGGCACCTGAACCGGCTCGCAGCGGCTTCACCGCTCCGCGCGGAACAGCCATACGCCGGTGCCGTCGTCCGGAGGCGCCTCGATGGGCCGGCCTTCACCCGCAATGATCGAGAGAATGCGCTGGTAGGCGAGTTTCGGGCCCTCCTCAACATACAGTCGTCGTTCCAGCGGCTTCCAGCCGTGCTGCGCAATAGCCTCGCGAACCTCTGCCCCTTCCAGGTGCCCTGTAGAGCGAACCTGATTGATCTGGTCCACCGCGTCCCCGTGGGCGCGGCTTCGCATCGCGGACGATTCGGAATCCAGCAGCCAGTAGCGAAATCCCGCGGCGTGCGCCTCCTCCGCCAACGCATGCACCGTGTCGCCCGGCAGATACATCAGCAATCCCTCGCAGATCAGCAGCGGATTCTGCGAGCCACGTGCAGCTTCTTCGATCACCGTCTGTCGCGCCATGGCTCTGTTCAAATCCGCGCTCCTACGCTCCAGTCGGCACCTCGGCGTCGCATCCTCGAGCACGCTAAACTTGTAATCGAGCATCGCGGGGAAGTCGACCTCGGTCCAGCGCAGTTCCGCAGGCAAATCCAATCGCCAGGCGCGCGCGTCCAGGCCGGCTCCGAGACTAAGCACCGCATCCACGCCCTGGGCCAGCGCCATCGTCAACAGCTCATCGAGCAAGTGCGTGCGTAAACCCATCCCCAATTCGATCCATGCCGGCGTTTTGGCATTCCTCAGCAGCGCCTGGCCGCGCTCGCCCGCAAGCTGCGCCGCAAAAGGGTCACGAATCAGTCCATCCGGCCGTTCAGATTCACGCGCCCGCGACGCCGCAACCATCAGCGCGGTATCGCTCACATGCTCAATTCGATGCTCCATAATCGCACCATCCCGCTGCCATTCTAGTTGCTGGACGAGAGCCGGAACCTCCGCAACACCGACTTCGCCTTCATGCGAAGCGTCAAAGACCGCACGAAGTGCCACGCGAAGCGTCGAGAGCGGCACGAAGTGCCATAAACTAATTACTTGGGCCTGCACACCACAAATTCCGTCCGCGTCGCCGCCATCGACTTCCTCAATCCCGCTCCGCTCATGTGGGACTTCGAGCACCCGCCCCGCAACGCTGAACTCGCCCAGCGCTACCAGGTCCATTACACGCAGCCATCCCTGTGCGCCGACGAACTCCTCGCCGGGCGTGCCGACCTCGGTCTGATCCCCATCGCATCGCTCACGCCCGATCTCGCCATCGTTCCCGGCTGCACCATCGCCTCATTGGATCGCGTCCGCTCTATCGAACTCATCGTCAAACAAATAAACTTCTCCGCCGAAAGCATCGACCCGGTCCTTGCTTCCGTCCGCACCATTGCCGCCGACACCGCATCCCGCAGCTCTCTCGCCTATGCCCAGATCCTCTTCCGCAAGTTCCTCCACACCGATCCAGAATTCGTCCCCGCACCGGCCGATCCCATCGCCATGCTTGCCCGGGCCGACGCCGCCCTGCTCATCGGAGATCCCGCGCTCCTGGCCCTCGAATCCCGCTGCCGCATTGAGCAAGCCGCCGGCCCCTGCCTCTGGATCGACATGGCCCACCAGTGGCGCACCCGCACCAGACTGCCCTGGGTCGCCGCCGTCTGGGCTGTTCGCCCCGAAGCTCTCACCGCCGCCACGGTTACCGCCGCGCAACTCATCGAAGACCTTCAGCAATCCCGCGACCACGGTCTCGCCAACATCGACTCGCTGGTCGCCGAGTGGACGCCGCGCATCGCCATCCCCCCCGAGATCATCCGCCACTACCTCACCCGCAACATTCACTACACGCTCGATGACGACTGCGTGGCTACTGTCCAAATGTTTCGTCGCTACGCTGCAGAAGCTGCTATCCTGTCCCCACTCCCTCGGCTTCGTTTCCTCTAAATCGAAATGCGCCGTGACTTCCGCTCTCCTCCGCGCGTCCTATTCTCTATGTCCTTGCCTGCCGCAGCTACGATGCTCTCGTCCCGGTCGATCCTCTGGGCCCTCGCCGCTGCCACGCCCGCTGCAGCCACGCCCGCCGCTGCCCATCACTCCAACCCACTCATCCATCTGTTGCTCTCCTTCGGCATCGTCGGTGTGTTCTTTGTGTCCATCGTCGACTCGTCCTTCGTCCCGCTGCCCATCCCCGGCATCACCGACATCATGGTCGTGGTGCTCGCCGCGCAGCACGCCAACCTGTTCCTGCTCCTCGGCGCAGCCACTTTTGGCTCTTTTCTCGGCGGCTTCTTCAGCTACAAAGTCGGCCAGTCCGGCGGAATGACATTCCTGGAAAAGCACGTGCCCGCGCGCTTTCTAAAGCCCGTCTGCAACTGGATGGAATCGCACGCCATCCTCTCCGTCTCATTGCCCGCCCTTCTGCCGCCGCCTATGCCCCTCTCGCCGTTCGTCCTGGCCGCGGGCGCTCTCAAGATGTCGCGTAACAAGTTCCTCACCACGTTCACGGTCAGCCGCTTCCTGCGCCATTCTGCCTTCGCAGCGCTCGGCGTCTACTACGGCCCGCATGTGCTGCGTATGTGGAACCGGTTCAGCCGCAAATGGGGCACTGAGATCCTCATCGTCGTCTGGAGCGCCATCCTCATCAGCGCCGGCATCGCCTTCTGGAAACTCTACAAGACCTCGCGCGCAGTCTCCGCCCACCCGCCGGAGGCAGGCTCACCCGCCGAAGCCTAGCCGACATTGCTGCAGCCGCGCTACAGCCAGCGTTTCGCGTCCCAATCGGCCAGCGCTGCGCCCGTAAGCTGGTCCAACTCCTCTAATAAATCCGGCTCCGGCTCCTTCTTGAAGTTGAAGCACGTCTTGCCTTGCATCCGCTTCTTCAAGCCGGCAGGAATCGCGCTTTGCAGCGGTGGATTCATGTAGAGCGGCATCAGGTGGAAGCTCACATACGCCTTCCCCAGGCGCACCTCCGCGAACCACATCGGCTGCCCCTTGTGCTGTGGAAACGGAGACGGCGTCTTGCAATTCACACCGTAAGCAACAGCTGTATCCGTGCGTACGGCTAGCCGCTCGGCATGCTTCTCCAGAACACCCTTCAGCGTCCCGAACGCCGCCTCAAAGTCCGTCGCCATGCCGCAAATCCTCCGTCGCGACAAAGTCCCCAACTAACAACCAGCAACTAACAACTGCCTTCTCTACATCTCCCACTGCAGCAGCGTTGCGCCCACCGTAAACCCGGCCCCCACGCTTGCCAGCAGCACCAGGTCGCCCTTCTTCAGCCGGCCTTCCTCCATCGCCGTCTGCATGGCTAAGGGGATCGTCGCCGCCGTGGTGTTGCCGAAGCGGTCGATGTTGATGATCACCCGCTCCAGCGGCAGCCCCAGCCGGTCCGCCGTCGATAAAATGATCCGCTTGTTTGCCTGGTGCGGAATGAAGCACGCCAGGTCCTTGCCCGTCACCCCATGGCGCGCGAGCACGATCTCTGCCGCCTCCGCCATCTTCCGCACCGCAAATTTGTACACCGCCTGGCCGTCCTGGTGCACCACGTGCATATTCGCCGCTACCGTCTCTGCCGTTGGCGGATGCAGGCTTCCGCCGCCCGGCATATTCAGCGAGTGCGCTCCCGACCCGTCGATCTCGTGGTAATAGTCGATCATCCCGATCTCGCCCGCTTCGCACGGCTCCAACAGCACCGCGCCCGCGCCGTCGCCGAAGATCACGCACGTCGCCCGGTCCTTGTAGTCGATGATCGAGCTCATCACGTCCGCCCCGATCACCATCACCTTCTTCTGCATACCGCTTTCGATCAGCTTCGCGCCCATCTGCAGCGCATACGGAAACCCCGAGCACGCTGCCGAAAGATCGAATCCCCACGCACCCTTCGCCCCAATCTTGTCCTGCACCAGGCACGCGCACGCCGGAAACAGCATGTCCGGCGTCACAGTGGCCACAATGATTACTTCCAGATCGGTCGCCTTGATCCCGCGCTTCGCCAGACAATTCCGCGCCGCCTCCGCAGCCAGGTCGCTGGTTGCCACTCCCTTGTCCACGATGTGCCGCGTATGAATCCCCGTCCGCTCAGTAATCCACTGATCGCTCGTCGCAACCATCTTCTCCAGGTCGGCATTCGTCAGCAACCGGGGTGGAACATACGTCCCCACGCAACTAATCTTTGCCCGCACTTGATTGTGCGGCTTCAACGTCAGACTCAAACTCTCACCTCACTGCCTCTCGCGCTCGCTCTATAGCGGAACCGCATCCATGCCTGCTGATATGCCTTATGGCCCGGCAATCATTCTCTCCGACCCGCGCCCGAAGAACAAGTGCCACCCATGCCGGCGCCACAAATCCGGCCCATCCTTTGCGGCCCTACGCAAAGGGTGGGTTCTTCGTGCCGCGCTCAAATCGATCCTCAATTGTCTTGGGGGCGCCGCAGATCAGACAACCTCAGTCGTCAACTAGCAACTAACAACCAGCAACTAACAACTGCAAATAAAAGTACCGGGCGACCTACTGCGCCCGTAATTACCCGTTACCGTTGCTTCCTTCCGGACCTGGCGGGGTTGGCGGGATTACGTCGCGTAGGACCCGGCACTACCTAAGTCTAACATCCCCGGCGCCCGGAGTGGCGCTCGTGCTGCCCATTGCACATTTCGCAAACATCGCAGTAATCTCATCCGCATGAATCGCCTCGCCCTCACCGCGTTGCTTCTCGCCCTTCCCGCCCTCGCCGCCGACATCCACGTCCGCGTCGACCCCTCCGCCCGCATGGCCGCGCCCGGCAACGAAAATCTCGTCACCTTCCCCACCATCGTCAACGCGCTTGACCACCACCCCTTCGCCACGCCCAACCCCGACGGCACTCCCGGCCGCGTCTTCATCGAGATCGTCCCCGGCACATATCACGAGCGCGTCATCGTCACCCAGAACCACAACAACATCACCCTGATCGGCCTCGGCAAATCCCCCGCCGACGTCGTCATCACCAACTCGCTCAACGCCCGCGTCGCCGACGGCACCTTCTTCACCGAAACCGTTGAGATCAACGGCACCGGCTTTGAAGCCGATAACATCACCTTCGAGAACGCCGCCGGCAACACCGGCCAGGCCGTTGCCGTAGCCGACCGCGGCGATCGCAGCATCTTCAAGCACTGCCGCTTCCTCGGCCACCAGGACACCCTCTTCGCCGACTACGGCCGCCAGTACTACGTCGACAGCTACATCGAGGGCGGCGTCGACTACATTTTCGGCAACGCCGCCGCCGTCTTTGATCGCGACGAACTCCACTCCAATGGCCCCGGCTTCATCACCGCGCAGTCGCGCACCGCGCCAGACCAGCCCACCGGCTATGTCATCCTCAACTCCAAAGTCACCGTCGGCTTTGAAGCGCCTCCCGCACCAGCCGCGATCCCTTCCGGCACACCCGCGCCCGCACCCGGCGCCACTCCGCCCGCTCCGCCCGCTGCCAATGCCCCTCCTCCGTCCACCGCCGCAACCGATCCTTCTATGCCCGGAGCGCGCTCCATCGCCGCCGCTCGCCGCATGATCGGCCTCGGCCGCCCCTGGCGCACCTACTCTCGCGTCATCTATATCTCGACCGAACTCCCCGCCGAGATGAATCCCGTCGGCTGGAACAACTGGGGCAGCGCCGCCAACGAGTCCACCGCCTACTACGCCGAATCCAACTCCATCGGCCCCGGCGCGTCCCCCTCTACGCGCGTTCCCTGGTCCCACCAGCTCACCGCCGACCAGGTCAAACAATATCTCCCGCAAACCTTCCTCGCCGGCCCCGACCACTGGAACCCTATCGCCGAAGCCGCCAAGCTCCCCTGACCATACCCCCGCCAACTCAAAAGTACTTCCACTCGCAGCCCCTATAGAGTACGCTGGCAGCCATGCAGGGACGCCGTCCTCTCGTAGCAGTTCTTCTCGCGCTTTCCTTGGTCGCAAAAGCGCAGGATTCCTACAAGGTCTCCGGCTACGTCACGGCGCTTCAATCCCCTGGTGTCTTCGATGTTGAAGGCGTGCACATCCGCCTCACTCCCACCACGGAGTTCCGCTCGCGCACTGGCACGCTCTCTGCAGCCCGGGCGTCAAAACCTGCTGCCTACTATCTCGGCGAGCCGCTCGACGCTGTAGGCTACTTCGACCGTACCAGGAACACTCTTACCGCCGCGCGGATCGTCCTCATCCCGGTGGCGCCCGCCACGGTGCGCGGTGTCGCCATCATCGACCTCATTCCCCCCGCTCCCGCCGCCCAACCCGCCACCGATCGCACTCTCCGCGCCGACGGCTTCCTTCTCCACATCACCGCGAAAACGAAGCTCAAGTTCGCTGACCCTCTGAAGTCCATCTCCGACATCGCCACCAACCAGTGGATCGACTACTCGGGTGTCCAGCAGCTCGACGGTACCGTCCTGCTCGACTACGCCGGGATTGGCCCCAACAAGGTCAACCACACCGAAGACAGAATCCGCACCGGGTCCGACTACGACCCCGCCGCGGTTCCCGACGATTCCCATCAGAGCGGTCTCAGCAAAGCCTTCACCGGCGTCAATCCGCGCAAGATCCCGCCTTACCACAACCAGGACATGCAGGCCCGCGTCGAGCGCATCGGCCAGTCCCTGATCCCCGCCTATCAGCGCGCACTCCCTGACTCCGACCCCACCAAGATCCACTTCCGCTTTCAGGTCATCGACTCCACCAAGTGGCGCGACGCCGTCTCCATGCTCAGCGGCGTCATTGTCGTCCCCCGCCAGGTTGTCGAGCGCATGCAGAACGACGACCAACTCGCTACCGTCCTCGCCGACAACATCGCCGAGACAATCGAAAAGGACGCTCTCCGCACCAACGCAACCAACAACAAGGTCCTGGCTGCCGACCTCGCCGGCGACGCGGCGGGCATCTTCATTCCTTTTGCCGGCCTTGCCACGGACCTCGCGGGGGGCAGTGCGGCAGCGCACGTGCACAACCTGGAGCTCCAGCAGAGCGGCCGCGTCAGCCTCTGCTTCCTTCACGATGCCGGCTACGACATCACCCAGGCGCCTCTGGCATGGTGGTTTCTCGCCCCTAAGTCGGCTAAGCCCATTGAAGATATTCCCTTGCCACCCCGTGCCGTCACGCTCTATCTCGCACTTGGCACCACCTGGCATCCCGCCGCCGAACCTTCAGAGAACTAGGGTGAAGAGATGATTCCGAGGATTTGTACCGTCGCGCTGCTGACTTGCGGAATAGCCGCCGGGCAGTCAACCAACCCATCGACAGCCGCACCGCAGCCCGCCGCCACAGACGCCAAGGCGATCCACTTTGAGGTCGCCACTGTCCGCCGCAACAAGACCGGCACCTACGGCGGCCATGGCCCAACCGCCGATGGCTACGATCAGAAGAATCTGCCGCCGGTCATCTACATTGGGATGGCATTCCACGTCATGGAGTTCCAGCGTATTCAGGGCCTACCCGACTGGTGCAAGACGGACGCGTACGACATCGACGCCAAAGTGGCCGATTCCGACATCGCTGAGTGGCAAAAGCATGACTTTGCCGAATTTCCCGGCGCACTGCAGGCGCTGCTTGCGGACCGTTTCCAGTTGAAGGCGCACTTCGAAACTCGCGACGCACCCGCCTATGCGCTCGTGGTCGCAAAGAACGGCCCGAAGTTCAAAGCCGCGACGCCGGACGAGACCTACCCTGACGGCGTGCATGATCGAACCGGGAAGCCCATCCTCGGGCTTCGTGATAAGTACGATCCAGGCTCCGATCACGGCCTCTTGATCGGGCAAAGTGCCTCGATGGCGCAGCTTGCCCAACGCTTCAGTAGCTTGATGAATCCCATCCTTGGACGGCAAGTGGTCGACAAGACCGGGCTCGCCGGGCAATACGACTTCTCCATGCCGACGTACACCGAATGGACTAGCAACCACCAAACTGAGGAGTCCGCGCCTTCGATCTTTACCACGCTGGTGGATTCGCTCGGCCTCAAGCTCGAACCCACAACAGTGCCCATGCAATTCCTCGTCATCGACCACATCGAGCGCCCTTCCGAGAACTAACCGCTCAGACGCCGGGCGGGCGGGACTATCATTCTTCGCATGATGCGCTACGCCCTCCATCCATTTTGCGGCACTAAACTCTGCCTTCTCATCGCCGTGCTCATCGCTCTCGCCACGCCCATCGCCTGCGCCCAGACCGCTTCAACACTCCCCTGCATCCCGGATGGGCCATCCGCCGCGACCATCCCCTCCCTTACATACGATGTCGCCTCAATCCGGCAGATCAAATCCAGCGACGGCAGTTTGAGCGTCCGCGACTCGTCCCACGAGGCAATGCTCTCCATCAACGGAATCACGATGAAGAACCTCATCTCAGAAGCCTATGGAGTAACCCTTTTCGATGTGTCGGGAGGTCCAGCCTGGATTGAGGACGAGCATTTCGACATTCAGGCAAAGTCGGACGACACCGTCAACGCCCAGCTCGTCAACCTCAACAACTGCGACGCTCGGCAGGCGAAGCAAAAAATGCTACAGGCGCTGCTCGCAGACCGGATCAAGCTGACCGTCCATCGCACTACCAGATTGGTCACAGGCTACGATCTCATCCTCGCCAAAAACGGCCCTAAACTCCAGTCATCGAAGCCGGCCGAGGAAGACGCTGCCGGCGAAGCCAAACCCAGGGGCGGTACCATGTCGATGCGCATGAGAAGTAACGGCACTGAACTCACCGTCCAGGACTATTCCATGTCCATGTTCGCCGGGTGGCTGAACGTCGGCGATCTGCATAGTCCCGTTCAGGACAAGACCGGTCTCCCCGGCACATATGACTTCAAATTGCAGTGGTCGAACGAGGATAGCCCTTCATCTTCGCCCCAGGACAGCCGGTGGCCTTCCATCTTCACCGCCGTTCAGGAGCAGCTCGGCCTCAAGCTCCAACCCACCAAGGTCCCCACCGACACCATCGTCATCGACCACATCGAACAGCCCACAGAGAACTAGCCGAACCGGCGCCCGCGACCTCACCCAGTCCGCTTGCATAACCCTAAGGGGGTATAGCGGTTAGGGGCCGGGTGACGGTAGCCTACCACTAAGCCGGAGGATCGCATCATGCCCGCAGTGGCGACAAAGTCGAAATTGGATCGCGAGGTTGCTCTGGTGTTCGTTGGCGCCCTGGCGATGCTCTTCGGCTGGCTCCTGATCACCAACACTGACGCGGCGGCCGGGAAGATGTTTCAGTGCGTCCCGGTGCAGTCGCTGGACGGTGTTAACGTGGTCGTCACCTGCGAGACCTCGCCAAACAGCATCCTGGTAGTCGAGATCGCCGGGGCCGCACTTGGGATCTGCGGCGTGGTCACCGTTCTCGTCAGCGCAGTGAACTGGTCGAGCTAGGGCGAAAGGCCTTTCCCCGCCATAGGCAAAGCCCACGACGCCGCACTTTGCGCGAACGATACAATTACTCAGTGCAATCGCTGAACAGCCAGCCGAACCCCGCCCCGAAGCGCATCCTGCTCAGTTGGAGCGGCGGCAAAGATAGCGCCTGGGCGTTGCATCTGCTACGGCGGGAAAATAAATACGAGGTCGTCGCCCTTCTGACCACGATCAATGAGAAGTTCCGCCGCGTCGCCATCCACGGCTTCCGCGAGGAACTGCTCGACCAGCAAGCCGCCTCCGTGGGCCTGCCGCTCTGGAAGGTCGACCTTCCCTTCCCCTGCTCCAACGCCGATTACGAGTCGCGCATGGCCGAGGTTTGCGCTCGCGCCTCCGCTGAAGACCTCTACGGAATCGCTTTTGGCGACCTCTACCTCGAGGACATCCGCGCCTACCGCATCGAGAAGCTGGCCGGCACCGGCCTCCAACCCATCTTCCCGGTCTGGTGTGCAGACCTTGGCATCACCACGGCAGCGTTGGCGCAGGAGATGATCGCCGCCGGCCTGTGCGCGCATCTCACTTGCATTGACCCGCGCTCGCTCAGACCGTCGTTCGCCGGCCGTACCTTCGACGCCAGCCTGCTCGCCGACCTGCCCGCCGAGGTCGATCCCTGCGGCGAGCGCGGCGAGTTTCATACCTTTGCCTTCGCCGGCCCCATGTTCTCGCGTACCGTCCCCGTCATTCCCGGCGAGCGAGTGGAGCGCGACAATTTCATCTATGGCGATCTCCTCCCCGTGCCGCCGATCGAACCCGGCTCCAAATCACCGACGTCGACCGAGCCACCCGCTTCGCGCTCTCTGGATACTCGCCTGTCTGCTGTTGCTGGCGGCGATCTGCGCCTCCGCGCAGATGCTGGCCAGGCCCGGCTTGGCTGGCTCGGGCCTTAAGGCCGACCCATGGTGGAAGCACGCCGTCTTTTACCAGATCGCCGGGCCGACTGGCCCGCCCGACTTCAAAGCGATCTCGATCCGGCTCGACTCCCTTCGGTCGATCGGCGTCGATGCGCTGCTTCTTCCCGCACCCGCGCTTCCCGCGCCCGGCACGAACGGAAGTGTCCCCAACCTCGACGACCTGGACAACCTGCTCCGCCAGGCCGGCAGCCGCGGCATTCGCATCCTGCTGACGATTCAAGCACCCAACGCCAAGGCGGACCTCTCCGGCGTCGCCCGCTTCTGGCTCACCCGCGGGGTCGCCGGCCTTCACATCGCCACGCCCCCCGGAGCCAGCCCGGAAGACACGCAGGCCATTGTCCAGACCCTGCGCAAGCTGGAATCCAGCACGGCCGGACAACGCATCGTCATCTCCGACCTTGACCTCGCCTTGCCCGACGCCCAACCCGCTCGGAAGCCGTCGCCCCACGCGACCGCCAGCCACGTGCGAGCCTCCGATCCGTCTGTCGCACAGTTGCAGATCGACGTGCGCCCGGAACGCCTGCAAACGCTTGACGCCGCCGGTCTTCGCCCGCTGCTGGCCCAGGTCATTGCCCAACCCAATCCTCTGCTCGACCTTCCTGCACCCGGCTCATCCGCCTCACCGGATGCCCGACCGCCGCTGGCCAACGCGGTCGCCGCCATCGACCTCCTCAGCTATCCTGCCGCGCTGATCGACTCCAGCGCCAACCTCGTCCTCGCACCCACTCCGGAGCACCCCGAAGCCCCAGAGCCGACGGAGCAGCCCGCCAAACCGACGCCTCCGCCACCGCCTGCGCCGCCACCCGGAGTCTATCTGCCGTACGTGCCTTACGTTCCACCGGCTAAGCCGAAGCCCGTTGTGGCGCCGAAGCCGCCGCCAATCGACCCGCTCACCCTCTGGTACCAGAAGCTGGCAGCGCTCCGCCACGACAACGACGCGATTCGCACCGGCAGCAAGACATTTCTCGACTTCGATGCCCAGAACGTGCTGGTCTGGGTGAATCGGCCCGCTTCTCCGTCTCCGCGCACGCCACCAATCGTCGTAATCTGCAATCTGTCTTCGTCGCCGGTGCAGCTATCGCTGACGGCGGAGATTAAGAAGCTCAACCTGCATGGCTTTTTCCTGCGGGCCGTGCTGCGATCCGACAGCGGCATGGGCGCCCAGGATGTGGATGCCGTGACCTTGCCGCCATTCGCCGTCTACATCGGGGAGCTGCGGCTGTAAGGCGCAACGGTTCAGAGCTATCGCTGGGTCGATTTCTCGAGGCGTTTGATCTGGTCCGCGTCCATCTCCTTGCGAATCTGGAGCAGCATGTGAGTGGTCGCTTTGTCCAGATCGGCGCGGGCCTGCGCAACGCGGTCGATCTGCATAAACAGGGCCGACTCGTCGGGCGCAGGCAACTTGGATATCTCTTCCATCTGGTTCTCGGCCTGCTGCACACCTTCAATCCGCGAGACCAGCGCTGCACGGTTTTGCTCAAAGATGGCGTCCATCCTGGCCTGCTGCTCGGGGCGCAGCTTCAGGCTCTTGATGTATGCCTTGTCATCCCACCAGCGTTGATCCGGAGGGCCTAGTTGCAGGCCTGGGCGCGGAGGTGGTTCGTCAGCCCGGCCTCGTTGACCCGTTTGAGGCACATTTCCCATGGAGCCGGGACCCATCGACCCCGGACCGGAGTTGGGAAACTGTGGGCCGCCCATGCCACCGCCACCAGGGCCGCCCATTCCACCACCACCTGGACCTCCGCCGCCTGGTGGCGGACCGCCGCCGCCGCGTCCCTGCGCCAGGGCGGGCGAGGCAGCAGCCAGCGCGAGGCAGACCCCGATCACTGCGGTGCGCACCAACGCTCTATTGCGGCAGCTCATCAGTTGGAGATCCTTTTGGGTGCTCTCGTACGCACGCCATGCGAGGTCACGGTGAGACCGTACATTGTAGCCGGTGTGGACTCATCCGCGCGCAGTTCTCCGTCGATCGCGGAGAGCAGCTCGTTGTCGGCCTTGAGCGTCGCGGGCGAGACCGCCGGAGCGGGTTGGGTCATCGCCACCTGCTGCGGCACGCCGCGCGGGTGATCGTTGCGCACAGTGACGCCAATGCCGACGGCAAGTGCTACGGCGAGCGCTACAGCGGTCCACGCCTGCGGGCGATGGAGCCATGGGAAAGCGGGCTGGCGATGGGACGCGAGAATCGGCTGTGAGGCGGCGCGGCGCTCTGCCCAAAGGCGGCTCTGTTGCTCGAAGCTGCCGATGGCAAGTGACACTCGCTCGGCCTCCGCGGAGCACTGCGGGCAGGCTTCGAGATGCGCCCTGACGGCGGGAGGATTGGCACCGAGCAGAAGATCGCTGAACTGGGCATCGGTAAGGTGGGTAAGGTGGGATTGCTGGTTTTCCATTAGATTCTCCCTCCCAGCTTCAGCCGGACCGCCTTGACTGCGCGGTGGAGGTGGGTTTTTACGGTGCTGATCTGCATTCCTGTAGCCTGGCAAATCTCCTGCAACTCCATCTCTTCGATGAAGCGCATGAGAAAGATGGTACGTTGATTCGTCGACAGCGATTCCAGCACGGCGGACACCTGCTGCGCCTGCTCACGGGCCAGGAGCTGCAACTCGGGTGAGCTCTCGCCGCTGGGCAGCAAGGAGGAAAGCTCGTTCAGGTCGGGCGCGGTCTTTTGGACTTTGCGCCAGAACTGAAACTTGCGCGTGCGCTGCTGGTCCCGGATGAGGTTGGTGGCGATGTGGGCGAGCCAGGTGTAGACGGCGCAGTCGCCGCGGAACGAGTCGCGGGCGTTGTACGCCTTCAGGAGACAGTCCTGCACAATCGTCTCGGCCAGGTCCTGGTCGCCGGTGGAATAGGCGACGAAGCGGAGCAGGCGGGCGCGGTAGACCCGATCCAGCGCCTCGATGTCGTCCAGCTCGGTAAGCGTAGGCTCACCTGTCACGCAGCAGATCATATCGGGATCGAGAATAAGCTGCATACGAAATGTAGACGCCTTCCTTGAACCGGCCGATTACACGGTACAAGAAAGAATGCTTCCGAGTACATCTGAGCCGATGCGGAACCGGCGTCGAGTGACTCACAAGCTGGTCGCCAGCCCCCCTCCCCCCCCGTACCTAAATCCTAAAATCTTCCATCTAAATGGCTTACGGCTGGGCTGGTCCGGGGTTGGGTCGGTGCGGGTTCGGACTGCGGCTGTGCTGTGGGTTGTCCCCTGGTCTCCGGGGTACTTTTTTTGACAAAGTCTAGAGAACAAGGCGGTTAGCCGTCTGTATATACAATTGCCTGGTTGATTCTAAAGGTAGTTGCGGGGCTGTATATACAGATTGTATAGACTTTCCTGCCTTTCTCGCCCTTGCGGTTTGGCAGGCTCCAGGTCCGGCCTGAGATTTCGCTCGGGCACGACTGCTGGGCTCTGTTTGGGCCTTCTTTAATTATACGGGTGGTGTCAAGCAAAGCTGTGGATATACGGGTTGTTATTAGTGCGCTCGGAGCGCCGGTCAGTTTGCCGCTGGTCCAAATGAAGTTGCCGAAAACCGCGTTTTTCGTGGCACACGCATTGCACGGATTCTCCCCGCCGATTCTTAGTTCGTATCTGGACGCTCAATGTGGTCGATCACAATCTGGTCCACCGGCCCCTTGGCCGGCACAATCTCCAGGCCCAACTGCTTCAGGCCCTCCTGCAGGGTGGGTACGCCTGCGTCGTCAACCGCCTGCTGCAGCATTGGCGACAGGAACAGCGGCGGAGCGGCCAACACAAAATCATACGTGCCGGCCAGGCCGGTCTTGTCTATTACCACGCGTCCGGCCCTGCCCGGCATGGAGAGGTTGTTGACTAGGTCAGCCATGGTCGCATCCTGTCCGTTCAGGTAAAACTGGCTGTTCAGCCGCGCCATCACATAGCCGTCAATTGGCGGGCGCCCGGGAATAGTTATCGTATCGCCCGCGTGGTAGTCCATCAGTTTCGGGCCGCCCTTGGCGACCACCAGGTCATACACCGGCTGCGGGTCGGTCTGCTGGTGTACCTTCAGCTTCAGCACGTCCGCCAGCAGGTTGCCCACCATGGCGCGCTTGTTGGTCAGCGTCATCTTCTTCCATTCGTCCACATCTTCCGCCGCCACCTTCGCGGTAAAGTCGTAGAGCTCTGTCTTCACCCACTCCGGTTCGTTGGCGATCGATGTGTACCCATTGGAGCCGATGTGGGCGAATAGGATCAGGCTCTCGATCGGCGATCCGCGGTAAGAGATGAAGTCGCCGTCGAGAGGAAATTCCCGCCCGGGGCCCGGCTTGTCCGCGCGCCGGAACGACACCACGTCGAAGTTGATGGGCTTCAGCTCCATCGGCGGCATCTTCCCCGGCGTTATCTCGCCTCCCGGCATGCCCGGCTGGAGCCGACCATGCGGCACCGGCGGAACGCGCCCCGCATTTGCCCCGGTGCAGCAGTTCTTGTAGAACGCTGCCACCTTCGCCTGGTCATAGGTGTAGACCGAGTTGTCCGGAAAGGTCACCTGGGCCACGAACACCACCAGGTCCCTCGCATCGGCGCGCGCCGGCACGTCGAGACCTTGCAGTGGGTTCGACGTCCCGCCGGCCAGCAGCCCGGGCTGCACCTTCAGCGCGTCGCTCTGGTGGAACTCCAGTCCCGCGGGCATCGCATACGCCCATCCCACGCGGGCGGATACAATCTCCGTGCGGGTGCGGCTGATCAGCGTCACCTCCTCGATCCAGTTGGTTGCGCCCTGCGTGATGGTGCGGATCTCCGCCGGAAACCCGTCCTGTTGCGCCTGGATCATCCCCGGCACGGGATGCGCGGCGCGAACACTCTGTACAGGTGGCGGAATCTCGAGGTGCGGAACGCTGGCGTCCTGTGCGTCTACCCAGGCTGATCCGCCCATCAACATCGCTGCTGGCAACAGCCAAGACGAAAGCCTGCGCTGGGGTTGTTTCAACACTATTCCCACCTCATGGACAGGTGTGAAGCACCACAAGTGGCATGGTAATCCGCGGATCGCTGGCGTGTCACCGCCCAGCCAGAAAACGGCCCGCACCGGGTTCCGGTAACCTCGGTCAACCACTACGAAGTTTTGGGCTACGCCGGGGTTTTGACGCGGGCCTTCAGCCCGCTTGGGTTGTGGGCAATCTGACCTGGGGCTACGCCCCAGGCTAGGATAGCGCGGGCCGTTGGCCCGCTTTGGTTGACGCAGAGTTGCCCAAGAAGCAAATACAGAGATTCTGGCTTCGCCAGAATGACGACTGTTGTGTCGAAAGGAGAATTTGACTTCGCCTGAACGACGACTTTAGGGGGCGATGGCTGATGAGGCTGGGCCGCCGACGGAAGTGAGTAACCCCATGTTCGACGCGAGGAGCACGCGTCGAACATGGGGCACCCGAGGTAAATGCGGCACCCCCGTGATGGATTCACCAGGTGAGGTGGAGGAGGGAGGTGGCTTCGCGGGGGAGGGTGGTGGAGATGGTGACGGAGTTGGCGGTGACGTCGAGCCAGGTGGGCGAGGTGAGGGTTTGGAGCTGGCCGG
>CAZAXI010000053.1:0-25655 GCA_964489045.1 uncultured Granulicella sp. | reverse complement strand
GGCTTCTGGTCGTTATGGCCAAACTGGATCAGATAGTAGTCGCCATGCCTGTCCAGGGCCTTCTGCCACGCTCCCTGATCGATGAAGCTCTTTGTGGTCCGTCCGTTGAGCGCGTCATCGATGCAGTCGATCTGCGCGGTGAAATCGGCGCAGAAGCCCGGTCCCCAGCCGCCGCCGGTCGCCACGGTCGAGTCGCCCACCAGCACGATCTTGGCCGGGCCGCCCTCCATAATGCGCATTGCCTTCTCGCCTTCCGGAGGAAGGGTTGCCGCCTCCGGCCGCACATACTTCTTCAACTCCGGCGCCGCCTTGCCGAGGTCAACGGCCACCATCCGCCCGAACACATAGCTGCCCGCCCAGTTGAAGTGGGTCTTGTCGTAGATGGTGGCGCCGGTCGCGTCCTTCTTGGTGATCTCGAACTTGTGGCCGGCCTCCTCGCCGATGCTCTCGAGGTACGCAATGCTCTCGTTCTGCAACTCGATCAGCGGCACTTTCATGTCGGCTGCGACCCGCCGCATGGTCTCGGAGTGTTCGGTCTGGTCGGAGTGGATCTTGCCGTCGGCCTCAAAGTACTGCCGCGTGATGGGCGTAACCAGGATTGGCTTGATGCCAGCGGCGCGCGCCTCCGTGACGAACTGGCGCAGGTTCGCCTCGTAGTCGCCGGGGTTGGTGAGCGCGCGATCGCCTCCCAACGCCGCGCTGGCGGCCGGTCGTCCGGCGGGCGGTGCTCCAGTTGGCGGTGCTCCAGTTGGCGGTGCGCCGGTAGCAGGCGCTCCGGGCGGCCGGTTGAAGACCACGTCGTTGTGCCCAAACTGGATCAGCATGTAGTCGGGCTTGGTCTGGAGCGACCGCTCCCACAATCCCTGCGCGCGGAACGAACGCGTGCTCGCTCCTCCACGGGCCATGTTGACGCAATCGACCTTCGCCGAAAGATTCGCGCAGAACCCGCGCCCATAGCCCGCATGGTCGGTCTGCGTGGAATCGCCGATCAGGTCGATGCGCACCGTCGTGCCCGGCTTGCGCACCGCAGCCGTCGCGGGATCGAATGCCTTTGCAGGATCGCCCTGCGCGAAGGCCGCCACCGTCATCAGACCTGCCGCCAGGCAAGCCGCAGCTGAAATCCTGGTCCGTCCGATTGTCATCGCCGTTCCCTCGGCGAAAAGTTTACGCTAATCGCACAATCCCCGGCATGCACTCACGCCTCCATACCGGGCGGCTAATTCTCCGAAGGCTTCTCCATGTGGTCGATGACTAGCGTTTCCACCGGAGCCTTGGTTGACTCCAGTTTCAACCCCAGCCCTTCGACCATGGAATGGAGCATATCGAAAGGATCGGATGCTGCGCCGGCCCCACCCGTCTGCGCGCCCGGCGGGGGTCCCATATCCGGCACTTGCAGCAGGATGTCGTACTTGGCGGTTAGACCGGTGTTGTCCTGGATCGTGCGGTGCATAAGAGGTCCCCCGCCAACTTGCGAAAGCAATGTCGCGAATGACTTCATGGTCGCGCCATACAGATGCATGCCGCGACCGGCGGGAACCAGGACTCCGCCCCAGGGAAGAGTTATTCCGTCGGGATGAGCTTCATCGGGATTCGTCTCCTTGAACTTCGGCCCACCCTTCGCCACGACCAGCGAGTACACTGCGACCTCTTTTACTTCGCGATGAACCACCAACTTACAGCGGTCCGCGAGCAGCGATTGCAGCATAGCCTGCAGCATCGCCGACTGCGAGGCCGGCTTCTGCCACTCCTCGAGATCTTCGCCGCTAACCTTTGCTTCGATGTCGAAGCGGTCACGCATCACCCAGTCGGGCAGGCCTATCAGTTGATCCGGCGTGAACGATGCGGTGCCTTGTGTCTGGGGAATATAAGCAGTCAGGATGGGCAGGAAGAGTTGCATATTGATCATGCGGTATCCGTCCTGCGTGGGGCCAAACTGCGGCAGCCCTGGACCCTGATCAGCCATGTTTTGCCGAATCGAAACCACATCGAAGGCCATCGGCTTCCCTGCCACGGCAGGCGCCGGGGCAGCCTGCGCCATCGCCATCCCACAACTCAGCAGCCCCACTACCAACAATCTTCCCGTCATCCAGCACCTCGCAGAGAATGGTACGCTTCCGGTGGCAGACTGGTTCGGGCCGGTAATCGTTCGCATTGGCCGCTTTTGGCCTCCTGCGTTCGAAATCCGGTTGACAGCCCATGCAGCAGAGCGAAGACTTGAATCAAAGCGAAGAACTCAAAAAGGCAAGGGACCCACCGCACCCGATGACGAAAAAGCGCGCCGCTACACCTCCCACCACCAACAAGCACCTCATCCGCTGGGTGGAGAAGATGGCCGACCTGACCCAGCCTGCGGCCATTCACTGGGTCGATGGCTCGCAGGCCGAGTACGAGCGCCTGTGCGACCACCTGGTCGAGGCGGGCACCTTCTACCCGCTCGACGAAGAGAAATGGCCCGGCTGCTTCTACGCCCGCTCCACTCCCAACGACGTGGCGCGCATCGAAAACCGCACCTTTATCTGTTCGCTCTCGCGCGACAACGCCGGCCCCACCAACAACTGGGTCGACCCGTACGAGATGCGCAGGAAGCTGAAGCAGCTCTTTCGCGGGTGCATGCGCGGGAGAACCATGTATGTTTTGCCGTTCTCGATGGGCCCGGTCGGCTCGCCCATGTCGCGCATCGGCGTGGAACTTACGGACTCCGCCTACGTCGTCGCCAACATGCGGATCATGGCCCGCATCGGCTTGCCCGTCTTCGCCGAGATCGACAAGGACGAGATGCGCGTCGTCCCCTGCATGCACTCCCTCGGAGCGCCGCTGGCGCCGGGAGAGAAAGACGTCCCCTGGCCGTGCAACGATGAAAAATATATCGTCCATTTTCCGGAGACCCGCGAGATCTGGTCCTACGGCAGCGGCTACGGCGGCAATGCCCTGCTGGGCAAGAAGTGCTTCGCCCTGCGCATTGCCTCCAACATCGCCCGCGACGAGGGTTGGATGGCCGAACACATGCTAATCCTCGGCGTGGAATCCCCCCCGGAGGCATCGGGCAAAACGGAGAAGACCTACGTCGCCGCCGCGTTCCCCTCGGCCTGCGGCAAGACCAACTTCGCCATGCTCATTCCACCCCCCGGCTTCGAGGGCTGGAAGGTCTGGACCGTCGGCGACGACATCGCCTGGATCAAGCCGGACGAGCACGGCAAGCTCCACGCCATCAATCCTGAGGCGGGCTTCTTCGGCGTCGCCCCCGGCACCAGCAAGCGCACCAACCCCAACGCCATGGCCACGCTGAGCCGGAACAGCATCTTCACCAACGTGGCGCTCACGGTCGGCGCCAATGGCAAGCCCGACGGCGGCATCTGGTGGGAGGGGATGACCGACTCGCCGCCTGCCCACCTGATCGACTGGCGCGGCGATCCCTGGACCCCGGCGAGCCATACTCCGGCCGCCCATCCGAATGGCCGTTTCACCGCGCCCGCCGCACAGTGTCCCAGCATCGACCCGGACTGGGAGAACCCCAACGGCGTCCCCATCTCGGCCTTTCTCTTCGGCGGCCGGCGCCCCACCACCATCCCGCTGGTCTACCAGGCGTTCAACTGGTCCTCCGGCGTTTACACCGGAGCGACGGTGGGCTCGGAGACGACTTCCGCAGCCGTTGAGGCGATCGGCCGGGTGCGGCGCGATCCCATGGCCATGCTGCCCTTCTGCGGCTATCACATGGGCGACTACTTCCGCCACTGGATCAAGATGCAGCGCTCGCTCTCCACCACTCCGCGCATCTTCCACGTCAACTGGTTCCGCAAGGATGAGGAGGGCCACTTCCTGTGGCCCGGCTACTCGGAGAACATGCGCGTCCTCAAGTGGATCGTCGACCGCGTCCACGGCCGCGCCCAGGGCAAGGAGACGCCCATCGGCTGGACCCCCTACTTCGAAGACATTCAGTGGGCAGGCCTCGACATTCCCGAAGCCGAGTTGCGCGCCACGTTCGAGGAACTCCAGCACGTCGATCCCGCCGCGTGGAAGCGCGAGGTGATGCACCACGAGGAGCTCTTCATCGACCTCCACGACCACCTGCCCGCCGAGATGATCTACGAGCGCGAACTGCTGATCTGCCGCCTTTAGCGCGAGCCCCAGATGGGTATTCCATCCAGCCGTGTCACATTGTGGATTCCCGTAGCCTGCGGCCCACGAATTCCCCTTGACGCCACCCCGGTTCCGCACTACTCTATGGGAGTGGCAGGACTCCCTTCGGGTTGAGTCGGCCACAGCGAAGTCCACCCACTTCGTTGCTTTACCGGAATACCCACGCAACAGCCCCCACCGCGCTGCGTGGGTTTCCTCTTTAAGCCACAGTATTTTCTCCCTTTCGTGGACTTGACGGGCGCCCCCGGAACAGATATGGTCGAAGCAATGGGAGTGATGCGCATCACCGCGTGTATGTGTAGCTGTTGCCTGTGTTGTATGGGCAAGAGCCGCTGCTGCGCTGGTGCATCCCCCGTCTAGGCGAACTTAGAGACACACGAGCCTTAGAATTTCAGGAGCCCACGTATCAGCGCCAAGCGCGATATGTGGGCTTTTTCCTTTTGCCCCACCCAGGATCACCGGAAATCAAGAACAGCAAGCGGAATCACCAAGGAGATTTATGGCAACCCCCGAAACAAACCGCCCCGCGCAGCCCGGCACCGGCCACCGGCTGCCCATCAACGTGGATCTGCTCGCTATCGGACTCGGCCTCACCCTCGCCGCGCTGGTCCGCTTCGGCGTCATTCACCAGATCACGTTCTAATCCGGCCAGCGCTCTCGTGCGCGGGCCTCGCTCGCCGGCCCGCACCATCGATCTCCGCGTCCGCCCTATGTCCACCCAGACCATCCCAATGCCCATCGCCGCCGACAGCCCGTCCAGTTTCGCGGCGCCCCCGGACGTGACTGCTCCCCTGAAGCCGGCGAGCCTGCCCGCGTTCCTTCCCGGCATTGCGCTGCTTTTCACCATCGGCCTGCTGGGCAAGCTGCTCGAACACGCCTTCACCGTTCTCTCTACCGAACACCACCTGCGCCTGCCGCAGATCTCGTACGTCCTCTGGGCCATCCTGCTCGGCCTCATGGTCTCGAACTTCCTTGGCGTCGCACGTATCTTCCGCCCCGGCATTGCCACCTACGAACTATGGCTCAAGCTCGGCATCGTGCTCGTCGGCGCGCGCTTTCTGCTGCAGGACGTCCTGCACATCGGCGGGCTGTCGCTGGTCCTGGTCGCCGTCGAACTCGCCCTGTCGCTCTCGGTGATGACGGTGCTCGGCCGCATCTTCCGGCTGCCGCCCAAGCTCACCAGCCTGCTCGCCATCGGCTCCTCCATCTGCGGAGTCACCGCAATCATGGCCGCGCAGGGCGCCATCGACCCTGACGAGGAAGACACCTCCACCGCCATCGCCGCCATCCTCACCCTCGGCGCCATTGCGCTGGTTACGTTCCCGGCCATCGGTCATTCGCTGCACCTTGGCCAGCAGGCCTACGGCATGTGGGCCGGCCTCGCCGTCGACAACACCGCGGAATCCGTCGCCACCGGCGCTCTCTACGGCCAGGATGCCGGCCGCTGGGCCATCCTAGCCAAGACCGCGCGCTCGTCCTTCATCGGATTCGTCGTCCTCGGATACGCAGTCTATTGGGCCTCCAGGGGCCAGGCTGCGCACGTCAGGAACAAGCCTCTCTTCCTGTGGCAGAAGTTCCCCAAGTTCATCCTCGGCTTCCTTGCCATCTCCGTCCTGGCCACCGCCGGCTTCTTCACCAAGGGTCAACTGAACAGCCTTGCGAGCCTGTCGCAATGGGTCTTCCTGCCCGCATTCGCCGGGGTAGGGCTGCGCACCAACATGAAGGACCTCGTCGGCCAGGGCTGGCGTCCACTTGCTGTAGGCATCCTCGGCGAAATGTTCATCGCCATCATCACGCTCGGCCTCGTCTTCTGGAGCTACAACCACGGAGTCGCCCGATGACACCCGCCACAATGAAGGAATATGGGGGCCTCATCTTCGACGCATCCTCTGCGTCGCGGGTGGGCATTCGCGCGATCACGCGAAAGGCTCCCGCCAGTTCCATCCCCTGCGCACGCCGTTGTTGTCGCCCCTAGCGAGAACACGCGCCCGCACGCACGCCCAGGCACAATCCAGTCTTCAAAACCCGCCGCGAACCCGCGCGCCCCCACATCTCAGGAGACCTGCATGATCCGCCGCATCCTGTCCTCCATTTTCGCCAGCCTGCTTGCTTTGTTTGCCGTCTTCACCCCGCACGCGAAAGCGCAAGTCGTCGGCGGCACCATCTCCGGGACCGTCACCGACGCCACCGGCGCTGCCATTGCCGGCGCGCATGTCCTGGTGCACAACGACGAAACCGGGAACGAGCGCCGTCTTCTCAGCGGCCCCGACGGCCGTTACTCCGCGCCCTCCGTCCCCGTCGGCACCTACACCGTCCGCGTAGCCGCCGACGGCTTCAGCGAGCAGACCCGCACCGGCATTCCGCTCTCCGTCGGCCAATCGCAGAGCGTCACCTTCGCACTCTCCCCTGCCGGCGTCGCGCAAACCATCACGGTTCAGGACTCCCCACCAGTCATCAACCTCTCCACCCAGCAGACCTCAGGCCTTGTCGACGCACGCCAGGTCAAGGAGCTCCCGCTCAATGGCCGCAGCTACGACCAACTCATCACGCTGAATCCCGCGACCATCAACTACACCGCCCAGCGCTCGGGCTCGGTCGGCACCTCGAACTCATCCGTCGGCAACATGTTCGCCGTCTCCGGCCGCCGTCCGCAGGACAACCTCTACCTGCTCAACGGAGTGGAATACACCGGCGCATCGCTGATCAACGTCACCCCCGGCGGGACCAGCGGCCAGTTGCTCGGCGTTGAGGCCGTGCGCGAGTTCAACGTCATCACCGACACCTACTCCGCCGCCTACGGCAAGCGCCAGGGCGCGCAGGTCTCCATCGTCACCGCATCCGGAACCAATCATGTCCACGGCTCCGCGTACGAGTTCGTGCGCAACTCCTTCTTCGACGCGCGCAACTACTTCGATCCGGCCCGCATTCCCGAGTTCCAGCGCAACAACTTCGGCGCGTCGCTGGGCGGGCCGATCCGTAAGGACAAGCTCTTCCTCTTCGCCAACTACGAGGGCTACCGCCAGAACCTCGGCGTCACCGATGTCACGCTGGTCCCCGATAACAATGCGCGCAACGGTCAGGTGCCCAACGCTAACGGTGTTCTGCAGCCTGTGACGCTCGGTGCGGGCGTCGCGGGCCTGCTGAATCTCTGGCCGGTCCAGAACGGCCCCGAACTGCTCACCAGCGCCGGTTTGCCCACCGGCATCGCGGAAGCCTTCGCCACCGCGCCCCAACACATCCGCGAAGACTTCGGCACCAGCCGCTTCGACGCCAATCTGACCCCCAACGACCTGCTGTTCGCCGTCTACACCATCGACGACTCCATCGCCAACACGCCCACGCAAGACCCCTACTCGCTGGTCAACGAGAGCCTGCGCGAGCAGGTCGCCAGCGTGCAGGAGCAGCACGTCTTCTCTCCGCGCCTGCTGAACACCGGCCGCATCGGCCTCTCCCGCGCCAACTTCTATTTCCTCGGCTCGATTCCCACGGCAATCCAGGCGGTCACTCCCACGTTCCTCACCGGCAAACCCACCGGCGCCGTCGTCATCTCCGGCTCAACCGCCTCCAACGGTGCCTCCACCATTACCACCGCTGGCGCGAATGTCGGCTCCAACAACGCCACCACCCGCAACCTCTTCACCTTCGACGACCACATCTTCTACACTCGCGGCAAACAGCAGATCGAGGCCGGCGGCTGGCTCCAACTGCTCGAGTCGAACGACAACCTCGCCCAGGACCAGTACGGCCAGGCCAGCTTCGCCTCGCTCACCACCTTCCTGCAGGGGACTATCAAGACCTTCACCTACGTCCCTGCCACCACCGAACTCGGCTGGCGCAGCACCTTCGTCGCAGGCTACCTGGAAGACACCGTCAAGGTCCTGCCCAACCTCGAACTCCGCGCCGGCATCCGCTCCGAGTCGACCGATGGATGGAACGCCTCGCACGGCCGCGCGCCCGTCTACGGCTTCACCAATGGTGTCATTAACACCACGCCGGCCACCGGCTCCGCCGCGCTCACAACCGACCGCGCCCAGTTCCTCCCCGAACCTCGCCTCGGACTCTCCTACGATCCGTTCTCGACCGGAAAGACCGTCGTCCGCGCCAGCGTCGGCCTCCATCACGCTCTGCTCGATACGCTGGACTACCGCCTCGACCAGTCCGCGCCCTTCAACACCATCTACTCCACGTCGGGCACCGTCGCCAATCCAACCTCCGGCGCCTCGACGGTCTCACCTTCCACCGTCCAGCCCGACATCAGTACTCCATCGGTGATTGCGTGGACCCTGCGGGTCGAGCAGCAGGTCGCTCCCAGCACCTCGCTCACCGTCGGCTACGCCGGCTCGCACGGCTACCACCAGATCCTCTCCGAGGACCTGAACGAGCCAGCCTCAATCGTAGAATCCAACGGCACCATCTACTACCCGGCCACCACCAAGGCGAATCCCGCGCTAGCCAACACCACCTCGTGGGTCTCGCAAGGTTCCAGTTCGTACAACGCGCTCGAGGTCGACCTCCGCCGCTCGATCGCCAACGGCCTCGCCTTCCGCGCCAACTACACCTTCGCGCGCAATCTTGACGATGGCTCGGCGTGGAATACCAGTGTCTCCGCCAACACGCCCGCGTTTGTCGAATACCCCAATAACCCCGGCCTGGACTGGGGCCCAGCCGCCACCGACGTCCGTCACCTCGCCGCTATCAACGCCAGCTACGACCTGCCGTTCGGCAACAACCATCTGATTCTCGGCGACGCGACTCACCTCGTGAATGCAGTCGTCTCCGGCTGGACGCTCTCGGCCATCGCCACGATCGAAACCGGCTTCCCGTTCAGCCCGCAGCTTGGCTACAACCCCACCGGCTCGGGCGACTCGCGAAACCCGGTCCGCCCCAACCGCAACCCCGCCTTCACCGGCCCACTCTACGCCCACGGCGCCACTGCGCTGCGTGTGGCCCAGTATTTCAATCCCGCCGCATTCTCCGCGCCCGCCTACGGCACCGTCGGAAACCTGAGTCGCGACTCGCTTACCGGACCCGGGTACAACGACCTCGACTTGTCACTCGCCAAGACCACCCAGGTCGCTGAGCGCGTCCGCGCCCAGTTCCGCGCTGAGTTCTTCAACGTGCTCAACCACACCAATCTCGGCACTCCCGCGGAAACGGTCTTCTCGGCCGGGCCCACTCAGGGCACCGCGGCCAACCAGACTACCGTAGCCGCCCTCAGCCCCACCGCCGGTGTCGTCACCTCGGCTGCCACTACCCGTCAGATTCAGCTTGGCCTGAAGTTCCTCTTCTAGGTCACTCGCTCCGTCCAGATGCCGTCGCGTCCGGACGGAGCGAGATTCTTCAGCTTCGCCCTAATCCTTGGCTGCCGCTGCGGCCGTCATCATCGCCGCCCTGCGAGCCTCTTGCTCCCGCGTCAAGTGCGGCGTGATGCCGATCATTCGCTCAACCAGCATAAGCTGGCCGCGGTGGTGCATCTCATGCTCCTTAACTGCAAGCAACAACTCGAAGCGTGTCTTCGACGGCGGCGTCCCGCCCGGAGGCATCGTGATCGATTGGCCGAGAAAATCGTCCGGCAGCGTCTTCACCCAGCTCTCGAACTCTGCGCCCGCTGCGGTCAGGCGCGCGATGATCTGCGCCTTCGTCATCGGCTCCTGCTCACTCGCTGCGATGGGCGCGATGAACGCCATGAAGTTGAACCCCTCCATGGTCGAACGCACGTTGTCGCGATGGATGGCCAGCGCGAACCTATGGGCATTCGAAATGTGAATCAGCGTCTGCGCGACCGTGCGCGTGCCCGCAGCAGGCCGGAAGCTGTACTTGTCTTCGGGAATCTCTTCGGCGATCTTCAGCGTGTTGTTACGGACGATGCGGAAACTGGCGGCTATTTCTTTGGCTCCGTAGTAGGTCATAGAGCCGATTGTAGCCCGTTTCCATTGCGCCCTGATGACTCGCGAGCCTGCCGCCAAATCAAGGCCGCCACCAACAGAAAGACCCACATCTCGCCCGAGAATGTGGGCCTTTCCGTATTGCTCCGATGATTACAGCATGCTACGAATTACTCGGATGTTACCCTCGCGAGGAAGCAGGGGAACATCGCAATCGCAATGAATAGAAGGGCCACCGTTGCTTGATACATGGATCGTCTCAACTTCCTGCAGGGGAGGGCTGCAACTGCTCTCTCAGCATCGCGCGCCACACCGGCTTTAGCCCATCCCACCAAAGGCCCATGGGAGCAAACCTTGGTGGGATACGCCTACAACTTTCGGGTTACCAAGTTCCGCCCAGTGCCCCCCGGCAAGCGCAAACCTCAGCTCGCTGGCTCGTCACACGGCGGTAAATCAGGCTTTGTTTTCTTCTTCTTGAAAAGCTCAAGTAGTGATTTCAGAATCACATACAAAACAGGAATAAAGAAAAGGTTCAGGATGGTCGATACCAACATGCCGCCCACCACCGCCGTGCCCACCGAGTGCCGTCCCAGTGCGCCCGCCCCGCTGGCAAAGTAGAGCGGCATCACCCCCAGGATGAAAGCGAAGCTGGTCATCAGGATGGGCCGCAGGCGCAGTTGGGCAGCCACAATCGCAGCCACCAGAATCGACTTATTGTGTTCAATCTGCTGCTCGGCGAATTCGACGATCAGGATTGAGTTCTTTGCCGAGAGCCCAATCAGCATCACCAGTCCGATCTGCACGTACACGTCGTCGCTGATGCCCCGCGCCGCCACCAGTCCCAGCGCGCCCAGCACCGCCATCGGCACCGCCAGCAGGATGATGAAGGGCAGGAAGAAGCTCTCGTACTGCGCCGACAGCGTCAGGTACACCACCAGCAGTCCCAGCCCGAAGATGAGCAGCGCCTTGCCCGCCGACTCCACCTCTTCCAGCGCCAGACCCGTCCATTCGAAGCTCATCCCCGGCATCTTGAATTTGTTGAACAGGTTCTCCATGTTCACCAGGCCCTGCCCGGAGCTGAGCCCCTCTGCGGGCGACCCATCAATCTCCGCCGAGCGGAAGAGGTTGTAGTGGTCGATCACCTGCGGCCCCGAAGTCTCCGAGAGCGCAACCAGATTGTCCAGCGGCACCATCTGCCCGGCATTCGAGCGCACATAATACTGCCGCAGATCGCTCGCATTGCGCCGGAACTGCTGGTCGGCCTGCACGTAGACGCGGTACGAACGATTGTTGAAGTTGAAGTCGTTGACGTAGCTCGATCCCATGAAGGTCCCCATCGCCGCCGTAATCTGCGACATGGGTACGCCCATCGCCTCCGCCTTCTCGCGGTCGATGGTGACGTAAAGCTGCGGGTCGTTGGCGGTGAACTGGGTGTTCAGGTTCACCAGCCCCGCGGATGGGTCGCGTGCCGCGCCAACCAGCGTGTGGGCTATGCGGTCGATGTCGGAGAAGGTGTTGCGTCCGCCGTCCTGCAGCACGAACTGGAAGCCGCCGACGCTGCCGATCCCCTGGATCGCGGGCGGCTCGACGGCGAACAGCGTTCCGCCGGGAACTCCGAACAGCTGCGGCGCGATCCGGCCAACGATGTCGTGCGCCGAGTGTCCCCGCCCCTTCTTTGTCCGCTCATCCACCGGCTTCAGGGGAACAAAGATCAGGCCCGCGTTAGGTGAGCTTCCGCCGGAAAGTGAAAAACCCATTACCGAGAATGTCCCGAATACGTCCGGGTCCCGCTGCACAATCTGGGTGCCGCGGTCCGCCAAGTCGCTGGTATAGCTCAGCGATGCCCCCGGAGGCGCCTGCACCAGGATCAGGAAGTAGCCCTGGTCCTCCACCGGGACAAACGCCGTCGGTACGTGGTTGTACATGTACACCGTGGCGCCGAGGCCCGCCACGAAGACCACCAGGAACGCATAGCGCCACTTGACCACCCACGTCACCGCGACCACATACCAGGCAATGATCTTCTGGATCACTGCCTCCACCGGATTCAGCAACATACCCATCACACCAGTCGGGCGCGTCTCCGGCCGCAGAAAAACCGCGGCGAGCGCAGGCGAAAGTGTCAGCGCGTTAAACGCCGAGATCGCAATCGAGAAGGCGATCGTCAGCGAGAACTGCTTGTACAGGATCCCCGTTGTCCCCGGGAACAAGCTCACCGGGATGAATACCGACATCAGCACCAGCGACGTCGCAATTACCGCGCTGGTGACCTCGGCCATGGCCACCGTGGTCGCCTTGTGCGGGTCGTGGGCGCAATCCTCCTGGCCCATGATCACCATGCCCTCCAGATGCCGCTGCACGTTCTCGATCACGACGATGGCATCGTCGACCACCAGGCCGGTGGCCAGCGTGATTCCGAACAGTGTGAGCGAGTTGATGGAGAAGCCGAACAGCTTGATAAACGCGAATGTCCCGATCAGCGAGACCGGGATGGTGATGGCAGGAATCAGAGTGGCGCGCCAGTCCTGCAGAAACAGGAAGATGACGATGATGACGATGACGATCGCCTCGGCCAGCGTCTTCTCGACTTCGACAATTGAGTCGTGCACGACGGTGGTAGTGTCGACCGCGATGAAGCCCGCCATGCCCGGCGGGAAGGACTTCTGCAACTGCGCGAAAACCGTCTTGCAGCGCTTGTCTACATCGAGCGCGTTGGCGTTCGAGAGCTGCTGCACGCCGATCCCGACCGCGTCGCCGTTCGGAATGCCGACCGCCGAGTATTTCAGACTGGTGCTGTACGTCTCGGCGCCAAGCTCGGCGCGGCCAACATCCCTGAGCAGCACAATGCCGGAGCCGTTGGCCGGGGCCGTCGTAGCCACCGACCCCGCGGGCGCGTTGGCGGCGTTGGACTTCAGAATGATGTCTTCGAACTGGTTCGGGTCGGTCATGCGGCCCACAACCCGCACCGCCATTTGGTATGCCTGGTGCGGGTCGGAGGGCGGAACGCCAAGCTGTCCGGCGGGGACCTCGACGTTCTGCTCCGCCAGCGCATTGGTGACGTCCAGCGGAGTCAGGCCGCGCGCCGCAAGCTTGGTGGGATCGAGCCAGATGCGCATCGCATACTTGCGCTCGCCGAAGATAATGACGTTGCCCACGCCCGGCACCCGCTTTAACGCGTCCGCGACGTAAACATCCAGGTAGTTCGAGATGAAGGCCGGCGAGAGCGAGTGGTCCGGCGAAATGAATCCCGCCGCCAGTACGAAGTTGGAGTTCGCCTTGGTGATGGAGATGCCGGTATCGTTGACCGCGGCGGGAAGCCGGCCCTGCGCGGTGGCCACGCGGTTCTGAACATCCACCGCGGCGATGTCGAGATCGTAGCCGGTCTGGAAGGTGATGGTAATGCTCGAGGTGCCGTCGTTCGACGAGGCCGACGATATGTAGCGCATCCCCTCGACGCCGTTGATGGCCTGCTCGAGAATCGTGGTCACTGCCGACTCGACGTCTTGCGAGTTCGCGCCGACATAGTTGCAACTGACGACCACCTGCGGCGGAGCCAGTTGCGGATACAGCGAGATCGGAATCGTCGGCATCGATACCGCGCCGGCAAGCACGATCAGAAGCGCGCATACCGTGGCGAAGATGGGGCGGCGGATGAAGAACTCAACCAAGAAACTCTACCTTTCCTGTCGCGCTCAAGGGCAACGCTTCATTGTGCTAATTCCCCGCCTTCGCCGGCCCCGGCGCTTCCATCGGCTGCACCGGGACACCCTCCTGCAGGAATTGAATCCCGGAGAGGATCACTTTATCGCCCGTGCGCAGTCCGGCGAGCACCGGGTACAGATTGCCAACCGGTTCGCCCAGCGTAACCAGCACCTGGTGGGCAGCGTATCCCGAGCCGCGCGGCGACGCGACGTACACAAAGCTCTGCCCGCCGATCCGGGTGACGGCAAGCACCGGCACCGTAGCCGTCTGCGCCGTGCTCCACGTGATCCGCGCGTTCACAATCTGCCCGTTGCGCAGCCGCTCAGATGACTTCGGAATCGGCGCCTTCGCCAGAATCCCCTGCAGATCGTTGTCCACCTCGGGTGAGACAAAATAGAGGTTCGAGTGCGCCAACACCGTCCCGCTCTCATCCAGCAGGTCTACCGGCAGCCCAATCTTAACCTGCGCGGCGCGCTCGGTCGGAACGTAGATATACGCCTCAAGGTCCGCGTTCTCGTCCACCGTCGTCAATATCGTCGTCGCCGACACGTAGTCGCCGAGGTGCACCGGAATGTCGCCCACGATTCCGGCGAAGGGAGCGCGGATGTCGTAATACGCAAGCTGTTCGCGCTGGGTCTTGGTCTGGGCGGAAGCCGCGTCCAGAGCAGCCTTGGAGTTCTGGAACGATTGCACCGCCTGGTCGTACGCCTGCTTGGAGATGATCCCGGCCTTGTAGAGCTGCTCCTGCCGCGCAATGTCCGCCTGGTTGTAATCGTACGTCGCCTTCAACGGCTGCTCAGCCGCCTGTTGCGCCTCCACCGTCGCCAGTTGCTTCAGCGGGTCGATCTGCATCAGCAACTGGCCGGCCTTCACCGGGTCGCCGGACTTGACCAGGATCTTCGTCAGGTTGCCGTCGACCTGCGGCTGCAAGGTCGCCGAGCGGCGGCTCTTGATCGTCGCCACGTAGGTCTCGGAAGTGGGAACAGCGCTGAGCGACACCGGTTGGACCTGCACCGGTGTTGCTTGCGGCGGAGGGCCCGCCGCCGGCGCCGTCTTCGAGCATCCCGCAAGCAAAGCGGTGAGCGATAGGGCCAACGCTGCGGCCAGGGACTTCATCGGCACGAGCCGGGATTTCCTGGGACTTTGCGACCGATGCACAGCTTTTCTCCTTGGTGTGAATGCAGATCGATGCCAGTAACAAGCCCAACGATACGACAACGCCCGGTGCCGAGTTCCATCCTTCAATTCTGCCGGGCAGCTAGTTTGATGACAGAAGTTCGATTGCCGGTGCGAAAAAGGAAGCGAAAGGAATACAAAAACAAACTGCGGACGGCCTTTGCCGCCCCGAATCGAAATCTACGAGCCCTCCGCGGCCTGCTCGCTGAGGTGAAACGGGTTGAAGTTTTCGTTGCGGTCGAAGGCGTCGGCGTGTTCGCTCGCCTTCAGCCAGCCAACCACCAGGTAGGTCAGCGGCGTGGCCAGCACCTCGTACGCCACCTTCAGAAAATATCCCGTAAGAATCATGTTGACCAGGGTCAGCGCCGGGTACTTTCCCGCAAAGGTCAGCGTGATCACCAGGGTGGTATCCACTCCCTGCCCCACCACGGTCGATCCCACCGTCCGCGTCCACAGCCATCTGCCGTTGGTCCACAGCTTCATGCGGGCCAAGGTGTAGCAGTTGACGAAATCGCCCGCCCAGAATGCGATCAGCGACGCCGTCTGGATGCGCGGAAGAAACCCGAACACCACCCGGAACGCCTGCTGGTTGTTCCAGCCCGGCGCACCCGGCAGCGCAATTACGATCTCCCCCATCAGGTAGAGCAGCGCCGTCCCGAAGGTGCCCAGCCAGATCGCGCGCCGCGACGCGGAAAACCCATACACCTCGGTAAACACATCCCCGAAGATGTAGGTGATGGGAAACAGCAGCACCGCGCCGCTCACCGCAAACGGGCCAATCATGCAGATCTTCTGCGCCACCAGGTTCGACACCAGCAGGATCACCACGAACATCGTGGTCAGTGCGTCGAGATACTTGTAGCGGCGTGCGTTGTTGGGCATTGAGGAGCTGTCCACCTTGTACAGCAGGATTCTGCGGCGCAGCTTCCAGTATGCCGTACAGACGTTCGCCGCACTACGCCGATGTAGACTGTTCGAGATGCGCCGCCCAATGCTTCTGCTCGGCACTTTTCTTTGCGCGACCCATACAGCAGTCCTGCCCGCGCAGACCCTGCAAATCTCGCCGGACCGCGTATTGGCGGACCAGCCTGCCACCATCACGATCACCGGCCTCCGGCCGCATGAGCAGGCCGTTCTCCGTGCGGAGTTGGTCGATGGCGCAGGGCAGCCCTGGGCCTCGCAGGCAGAGTTCGTCGCCGACGACACCGGCACGGTGGATACTTCGAAGCAGCCGCCTGTCAAAGGCTCCTATCGCGTCGTCTCAGCAATGGGATTGATCTGGTCTATGATGCCAACCGCAAAGGATGTTCACGGTTACAGGTCCCCCCACGGCGCGCAGGTAATTCAGTTCAAGCTAGTAAAGAACGGCAAAGAGGTCGCCAACGCCGAACTGCAGCAGATCTTCTTTCCGCCGGAAGTGCACCGGATCAACCTCAACGGACAACTCCGCGGAGTCCTGTTTTTGCCAGACACTCCCGGCCCCCATCCCGGCGTGCTAGTTCTGGGCGGTTCGGAGGGCGGAGTTCCCGCAGGCAACGCCGTCTGGCTCGCCTCCCACGGCTATGCCGCTCTGGCGCTCGCGTATTTTCACGTGCCCGGTCTGCCGCAGCAGCTTGAGGGAATCCCCCTCGAATACTTCGGGCAGGCCATTCTTTGGATGAAGCAGCGGCCCGAGATTGCCACCGGCGGCCTCGCGGTGATGGGCGGCTCGCGCGGCGGAGAACTGGCGCTTCAGCTGGGTTCGATGTACGCCGACCTTCACGCGGTGGTTGCCTACGTCCCAGCCAATGTGCGATTCAATTCCTGCTGCAACCACGATCAAGGAGCCGCCTGGACCTGGAAGGGACTGCCGCTGGCGTACGAACCGCCGACTTCCTCCACCGACAATCCGACCGACCCAGCCGCGATTGCTGTCGAGTTGACCAACGGTCCAATCCTCATGATCTCCGGAGGCGACGACGGTATCTGGTCCTCGCGTTCGATGGCCAACGCCGCGATGCATCGGCTCCAGATCGCGCACTTCCGCTATCAGTTCATCCATCTTAGCTACCCGCACGCGGGACACCGCGCAGGCACGCCCTGGATTACGCCAACCTGGTCCGGGGGCGCCAGGCAGCCTATCAGCGGCGAGGCCCAAAACCTCGGCGGGACTCCGGAAGGAAACGCCCTCTCGACCCTCGACGCCGACCCAAAGGTGCTTGGCTTCCTGCAGCAAAGCCTCTCTGCTGAACCGCAAAAGATGAAATGACTCCGCCTGCGAGAGGCACTCCACGTCCCTCGACAGTCGCAGCGCATCCGGCATACGCTGTTGCCCATGACTCCGATGCCTCCGATGAACCGTCGCACCTTCACCCGCCTTTCCGCCTTCGCGCTGGCCGCTGCCCGCATTCCCTCGTTTGCCCAGACCTCCGCCGAGAGGCCCGTCGGCTTTGCCGCCATCGGCCTCGGCACCATCTCCGACATCTTCATGCGCGCCTGCGCCGAGTCAAAAACCGCCAAAATCACCGCCCTGGTCACCGGCCATCCTGAGACCAAGGGCAAGCACTATGCGGCGCTGTACGGCATTCCCGAAAGCTCTATCTACACCTACGAGACCTACGACCGCATCCGTGACAATAAGGATATTGACGCCGTTTACGTCGGCCTGCCCAACAGCATGCACCGCGAATACACCGTCCGCGCCGCGCAACTCGGCAAGCACGTCCTCTGCGAGAAGCCCATGGCTATCTCCTCCGCCGAGTGCAGCGAGATGATCGCAGCCTGCCGCGACGCCGGCCGCAAGCTGATGATCGCCTACCGCGTCCACTACGAACCCACGCATCTTGAAGCCAAGCGCCTCATCGACTCCGGCGCGCTGGGCCAACTGCAGTCCTTCGAGGGCTCGTTCGGCTTCAACGCCGCACCCAACCAGTGGCGACTCACCCGCCAGTATGGCGGCGGCGGCCCATTGATGGACGTTGGCATCTACCCGCTCAACGAGATCCGCTGGCTCACCGGCGAAGAGCCCGTTGCCTGCACCGCGGTCGCCTCCACTCGCGACCGCACCAGCGGCCGTTTCGCCGAGGTCGAGCAGACCCTCGATTTCACCGTCAGGATGCCCTCCGGCATCGTCGCCGCGCTCGGTTGCACCTATGGCTCCAGCATGCCCGGCTTCCTCCGCATCCACGGCGACAACGGCGCGCTGGAGCTTGCGCCCGCATATAACTACGATGGAGTTCGCCTGGTCAGCCTCGACGGGGCCACGCACGTCGACATTACCAGTCAGGGCGACAGCGTTTTCCACTTCGTGCTCGAGGCTGAGCACTTTGCCAACTGCATCCGCACCGGCGCCACACCCAGGACGCCCGGCGAGGAAGGCCTGCATGATCTGCTCGCCATTGAGGCGATCTACAAAGCCGCCGGAACTCCAATCGCCTGAGTCGAAGGCCTGGCAACCCTCAAGAACTATTAATGTCGGCCACAAGACGTGGGACGCTGTCGATCTGTATGATGGTCGACAAACTCCGGCGGGAATGCCCGCGTCGCCCCGATCTTCCTGCGAAGCCTCTCGCGCGCGATCGCCGCCGCCGACCATGCTCACTGAAGCCACCGTACTCGTACGAGGAAAGGTTGGATTCGATGAGCGTTCACCTGGTGAATCCCAGCGATAACTCCTTTGGAACCGCGGTTATAACTCCCCGATGGCTCTTCGTCCTGGCAGCCGCGACACCGCGCATCGCCGGCGACCCCATCCTCGTCGATGAGTCGCTGGAGCAGATCGTCCCCGAGAGCATCCACCCCGGCGACATCGTCGGCATCAGCGTGCACACCGGCAACGCGCTGCGCGGATACGCGGTCGGCCGAATGGCCCGCGAGCGGGGCGCCTGGGTGGTCTACGGCGGCATCCACGCCACCCTGTTTCCGGAGGAGACGCTCGACGTCGGTCAGGGCCACGCCGTTGTAAAAGGCGACGGCGACCTCGCGTGGGGCCGTTGCGTCATCGACTTCCTCACCGGAAACCCGCAACGCATCTACGAGGGTGGCCGGATCGAAGGCAGCGAATTCCTCGCCGCGCGCTGGGACCTGATGCAGCCGGACAAGTACATGTGGGCCTCGGTGCAGACCATTCGCGGATGCCCGAAACACTGTTCGTTCTGCAGCGTCTGGCGCACCGACGGGCAGAAGCCCCGCCAGCGCCGGTTCCAGAGCGTGATCGACGAGATCGTCGACCTGCGCCGCATCGGCTTCCGCTACATTGCCCTGGCCGACGACAACTTCTATCCCGTCACCAAGACCGACCTGCGGCTGGCGCGCGAGCAGAACAATCTTGCCAAACTCGAAGAGCTGACGGCGATCCGCGCCGAACGCTACCAGCTCATGGCTGAGCTGGCCAAGCTGCCCAAGGACATGGTCTTCTTCACCCAGATCACCATGGAGGCGGGCGAAGACGGCGAGTACCTGGACGCCATGCGCCGCGCCAACATCAAGGGCGCCCTGGTCGGTGTCGAAGCCGTGACGCCCGAAGGCCTCAAGGCCGTCTTCAAGGACTGGAACTACTCCGGCGAGGCGTTGGCGAAGCAGTTGCAGACGTTCAAGAAGCACGGCGTGCATGTGCTCGGCTCCTTTATCTTCGGCCTCCCGACGGACAAGCCGGCAACCTTTGACGCAACTGTCGAAATGGCGCTCAAGGCCGGCGTCACCTTCGCCCAGTTCGTTATGATGACGCCGTTCCCAGGCACCGTGGACTTCGTGAAATGGGAAAAGGAGCAGGCCCTCCATCCCACGCTGGTCGGCGATGTGCCCATCACCCGCTACTGGCTGATCCCCATCGACGTCCGGCCCAAGATGTTTACGCCGCATCCGTCGATGAGTTCCGACGAGATTCGCGAGCGCACGCAGAAAGTCTGGGACCGGTTCTACAACTGGAGCGCGATCTGGGAGCGATCCGCATGCACCCCCAACCTGCGGGCGCGAATCGCCTTCATGTGTCTCTCCAAACTCTACCGGCAGATGTACGCGGGCACGGGAATCTCGACCGACAGCGCGCGCCGAAAGAAGGCAAAGAGCTGGGCGCGCTGGACCGCCCGCCAATGCAAGAAGCTCTTCCACGCCAACCCCATGCCCGAGCTGCAATCGCCGGCCTGGGATCTCGGACTACTCGCCCCTGCGTTCCTCAGCAACGGGCTCCCGGTCGATCGAAGTCCGTTCGTCGTGATGCCGGAGAGCTGAGACTACTTACGCGCCGGCGGGGTCAGCCCCATCTCCGCCATTACCATCTGCAGGTCCTTCCAAGCCTCCGCCTTCTGCCGCGGATCGCGCAGCAGGAACGCGGGGTGGTACGTCACGGCGAGTTTGGCCCCGCGGCAGGCGTGCCAAAACCCGCGCAGCGCGCTCAGCGACCGCCTGACGCCCAGCAGATAGATGGCCGCGGTCGACCCCAGTGCCACAATCACCTCCGGCTGCACCACGTCGATCTGGCGCAGCAGGAACTGCGAGCAGGTGTTCGCCTCCTCCGGCTCCGGCACGCGATTGCCCGGCGGACGGCACTTCACAATGTTGGCAATGTAAACCTCAGCCCGTGCCAGGCCCATCGCCGCAATCATGTTATTCAGCAATTGCCCCGCCTTGCCAACAAACGGAAGCCCCTGCGCGTCCTCATCCGCCCCTGGCCCTTCGCCGACGAACATCAGCCGCGCCGTGGACGAGCCGTCGCCGAAGACGATCTTGTGCCGTCCCGCATACGCCAGCGGACAGCGGGTGCAGTCGCCAATCTCTTCCTGGATCGCGCGCAACGCCGCCGCCCGGCCCGCGGGCGGAATGCGCTGTGCAGGAAGCGGCGCGAGATTGTTGAACGAGATGAGTTTCATAAGCTGCGGCGTGGGGGCATCAGCCGCCAGGTGCAGCGCCGGTGCGGCGTACTCCGCGGAAGCGTCACTCTCCGCAACTGCGGCGATCGCAGGGGCCACTTCCACCATCGCAGCAGATTGGGTTGGAAGATCGGAACCAGCTTCTGTCGCGAGCGCCGGCGCCACCTCGCCGCGGCGATAAAAATCATGGACGCCAAGGTCGCGAAAGTACTCGACCCATGCGCGCAACTGCGGCCCGGCCTCGCCCTGCATCCGGACTTCTACAGCTCCGGCTCGAGCGGCGTCAGGTCCTTCGGCTCAACCGCGCCGACGACGAACTTCACGTGGCCCTGGTTGATCTCGTCCTGTGCCACGCGGCAGGCCTTCATGCTCTTGGTCGGCATCAGCGGCACCGCGCCCGATTGCAATTGACGTGCCCGGCGCGCCGCGCCTTTCACAAGGCTGTACTTGTTGTGGAGAGGATCCTCGTTCGCCATCGTTTGCACCTCTGGGGATACCTTCAATCTACCCCAACCGCGCCCATTTGTCCTGCCTGGCCTCCCGGCGGATAAATGGGACGAATTTGTAGAAATATTCCTTTGGCTCGCAGCAATGACGAATCAGCGACATAGCCAGTCATGCGATGTGAAAGCTCTCCAGCACGGCGCTCAGCCGCGGCGACTTCGGGTCGGTCCGGCAACTCTCTGCCAGCGCGGTCACGCTGCTATCGCGCACGCCCCGCGCGTACAACACAATCGCGCGCATCTCCGCCACTGCCTGGTCCAGCACGTCGTTCACCAGCGCGTACTTGTAGTCCCACATCTGCTGCACTTCGCTGCGCGCCTGGCGCAGCCGCCGCTCGATCTTCTCTTCGTCGGTCATATGCTCGGCCTCGCTGCGATGGCGCAGCCGCATCTGCAGCACCTCCGGATTGGGCGGCAGCACAAAGATCGACACTGCCTCCGGCATCTTCTTCATCACCTGCTTCGCGCCCTGCACGTCGATATCCAGCAGCAGGTCCTTGCCCGTGGCGCGCGCGTGGTCCAGCGCCGCCCGCGCCGTTCCGTAGTAGTCGCTGCCAAAGACCTCTGCCCACTCCAGGAATTCGCCGTTCTCCGCCATCCGCTTGAAGGTCTCGCGGTCGACGAAGTTGTACTCGCGCCCGTTCTCCTCCGAGCCGCGCGTCCGCCGCGTGGTGTACGACACGGAAAACTCCAGCCCCTCCACCAGCGAGCGCAACTGCGCCACCAGCGTCGACTTGCCCGACCCCGACGGCGCCGAAATGATAAACAAAATGCCTGCCATGCGTTACAAGCAGTGTAACCGCTGGAGCCGCCGGAGCGTCGTCTACTCCAGGTTTTGTACCTGTTCCCGCGCGCGCTCGATTTCGGTCTTCATCTCCAGCCCCAGCGACGTCAGCCGCAGCCCAATGCCCGGATCGCCGCCCGTCGTCTTCGACAGCATGGTGTTCGCCTCGCGGTTCAGCTCTTGCAGCAGGAAGTCCAGCCGCTTACCCAGTTCCCCGCCCGCATCCAGCATCTCCAGGAAGCTCTCGATGTGCGCGCGCAGCCGCACCAGCTCTTCTTCGATGTCCGACCGCTCCACCAGCAGCGCGGCCTCGGCCAGCATGCGGTAGTCGATCGCCGGCCCCTCCACCTGGCCCGCGGCGTCTGCATCCGCCTTCAGCAACTCGCTGATGCGCGTCCGCAGCCGCTCGAAGTGCGCCTCGCGCGCACCCGTTCGCAGCGCAGCGGCCTCTTCAGCCAGAGCTCGCAAGCGCAACACGGCCGCGCGCAACTCCCCGGCCAGAGCCGCACCCTCCACCCCGCGCACCTGGTTCAACTGCTCCATTAGCGACGGCGCAATCGCCATCACCGCCGCCTCCAGCGCAGGCCCCCGCGTCGCATCCGGCGCTGCGGCAGCGTCGGTCGAGAGCACGCCCGGCATGCGCAGCAGTTCGTTCAGGTCCGGCTCCACGTTGAAGCGATGCAGCTTGGCCGCCTCGTGGAAAACCTGCAAGTGCGCCTCCAGCAACTCCCGGTTGAGCTGGACCGTCTGGGTCGACTCGCGCGCGCGGCGATCCACATGCAGCGTCACGTCCACGTGGCCGCGCTTGACGCGCTCCTTGATCAGCCGCCGCAGCGCAACCTCCAGCGCATCGCAGTCGCCGGGAAGCCGCAGGTTCAGGTCGAGAAAACGATGGTTCACGCTCTTCATCGTCAGCGTAAACGCAAGGCCGTCCTCCGTCGCTCCCTGGGCCGTCGCGTACCCGGTCATCGAGTAAATCGGCTTCGGATCCGCTCGCGCTACGGTATGGGTTATGGGTTCCGGCATAGTTTGCAACTCGCTCACTTGATTCCTTCCATGACTTCCGCTTCCGCAGACTCCGTCGCCGGCCGGCGCTCGAACCGGTCCGACTCGAACTGCAAATCGTAGAGCCGCCGGTAGGTCCCCGACTGCTGCATCAAGAATTCGTGGGTGCCTACCTGGGTGATGCGCCCGTCTTCCAGCACCACGATCCGGGTCGCCCGCCGCACCGTCGACATGCGATGCGCAATCACAAATACCGTCCGCCCCTGCATCAGGTTTCCCAGCGCCGCCTGCACAAACGCCTCGCTCTCCGTGTCCAGCGCCGACGTCGCCTCATCCAGAATCAGGATCGGCGCGTTCTTCAGGATCGCGCGCGCAATCGCCAGCCGCTGCCGCTCACCTCCGGACAGCCGCACGCCCTTCTCGCCAATCATGGTGTCGTAGCCGTCCGCCATGCGCAGGATAAAGTCGTGCGCCAGCGCCATGCGTGCCGCCTCTTCGACGCGGCTCAACGGCACGTCGGGCTGGCCGTAGGCAATGTTGTTCCGCACCGTGTCGTTGAAGAGGATGGTCTCCTGGGTCACCTTGCCGATTTGTTTGCGCAGAGAAGCCAGGCTCACGTCGCGCAGGTCGCGCCCGTCGATCAGAATGCGTCCGCCAGTCACATCGAAGAACCGCGGAATCAGGTTCAGCAGCGAGGACTTCCCCGCCCCGCTCGGTCCCACGATGGCGATCACCTCGCCGCGCTTCACATCCAGATCGATGCCGTGCAGCACCGTGTTCACTTCGCCGTCGCTCTCGTACGCGAAGTCGACCCTCTCGAACTGAATGGAGTCCTTGAAGCCCCGCACCACCTGGGCCCGCTTTTTCTCCACCACGTCATCCTCAGCATCCATAAATCGGAAGATAGACTCGCTGGCGCCTGCGGCCTGCTGAATGTTGTTGTAATACCCCGGCATCCTGCGCACAGGGTCGTACAGCAGGATCACGGCAGCAAGGAACGTAATGAAAGTGCTCTCGGACACGCCATGCAGAATAAAAAAATTGCGGCCGAACCAAAGCAACAGAGCCAGCAGCACAGCACCTAGTGCGTCCATCAGCGGCGAGGAAATCGCCTGCACCGCGACCGACTTCATGTTCGCGCTCAGTAGCCGGTCGGAGGCCCGCCGGAAGCGGTTCATCTCCCAGTGCTCCATCCCAAATGCCTTGACGATGCCGTTGCCCGTGATCGTCTCCTGCACAATGTTCTGGATCTCCGCCAGCCGGTCTTGCCCGCGGCGCGTCGTCGTGCGAACGCTGCGGCCAACCCTGCGCGACGAATAGATCACGATCGGCACAAATAGCAGCAGGACCAGCGCCATGGTTCCGCCATTGACCACGACCACCCCGATCATCACAATCAGCGTGAACAACTGCTGCAGGAAGTCGCTGAGAATTGTGGCCATGGCGGTCTGCACTCGCTCTACGTCGTTGATGAGCGTCGAGATCAGCGTACCGCTGGTGTGGCGCTGGAAGAACGCTGTGGAGCGGCGCAGCATCGAGTCGTACAGGTCGTTGCGCAAGTCCGTGATCATGCCAAACCCGGATTTGTTGGCAAGCAGAGTCCCCAGGTAGTCGCACGTCGACTTGATGATCGCCGAGCCAATCAGCGCTACCGCAACCACGGTCCAGGCGTTGTGGAAGTGATGCGGAATCAGAAACTGGAGATCGATCACCCGCTTCGTGTGCGGAATGGTGTAAACCAGGATCTGGCGCGGCGATTCATTGGCGCTCAGAACATTGTCCAGAATGGGCTTGATCAGCATCACCCGCAGCCCAGCCATCGCGGCGAAGACTGCCGTCGTCGCCACCGACGCCAGCGTATACAGCGCGTAGGGTCGGGCATACAGCAACAAACGCCAGTTGCGCCTCATCGTTCCCGTCTCCGCGTCGCGCCTGCCCGTGACCTGCTCTTTCGGCTCTCGCTCATCCAGTCAATTCTATTGGTTTTCTTGAATAATGGCGCTGGATTGCGCGCATTACCGCGGCATGTCCCGGTGCGCCGCCTTCACGCGGTGGCCCTCGGCCTCCAGCCGTTTCTTCATCTCTTCCGCAATAAACACCGACCGATGCTGCCCGCCAGTGCATCCGAAGGCCACCGTCAGGTAGCTCTTCCCCTCTTCGATGTAGTGCGGCAGCAGGAACATCAGCAGGTCCGTTACCTTGTCCAGGAACTCCTGCGTCTGCGGAAACTGCCGGATGTACTTCGCCACCTTGGGGTGGCGCCCGGTCAGCTTGCGGAACTCCGGCACAAAGTGCGGGTTCGGCAGAAAGCGCACATCGAACACCAGGTCGGCTTCGGCCGGCACACCATTCTTGAAGCCGAAACTGGTGGACGAGATGCTCAGTTCCGCGGGATCGTCGCTGCGCTCAAACTGTGAGTTGATGTGCGCGCGCAGCTCATGCACGTTGAACTTCGTGGTGTCCAGCACGATGTCCGCAACGTTGCGGACCGGGTCAAGCCGTTTGCGTTCCGCGCGTATGCCTTGCACTACGGTCTGCGTCCGGCCCATGGGGTGCGGGCGCCGCGTCTCGGAGAAGCGGCGCACCAGTGCATCTTCGCTGGCCTCCAGGAAGACCA
>CAZAXI010000052.1:0-25742 GCA_964489045.1 uncultured Granulicella sp. | reverse complement strand
AGAAGTTCGACCGCCAGAAGGTGCTGGGCGGGCTGCTGCATGCGTGCCAGAAGCGCCCAATCTCCGGCGCGGCGCTGGAGCGGATTGTGGATGAGACCGAGGCCTTCGTAGTGGATTCCGCGGAGCGCGAGCGATCGACCAGTGAGATCGGCGAGCTGATCATGACTCGGCTGAAGGAGATCGACACGGTCTCGTACATACGCTTCGCCAGCGTGTACCGGGACTTCAAGGATGTACGCGAGTTCAAAGCTGAGCTGGAAGAGCTATTGATCGGGAAAGATGCGAAGAAGGCGAAAGGCAGCCGTTAGCTATTAGCTCTTAGCTTCTAGCTAAAGGCAACAGCGAGGCGGTCGAAGCGTTGTAGGGGAGCGGGAGCTAAGAGCTAATGGCCAAAAGCTAATAGCTGGTTTGGAGAACGATGTCCGATTTGAAGCATGCGATTACGCTGATTCCCGGCGATGGCATTGGGCCGGAGGTTTCCGCGGCAGTGGTGCGGGTCCTGGAGGCTGCCGGCGCAGCGACGGGCGTGGAGTTCGAGTGGCATCCGTTTGCTGCGGGGGCGGAGGCGTTCGAGCGCTTCGGCGAGTACATCCCACAGGCGCTGTACCGGTCGATTGAAGAAAACAAGGTGGCGCTGAAAGGGCCGGTGACGACTCCGGTGGGCGGCGGGTTTTCCTCGATCAACGTGGCCCTGCGCCAGCGCTTCGAGCTGTATGCGAACTTCCGGCCGGTGAAGAACCTGCCGGGGCTGAAGACGCGCTACCCGGACGTCGATCTGGTGATTGTGCGGGAAAACACGGAGGACCTGTATGCGGGCCTCGAGCACGAGATTGTTCCGGGCGTCGTGCAGTCGCTGAAGATCATCACGGAGAAGGCGTCGACGCGGATTGCGGAGTTTGCGTTTGCGTACGCGCGCAAGCATGGGCGGAAGAAGATTCACGCGATCCACAAAGCCAACATCATGAAGCTGTCGGATGGGCTGTTTCTGCGCTGCTGCCGGGGCGTCGCGATGACCTATCCCGATGTGAAGTACGCCGAGCACATCGTGGACAACACCTGCATGCAACTGGTGATGAATCCGTACCAGTACGACATTATTCTGACGGAGAACCTTTACGGCGATATTCTTAGCGACCTGTGCAGCGCGTTTGTGGGCGGGTTGGGTTTGGTTCCGGGAGCGAACCTCGGCACCGACTGCGCGATCTTTGAGGCGGTGCATGGGTCGGCCCCGGACATTGCCGGCAAGGACCTGGCAAATCCCACGGCGATGCTGCAAAGCGCGGTGCTGATGCTGCATCATATCCACGAGCGAGAGACGGCAAAGTTGGTGCAGACCGCGTTGGAGAAGGTGTACGCGGAAGGCAAGGTGTTGACCCGGGATGTGGGCGGGACCAGCGGGACCAGGGCCTTTGCGGATGCAGTGATTCGAGCAATGGAGACGCCGTAACGCGGAAACAGGAGGCGGGATGAGCTTGCAGGTGCTGATGACGATCCACATATTGCCGTTGTGGTTTCTGGTGTTCGCGCTGTTCTTGCCGCGGGTGGCGCTGTTGGTGCTGTGGCTGGATAGCGCGACCATGCCGTTCCATCTGCATGGGTTTCTGCCGCTGGTGGTTGCCGTGCTGCTGCCGCGTATCCTGGTGCTGTACATGATTTACCTGGACCAGGGGATCAGCCTGTGGTTCATCATTCACCTGGTGGCGGCGGTGCTCACGTGGGGCGGGTCCTCCGGATACTATTCGCGGCGCAGGCGGTATCGGGATGCGTAGCGTTTACCGTTCGGTGCTGCGTGCCTGGCGTTTGGGGCTGTTTCATCTGATTCGTCGCCGCTTCTTTCTGCTGTTCCTCTTTCTGCTGTCCTCAATTGTTGTCTATCCCTACGCTGAGAGCAGCGGCTTCGGCTACTACACCTTTCGTGTTCTGATGGGCGTCGTCATTCTGCTTACGGTGTACGCCGTAACCTTCAGTCGAGGGCTGCTTTTCCTGGTTATAGCGCTGGCGATCCCTTCCTTCCTCCAGCACACGTTCGTGCATCCGCACGACGCAGGTATGGTTCCGGAACTCGGCCGGGTTGTCTCGCTTGCTTTCTATGTGGTGGTGATCTTAATCATCTTTCGCCATGTTTTCAAGAACGACAAGCCAAACTCCGAGAGCATGTTCGGCGCACTGTGCGTCTACCTTCTGGTTGGCTTCGCCTTCTCCAGCGCCTACCTGGTGATTGCCGGCCTTCAGCCGCACGCCTTCGACCTTAGCCCAACCGTAAATCTGCATACGGTTCCGGATCGCTTCGACTTCGTCTACTTTAGTTTCGGCACCTTGACAGAGCTTGGCGCCCCGGGCATTACGGCGGTCGCTCCGGTTGCCCGATCCGTCTCGCTGCTGGAGTCCATCATTGGGATTTTGTACCTCGCGATTCTCATCTCCCGGATCAATCATTCGGTCTCCACCGCGGCGGGCCACCGAAAACCGAGGGATCACCGACCCGTCGCGGATTCCCCAGAAATATGACGGTTTTGGCTGCGGCGCGGTATTCTTGAGAGATATGGAACGGCGAAAAGTTGGCATTCTTGGCGCTACCGGCATGGTCGGGCAGCGATTCATCCAGTTACTGCACAAGCACCCGTGGTTCGAGGTGGCGTGGCTTGCCGCCAGCGATCGCAGCGCGGGCAAGACGTATGGCGAGGCCTGCAAGTGGAAGCTGGATACGCCGCTGCCGGCGCACATCGCGGCGATGACAGTGATGCCGAATGTCCCCGAAGGCACGCCTGAAGACGAGCTGCCCATTCCCAAGATCATCTTTGCCGCGCTGGACGCCGACATTGCGCGCGAACTGGAGCCGAAGTTCGCGGCGGCGGGGTGCGCGGTGGTGTCGAACTCCAGCGCCTTTCGTATGGTCGCGGATGTTCCCCTGGTGGTCCCGGAGGTGAACGCGGACCACTTTGCGCTGATCGAACGGCAGAGCTGGCGCAAGGAGTCCGGAGGATACATCGTCACCAATCCGAACTGCTGCGCCATCGGCCTGGTGCTGGCGCTGAAGCCGCTGGAGGAACGGTTCGGGATCGACAGCCTGTTTGTGTCGACCATGCAGGCGGTCAGCGGAGCGGGTTATCCGGGAGTCGCGTCGCTAGACATCTTGGGTAACGTGGTGCCGTTCATCAAGAACGAGGAAGAAAAGCTGCAGGAAGAGGTGGGCAAGCTGCTGGGCAGCTACACCGGCGCGAAGATCGAAATGCTGGACGCGAAGGTCAGCGCGCATTGCAATCGCGTGGCCGTGGAAGACGGGCACACCGAGTGCGTGAGCATCAAGTTCAAGCGCAAGGCGACGCGTGACCAGGTGCTGGCGGCGTGGAGCGAGTTCGCGCCGTTGGCCGGGCAGAAGCTGCCGAGCGCACCCGATCAGCCGGTTGAGTTTGACCCGAGTCCCGACCGGCCCCAGCCGCGGCTGGACAAGATGCGCGGCAACGGCATGGCCGCGACCGTGGGGCGGCTGCGCGAGTGCAATCTGCTGGACTGGAAGTTCGTGCTGACGTCTCACAACACGATTCGCGGAGCCGCCGGCGCAGCCGTATTGAACGCGGAGGTGCTGGCGCGGCTGGGCAAGCTGGATATGAAGCCAGTCCAGCGGGACGCGGTGCTGGTATGAGCGCGGCGCAACCGGCAGGCGAGGCCAGGGCCAATCTGGTGGTGATGAAATTTGGCGGCACCTCGGTGGAGGACGCCAAGGCCATGCTGCGCACGACGGCGATTGTCCGCGGGCGCCGGGAGCGCGGGCTCTCCCCCGTGGTGGTGGTGTCGGCCATGGCCAAGGTGACCGACATGCTGCTGGCCGCGGCTGCGGCTGCCGGCCGCGGCGACAAGATTGGCTCACTGGCTATTTCGGCGCGGCTGCGCAACCGGCACATCGATACGGCGGCGGCGCTGCTGTGCGGCGAGTTCTACGAATCAATCCAAGCAACCATCCGCAAGCGGTTCGATTCTCTGGACGATCTGCTGCGCGGGATCGCGGCGGTGGGCGAGCTGACTCCGCGGACCAGCGACAAGGTGGTCAGCTACGGGGAGCGGATTTCGTCGCAGATGATGGCGGCGGCTTTCGGGCAGCATGGGATGAACGGCGCGCATGTGGACGCGCGGACGTGCATCGTCACCGACGATCACTTTGGCAAGGCGGCGCCGCAGGAGGGTGCGATCGAGGCCAAGCTGACCGAACTGGTGCTGCCGCTGGTGGAGGCCGGGCAGACGCCGGTGATCGGCGGCTTTATCGGCTCCACCGCAGAAGGAATTACCACCACGCTGGGGCGCGGCGGCAGCGACTTTACCGCGGCGCTGGTGGGCGGCGGGCTGCACGCCGGCGCGATTGAGATATGGACCGACGTGGACGGGATTATGACCACCGATCCGCGCATCTGTCCGGACGCGCTGCGGGTCAAGACCATCAGCTTCGAGGAGGCGGCGGAGCTCGCGTACTTCGGGGCCAAGGTGCTGCATCCGGCCACTATCCTGCCCGCCGTCCAGAAAAGCATTCCAGTGTGGGTGCTGAACTCGCGCAACCCGGGCAACGAGGGCACCAAGATTACGGCGATGGCACCGCCGTGCGCGAGCCCGTTCAAGAGCATCGCGGCCAAGAAGCGGCTGACCATCATCGACATTGTCGCCAGCCGGATGCTGATGACGCATGGGTATCTGAAGTCCGTGTTCGATGTCTTCGACCGGTATCACTGTGCCATTGACATGGTTTCGACCAGCGAGGTGAGCATCTCGCTCTCGGTGGATTCAAACGAACGGCTGCCGGAAATTTGCGCCGAGTTGGAGAAGATGGCAGATGTGAAGCTGGAAGGGCACAAGGCGCTGATCTGCATGGTGGGTGAGGACATTCGTGGGCGAAGCGGGATTTCGGGGCGCGTGTTTTCGGCCATCCGCCATGTCAACGTGCGCATGATCTCGCAGGGTGCCAGCGAAATCAACATGAGCTTTATGATCGAGGAATCGGACGTCGAGGAAGCGATCCGGTCGCTGCATGCGGAGTTCTTTCGGGAGCCGGACCCGACCGTGTTCGATGTCGAGGCCAGGGTGGTCACGGCGAAGGCTTAGGCGGCCCTTCACTGGGGATGGCGTCGTCGCTGCTGAAGAAATCGGGAATCCGTTTGCGCATCGCTTCCAGGTCGGTGCGATCGACTGGGCCGGAAGTCACGACGTAGCGGTAGTCGGGAAGCGCGGCAGCGGCCGCAAGATCGCCGCCCAGGCCAGGGATGCGAGCCAGGCTGCGCTTGCGGCGCGCGTCCGCATCGAAGCTGAACCGATCAACGCGCGGTTGGCCGTGGATGAAGCCCGTGGAGAATTTCAGTTCGCTGCCGAGCGTTTGCGTCCAGGGGCTGCTTGCCCCCAGGTAGGACTCGACCGCGTACAGGCGGGTTTGGGCGCAATCGCCGCCGGGCAGCGACCGAGAACCGCCGAAGATCGGCGGGAGGTACGGCGAGACGATCAGAGTGCGCGGCAGATTCGCCTGGGCAAGCGAGAAGGCGAGTCCGATGTCGTGGGTCACGACGATGGCGCAGCCGGGTCCCGCGGTCTGGCGGACAAAGGCGACCACCTGCTCGGGACGGTCGTTCATGCTGGCCTTGGTGAGGCCGTAACGGCCGAGGATATGGGCGATCCCGACGGCGCTCCAGAGGGCGAAGAAGAGCAGGATGGCGTTCTGAGCGCGCGGGCGCAGGGTTCCCACGATCAGCGCGGCGGCCGAGGCGAGGACGGGGATCAGCAGCAGGCCGTTGCGTGGCTTCCCGCCCAGGCCGGTCACGGCCACCAGCAGAAAGAACAGCAGGCCGAAAACCAGCAGCGAGGCCAGGCCGCTGCCGCTTGCGTCAGTCGAAGCGCTGCGGCGCAGCAGGCGCAACCCTGCGATCGAGCCAACCACGCAGAGCGTGGCGAAGAGCAGGCCGGCCAGGATGGCCAGCGGGTGCCAGGGCAGGTAGGCCTCCGACGTGCTGATGGATTGCAGCAGTCGGAGAAAAGAGCTGACGAGGTTGAAGCGCTGGTCGCCGCTGTCGGGGATGTGCACGGCGATCATGGTGTGAAGCTGGGGCGCAATCAGCACACAGAAGACTCCGAGCATCAGCAGGGCAGGAAGCAGCAGACGCTTCCACCCCCGAGCGCGGTAACGCAGCAGCATCGCCGCGCCCAGCGCGACCACGAAGAGCAATGTGATGTAGTTGAGGTAGAAGAGGCACGCCAGCAGAACAGCCAGTGCAAGAGCTCGCACGGCGCCGAGGGTGGGGCGGGGATTGCGTGGCTGCAGGGTCGCGGTGAGGGTGATGAGGGCAAGTCCGGTCCACCAGCTATACCAGCGGAAGGTGGTGTTCCATAGCAGCAGTTGCGGGTGGAGCGTGGCCAGCAGCAGCAGGCAAAGCTGGGAGCGGGTGCGGGCGAACAGCGGAGTGACCTGGTACAGGAAGATTGCCAGCCCGGCGTAGACAAACAGACAGGGAAACAGGTCCATCCAGCGCAAAGACGGAACCACGCGGTAAGCAACGTGCGCCAGCAGGTACATGCCCGGCGGGTGGACGCCTTTTGCGGCGGTCGTGCGCAGGATGTTGGCGATGGGGCTGGTGATGAGGTCGAGCGCGGATATTTCGTCGTCGTACAGATTGCGTACTGCGAGCACGGTGACCGAGAACGCGGCAGAGACCGCGATTAAGGCGGCTGCGAGCGTGTGCGGGTTCAGCTTACGCATGAATAGAGGAGTGGGCCATGGAAGTGAAGGGCAGAGCAGTTTCACAACTACTGTACCCCGTACTCCGAAAGACCGGGGGCAAGTATCGCGCCAGCCGACTGGCGCGTCCAGATGGCCGCGGATTCGCTGAATGCTCTAGACTCTGACTATGCGAATATTGGTGCTTGGGCAGGGCAAGACCGGGAAGTTGGTCTCGGAGGTGGCGGCCGAGCGCGGCCACAGCGTGAGCGGGTTGGATGTGCTGGAGAACTCCGGCGCCGGGGCGTTGACGCCCCCGTTGGTCGCGGGGTTCGATGTGGTGATTGACTTCACCACACCTGAGGCGGTGGTGCAAAACATGCGCGCGTGCCTGGGGATGGGCGCGAAGATGGTGGTCGGCACTACCGGCTGGTACGACAAGCTGGCGGACATGCGCGCGCTGGTGGAGCGCAAGGGCGCCGGGCTGCTCTATGGGACGAATTATTCCATCGGCGTGCAGGTGATGCTGAAGCTGGCGCAGCAGATGGGTGCGTCGCTGGCGGCGGCTGGGTATAAGTTCTCGATTGTGGAGACGCACCATGTGACCAAGTTGGATAAGCCGTCGGGGACCGCGATCTCGATTGCAGAGATGGTAGAGCGTGGCGCCGGAAAGAAGATTGCGGTGCCCATCGAGTCCGTCCGCGAGGGCGACGCGAAGGGAACTCATGTGCTGGCGGCGGCAAGCGATGCGGATCGAATCATGCTGACGCACGAGATGTTTTCGCGGCGGGGGTTCGCGGAGGGTGCGGTGCGCGCGGCGGAGTGGCTGGCCGGGCGAACCGGTTGCTACGACTTCCGCGATGTGTGGGAAAAGCTTTAGCACTTCCAGAACGCCAAGTGGACGTCTGCGATCAATCGCGAGATTTGGCCGCGGTCTACTGTCTCTGGGAGGGTTGATTGGGCGGCCGACTCCTCGGCTCTTAGTCGGCACTTTTCTGCTTCGGCCAGAAACTTCTCTTTCGACCAAGCACCCGATCGCACTTCGATCAGCAGTTCGCGCTCGGGTCTCGGCAAAGTGATGCGGCCTTGTTCCATCAACTCAATGCACTCGAAGTACAGCCGGAGACAGTGCATTGCAGCTTTTGTGTCGTAGCCATAGGCGCATTCGTATTCCGGGCGAGTTCCTTTGGCGCCCTTACCCATCTCGCCGGTGATCCTGCGGAGCTGATTGCCGGCGAAGCCGAGAAACTCCATGGCCGAGGCTTTCGAGAGAAACAGCTCTGCTCTGTTCTGAATGGCCCCCCAGACTGGCGCGCTGGACGCCGTTGCGTTGGCGAATATGAAGTGGAGTGCCGTGGCATTTCCGCGAGAGGCCATCGCCGCCCATTTGTGCAGAGAATACAGGGTCAAGTCCACGTCGTCGGGGCCGTTTCGGCGCTCGTCGGTCGCTGTCGACCAAACGAAGTGCGTCTGAGGTTTCAGCCCGAGCACATCCTCCGGAGCGCCGATGAAGATGCCGTAAAGGTCCAAGTCGTCTGTGACTCCTACCTTGGCGCCATGCAACTCCGATCCTCCGACAAAGAGATGGATTAGTGACGAGATTGGCGAGAAGCCGGATCGCTCCACGTGCGCAAGTAAGGGCGTCTTCAGCATGGCAACTTTAGACATATCATGCATTTCCTCCTTGCCGACAACAAAGAAGAGCGGGAAGGTTGCGCGGGTTGGATGGCGCGCTTAACCTGTAGGTATGAGTTCAGCTACCCTTTCCGCGCCCTCGTTCACTTCGCTATCCTTCGATGAAAAGCTTGACCGGCTGGCCGAGGTAGCCGTGCGCGTCGGCCTCGGTCTGCGCGCGGGCCAGGAGTTGGTGCTGACCGCGCCGATCGAAGCGCTGCCTTTAGTCCGGCGGATTACCGACCATGCGTATCGCGCGGGCGCGCTGCTGGTGACGACGCTGTTCGCGGACGATCCATGCGTGCTATCGCGGTATCGGCATGCGCCGGATGCGAGCTTCGACTACGCACCGGTGTGGCTTCAGGACGCCATTGCAACGGCGTTCCGGAACGGCGCGGCGCGGATGGCGATTGCGGGGACGAACCCGGCGCTGCTGGCTGGGCAGGACCCGGCGAAGGTGGCGCGGGCGAATGTAGCGGCATCGAAGGCGGCCAAGCCGGCGATGGAGTTGATTACGCGCCACGAGATCAACTGGACGATTGTCGCGGCAGCGACGCCGGAGTGGGCCAAGCTGGTGTTTCCGGATGAGCCGGTGGACACGGCGGTAGCCAAGCTGTGGGAGGCCATCTTCCACGCATCGCGCATCACGGGAGACGATCCGGTGGTCGACTGGCTTGCACACGGCGCGCGGCTAAAGCAGCGTGTGGACCTGCTGAATCGGAAGCGGTATGCGGCGCTGCATTTCAAGGCAGCAGACGGCTCGACGGATTTGCAGGTCGGCCTCGCCGATCAGCATCTGTGGGCGGGCGGCGGCACCACCGCGGGCAACGGCGTCTACTGCCAGCCGAATATCCCCACCGAGGAGTGCTTCACCACGCCGCACAAGGACCGCGTCGAAGGTGTGGTTCGGGCGTCCAAGCCGCTTTCGCACCAGGGCACACTGATCGAGAATATCCGTTGCCGCTTCGAAGCCGGAAAGATTGTGGAGGCCACGGCAACCGCGGGCGAAGATATGCTGAACCAACTGATTTCAACCGACGACGGAGCGCGCCGGCTGGGAGAGGTGGCGCTGGTGCCTGCGTCATCGCCGATTGCGGCTTCGGGAATCCTCTACTGGAGCACGCTGTTCGACGAGAATGCGGCCAGCCACATTGCGCTCGGGCAGGCGTATTCGACGTGCCTGATCGGCGGCGAGAAGATGGACAACGACGCGCTGACCGCGCTGGGCGCGAACTCGAGTTTGATCCATGTGGACTGGATGATCGGGACGGCGGCGATGGATGTCGACGGGATCGCCGCGAATGGCGCGGCTGAGCCGCTGATGCGCGCAGGTGAGTGGGTCTAGCGGCCGCTACCGCTGGATCAGGCGAAGCCTGGCGCTCCGTGTTACGGTATCGGAGTGAGCAGTCAAGGCCTCAGCCCGGGGCGTCTGGAGGCGTTCTCCGACGGCGTCATCGCGGTCATCATCACCATCATGGTGCTGGAATTGAAGGTGCCGGGCCCGGACGGCCTGGCCGGGTTGCGCGCGGTTGCGCCCACCGTATTTCTTTACCTGCTTACCTTCGTGCAGATCGGGATTTACTGGGTGAACCATCACTACCTCGTCGACGAGGTCGAGACGGTCAGTCACGGCATCCTGTGGGCCAACCTGGTCTTTCTGTTCTGCCTCTCGCTGTTTCCGTTTGCAACGGATTGGATCGGCATCAAGGGGCTGTCGTCGTTTACCACGGCGCTGTACGCGGGGGTCAGCATTCTGCCAGGGCTCGGGTATTTGGGGCTGTGGATGCAGATACGGTCGCAAAGTTCGGCGCCGGCGCATGCGAGCTGGGGCAAGCAGATTGCATCCCTGTCGCTTTATATTGCGGCGATTCCGGTAGCGTTCTATCGGCCTGCGGCTTCGCTGGTGCTGATCGGGAGTGTCGCGGTGCTGTGGCTCTTGCCGCCCAAGGCTGAGGTGCCCGCAGACGGCGGAACTCGCAAGTCCCCGCGGCGGGCTGCGAAGGATTCCGGAACTCCACAGGCTGATAAAAGGTAAACTCACAGCGATGGAACTCTCTGGTTGTGGCACGGCACTGGTAACACCCTTTCTTGCCGATGGGGCAGTGGACGAGGCTTCGCTCGTCCGTTTGGTGAACTGGCAGATCGAATCGGGCATCAACTTCCTGATCCCCTGCGGAACCACGGGCGAGGCCTCGACGCTGAACGAGGCAGAGTGGCTGCGGGTCGTGGAAGTCACTGTAAACACTGCGGCGGGGCGCGTGCCGGTGTTCGGGGGATGCACGCACAATGCGACCAGCGAGGCGGTGGCGCGTGCGAAGAAGCTGAAGAAAATTTCCGGGCTCACCGGCCTGCTGACGGCGAACCCGTACTACAACCGGCCCGGGCAGGAGGGCCAGTACCAGCACTTCCGCGCCATCGCCGAAGCCGCGGAGATGCCGGTGCTCCTCTACAACATCCCTTCGCGTACGGGCGTCAATTTGGAGCCGGCGACGGTGCTGCGGCTGGCGGAGATCAAGAACATTGTGGGCATCAAGGAGTCGAGCGGCAACGTGGCGCAGATTACGGAATTGTTGACGCAGGTGCCGCGCGGTTTCAAGGTGCTCTCCGGCGACGACGGCATGACGCTGCCGGTGATCGCGCTGGGCGGCGCCGGGCTGGTTTCGGTGACGTCGAACGCGATTCCCGCGCCGATGGCGCAGATGGTTAGGGCAGCGCTGGCCGGCGATTGGGGCCCCGCGCGCGCGATCAATGCGAAGTACGTGGCGCTGATGAAAGCGCACTTCTCTGAGCCGAGTCCCGCGCCGGTGAAAGCGGTGTTGGCACTGATGGGGCGGATTGAGGACAAGCTGCGACTGCCCATGGTCCCAGTGACGGCGGCGACGCGGCAGAAGCTGGAGAAGCTGCTTGCCGAACTGGGGTTGCTTGCCAACGCCCCGCCCGGCAGTGGAAGCGTGGGGACGTCCTAGATGGCTTGGAAATTAATTTGGTGCATTGTGCTGCTGTCGGGTTCTCTGGCGAACGCGCAGTCCAACTGGGCCACCGCTCGGGTGCACGAGGTTGACTACCAGCATCAAGTCCGGAACGCTGCTCTGACTCCCGAGCAGAACCTTGGCTTGCGTGCGGCATTGGGCGGCGCATTAAAGGGATGCGCGGACTTCAAAGGTATCGACAATTTGCCATACGGTGACATGCGCATCGAGAAGGTTTCACTTGGAGCCGATAGCAACGGCTATGCCGTTCAGGCAATCGGGAACTGCTTGTGCGGAGCAACGGGCAATTGCGCTTTCTGGTTGTTTGACAGCCAAATGCATTTGCTTCTCACTGACGAGGCACAGGGTTTCGCAATATTGTCTCAAAGCACAAACGGTATGCGCGATATTGTGTTTTCGCTGCATGACTCCGCCTTGGATTCCGAACACACGCTGTTCAAGTTCGATGGCAGGCAGTATGTTCGTCACATGTGCGCTGATGTGCACTATGCCCTGGAACCTGAGCAAAACCAGAAAAATCCAACGGTAACCTTGCATCCGTGCACTGGCGGCTAACAAGAACTACTAAGGAATCCCGTGAGCCTATCCAATCTCGAAGAGAAAATTGACGCTTTCTTCGCCGCGGGCGCTGCTGCAGTTGGCGACAAGGAAGCGCTCGCGGCGTTTCTGGAACTGCGCGCGGCGCTGGAAGCGGGGACGCTGCGGGCGGCGGAGCCGGATGCCGCGGCGGCGACTGGCTGGCGCGTCAACGCGTGGGTGAAGCGCGGAATTCTGCTGGGGTTTCGCCTGGGCGCTCTGACGGAGATGAACGGTGTTCATCAGGCGGGCGGGTCGATTCTTAGCTTTGTGGACAAGGGGACGTATCCGGCGCGCAGGTTCACGCCGGAGGATGGCGTGCGCATTGTGCCCGGTGGAAGCTCAGTGCGGTCGGGCGCGTTTGTTGCGCGGGGCGTAGTGATGATGCCGCCTGCGTATGTCAACGCGGGCGCGTACGTGGACGAAGGCACGATGGTGGATTCGCACGCGCTGGTGGGCTCCTGCGCGCAGATTGGCAAGCGCGTGCATCTGTCGGCGGCGGCGCAGATTGGCGGCGTGCTGGAGCCGGTGAACGCATCGCCGGTCATCATCGAGGACGATGTGCTGGTCGGCGGAAACACCGGCGTTTACGAAGGCACCATCGTACGCAAGCGCGCGGTGCTGGCAGCGGGGACGATTCTGACGCGGGGCACGCCGGTGTACGACGTGGTGAAGGGCGAGATTCTGAAGGCGACTGCGGAGGCGCCGCTGATGATTCCCGAGGGCGCGGTGGTGGTTCCGGGCTCGCGCGCAGTGACCGGTGGCTACGGCAAGCAGATGGGGCTGAGCGTCTACACGCCGGTGATCGTGAAGTACCGCGACGAGAAGACCGACCTCTCGACAACCCTCGAAGAGGTGTTGCGGTAAGTGATTAGTCCCCGATCACGTACTTTGCGACATGCTGGAATCGTATGTATGCTGTTCGCGTTGGCGCCGCTGCGCGCAGTCGGCCAGGATGGATGGTTCAAGAAGTATGAGGCACGGCTGGCGGCAACCCTGAACGAACAGCCGCACTGGGCCACACCGCTGGTAACGACCAACCCGCGGGTGGAGGAAGACATCCGCACGGATTTCGTGCGCCAGTCGCTCGCGGGCGGCCAGCAGACCTGGAACTACGGCAACACCAAGGGACTGCAGATAGTGCCTTTCCGGTGGGTCGAACTGCGGTTCAGCCCGCCGCCGTTCATCGCGCACACCAACCCCAAGGTCGAGGATGGCTTCGGCGACGTAGCATTTCGCGCCAAGGTCCGCCTCTACGGAAGCAACGAGGACCATCGGAACGCAATCGTCACAGCTCTGCTGGGGGCGAGCGTGCCGACCGGCAAGAGCGGCAATGGAAGCTGCTGCGCGATTCTGACGCCGACGCTGGAGGCGGGCAAGGGATTCGGCAAGTTCGATGGGGTCACATCCTTCGGCGGATCGCTTCCGGTGACGAATGTGGCGAAGCTGGGACGTCAGTTCGTCTGGAACAACGCGTTGCAATACCATACGCCGGGGCTGGTGTGGTTGCAGGTGGAGACCAATTCGACGTTCTACTACGGCGGTTCGAACGATGGGAGGCAGCAGACGTTTGCCACGCCGGGCCTGGCTGTGAGCCGCATTCCGCTAGCTCGCAGCACCGCAGTCGTGAAGCTGACACTGACGCTGGCAGTGGGCGAGCAGATCGCGCTGACGCACTTCAACACCTACAACCATTCGCCGATCTTCTCGGCGCGCTTTCGCTTCTGATCGCGGGGCGCGCTTACGGCTTCGGCTGGTTCAGCGGCTTGCGCGCGAAGTGGTACAGGCTGAAGGCGAGCAGCGCGAACATCACCACGGTGACCCAATCGTGATACATCGGATTCTCATGGCTGAAGTGGAAGAAGTGCCAGTGACCGCCGCGTGACTCGGAGAAGCCCTTTCCCAGTTCCGCGCACACGCCGAGCAATCCCACGATGCCGCCCGCGGCGATCAGGCCGGACGCATACAGGCTGCCGGAAGATATCTCGCTCTCGGCTTCCGCTTCACCGCCGCGCTTGGCTGCTTCTTTGGCCAGGGCGCGGTCGACCATCCAGCGCATAACACCACCGACGAAGATAGCCAGTGTCGTCGCGATGGAGAGATACGCGCCGACCGCGAAGGTGAGCGAGCGAATGCCCAGCAACTCCACCACGATCACCAGCGCCACGCCCAGCAGCACCAGCGTCCACGGCAGTTTGCGCGAGAGGATGCCGTTGATCACGGTGGCCATCAAGCGGCCTTGTGGCGCGGCTGCCCGCTCGCTGCCAATGCCCTGAATCCACTGGACTTCAATCTGCCCGGTTGCCGGGTTGTAAAGGTATTTGCCGTCCTGCAACACATTGGAGCCGATGGCATTCAGCAGGATGTACTGGCTTGCACCGGTCAACTCCTGGTGGCTCTGGTTATCTCCCGGCGCGGTCAGTTCGATGCGATCGCGCGTGAAGCCGCCCTGACTTTGCACGCCGTCAGGAAGGTGCGCGAGCGAGAGCGCGATCGGTGCCGGCATCCGCTGGAACTGCTCATAGGCGCGGTTCATGGCGTTCAGCGTAGCTCCGATGGAGAAGATGCAGACCATGACGCCGAAGATCAGCGCCACCTGCTGCTTCCACGGCGTCGAGCCGACCAGGTAGCCGGTCTTCAGGTCCTGGCTGGTGTCGCCCGCGTTGGAGGCCGCAATGCAGACCACGCCGCCCACCGTAATCGCCAGCGCGCCAAATGCAGGCGCGGTCCAGCCCTTGACCAGGAAGATCGCTGCCGTTGCCATCAGCGTCGCGATGGTCATGCCGGAGACGGGCGACGCAGACGACCCGACGATGCCGACGATGCGCGCCGACACCGTAACAAACAGGAATCCGAACACGACAATCATCAGCGAAGCAGCCAGGTTCGCCAGTGGTCCGACATATGCGCCGGGAACCGGCTTGAACTGCAGGAACAGGAACATCAGCACAATCAGCACCAGGCTTCCGCCAATCACCACGCTGGGGGGCAGGTCGTGTTCAATGCGCGAGCGCACGGCCGTGCCCGCCTTGGCCGCGCCTTTCTTGAAGCCCTGGGTCAGTGCGCTGACGATGGTCGGCAGCGTACGGACGAGCGTGATCAGGCCGGAACATGCGACGGCGCCGGCGCCCATGGGCCGAACATACGCTCGCCACAGGTCCGAGGGCGACATCTGATTAATGGGAACAGTCCCGGGATAGAGCGGCCCCGCAAGATGCGAGCCGAAGAAGTAGATGGCCGGCATCAGCACCAGCCAGGAGAAGACGCCTCCGGCAAACATGATGGCGGCCACGCGCGCGCCGATGATATAGCCCACGCCCAGATACTCCGGCGTGCAATCGGAACGGATGCTGCCGCCTTTCAGCAGATGTTGCGCGCCGATGTCGAAGTCGCGCTTTGGCTCGTCCGGCCACAGGCCGAAAAGGCTGCTGTTCTGGAAGAGGGTGTAGAGGCCGCCCAGGCCGAGGCCGAGAAAGACACGGGAAGCGAGACTGCCGCCGCGCTCGCCGGCGATCAGAACGTCGGCGCAGGCGGTGCCTTCGGGGTAGGTCAAGGTGCCGTGCTCTTCCACGATCAACTGCCGCCGCAGCGGAATCATGAATAGTACGCCCAGCCATCCGCCGAAGAGCGCCAGCGCAAAGATGCGCGAGGATTCGAGATCGAAGCCGAGGAACACCAGCGCCGGCAGCGTAAAGATCACGCCCGAGGCAATCGACTGGCCCGCGTTGCCGGTCGTCTGCACGATATTGTTCTCAAGGATGCTGGCGTCGCGCAGGCCAAACACCCTGGCAACGTAGCGCATGATCGAGATGGAGAGAACCGAGATGGGAATGCTGGCCGCCACCGTCAACCCGGCGCGCAGGCCCACGTAAACCGTGACCGCACCGAACAGCACACCGAAGATCGCGCCCAGTAGAAGCGCACGGACGGTCAACTCCGGGCGCGTTTCGGTCGCGGGAACAAAGGGCTTGAAGGCGGATTTGACTGGGGCTGCGGTGGCCATCGGTGCGTGTTCTCCCGTGTAAATACGGCGTTAACGGCTTCGATGGGAGTGTATCAGCGGCAGCGGGGTTTCGCGCTGCGGACACATTCACGCTAGCGAACCGCCCCGCAACCGTTTATACTTTTCCCATCGGCGCGGCCCAAGCGGCCTGGAGCGCCGTGCGAGCGAGGTGCATCTTCAGCGCAAGTCTGAATGAGAGTACGCTCCCTGTTTCACCCGGTGCCGCGCCAGGCATAGGCGCCGGACCGGACGACGGTCGCCCTCGTGGTCGTTTGCTGCATCGTCTGGCTGGACACCTAAGCTCCTCGTTTTGGTCGGTCACAGACGATTTCGTCACGACGGCGTTCCCGTCGGACTGCCGTGTTTGCAGCGGCCCGCTGCTGCGTTCCACACTCCTGCCCATCTGCGATAGCTGCCGGGCGTCAGTCCCCAAACAAACCGATGCACTGTGCGGGCGCTGCGGCGAGGCTCTCGACATCGATATGGAGAGCGCGCAGTTTGCCGGGCAACTGCCGGCGGAAGGGCTGCTCTGCTACGCCTGCCGCGCCGTGCCGCCGATGTTCGAGCGGGCCGTCGCCTACGCCGTCTATCAGGATGAGTTGCGCGAGATGGTCCATCTGCTGAAGTACGAGCGGATGCGGGGCGTGGCCAAGTTGCTGGGCGGAATGCTCGCCGAGGCCATCCTGACATTGCCGGCGGAAGCGGCGCGCGAACTGACAGTGGTCGCGGTGCCGTTGTTCCCGGCCAAACAGCGCCAGCGCGGCTACAACCAGGCGGAGTTGCTGGCCGACGCAGCGATCGCCGAACTGCGGACGGCGGTCCCGGAGTGGAAGTTGCAACGCGTGAGCGGAGTGCTGGCGCGGCGCCGCGACACCAGGAGCCAGTTCGAGTTGAACCCGCACAGCCGGCGCAGGAACCTGGAAGGCGCATTCGAGGCCGATGCGAGCAGGCTCACACCCGGCTGCGAGGTGCTGCTGGTGGACGACATCTACACCACCGGCGCGACCGCCCGCGAGTGCGCGCGTGTGCTGCGGCGAGCGGGTGCGCGCAAGGTTTGGGTGGCCACGCTGGCCCGCGCGCAGACTCCGCGGGTCGCGCTGTGGGACGGCGCTGGAATGCATGCGGCGCAGGGTTTCGGATAGAGACAGCAGCCTTCAACCTTCAGCGATGGGATCGCAACGGATCGGCAACCGGAGGATTTCAGCAATGCAAGCGTCGCACATGTCGCAAAAGATGCGGAAGCAGCGGGCACAGACGAGCCGGCACGCGGGACACCACGGCCCTCCGCGGCTGACCACGGAGTTGGATGTGCGCATCGGCGTGTTTCGCCAGCCAGCCATGCAGACGCCGGTGCTGGTGCTCAATGCGTCCTACGAGCCGATCAACATCTGCGGCGCGCGGCGGGCGCTGGTGCTGGTGCTGAAGGGCGTTGCCCGCACCGAGGAGGAGCAGGGCGCGGTGCTGCACGCGGCGCGCCTCAGCGTGGCCATGCCGAGCGTGATCCGGCTGCTGGAATACCGCAGGATTCCGCACCAGACGCGGGCGCTCTCACGCAAGAATATTCTGCTGCGCGACCGCAACGCGTGCCAGTACTGCGGCGTGGTGCTGACCGCCAGCGAGCTGACGCTGGACCACGTGGTCCCGCGATCGCGCGGCGGCGCATCGACCTGGGAAAACCTGGTTGCGTGCTGCCACGACTGCAATCGCAGGAAGGGCAACTCGCTGCTGCACGAACTCACTGACATGAAGCTGCAGCGCGAGCCGCGTTCGTTCAGCCTGCATACCTCGCGCCACATCATGCGCATGATCGGCTCGGCCGACCCCAGTTGGCGGCGCTATCTTTACTTCGAGTCGGAACCGGCCGCCTAGATACTTCGTGCCGATCTCGACCGCTTCGACGAAGACGCCTCACTTCGGCGGCGCGGTGGGTGGCTGGCCGTTGTTCTGGTCGGGAGTCTGGCCGTCGGGCGTGTGCTTGTTGGTGATGTCCTCGCCGTTGTAAATGATGCGGATGTTGGAGTGGAACTGCTTGTACTCGGTGTAGTGGATCACTGAGCGCAGGTGGATGTCCTCGCTCAGCGTCCCCGCAGCCGCTGCAAAATGCAGCTCGCCTTCGGCCTTGGTATAGGTGGGGAACCAGTACTTGCCGTCGACCTGCTCGTAGTAGGTGGTAAAGGGCGGCTGCAGGTCCTCGTGCCCGGGCCGGGTCACCTGGGGAACGGTCTTGCCGTTGATCAGGACGATCTCCAGATCCTGCTGATCGACCCAGATCTTGCCCTGGAAGTAGTGCTTGTTTTTCTCCAGCACCTTGGGGCCGGCCTGGAAGACGTAGGTGTCCAGGTCATCGACCTTTTGCCGGCCCAGGTAGGTGATGTCGTAGTGGGGCAGGTCCTCGGTGGTCAGGATGAAGGGCAGCCGGTGCTCGATCTCGTCGAAGTCGGCGGGGGTCATCATCACGCCGTTGTCGCCGCTGTCCAGGGTGTTCGGCGGAGCGAAGACCACGTGCTCCTCGCGCTTGCCGTCTTTGTCGAAGACGACATCGGTGACCTGCTGGTACTCGCCGATCACCTTGCCGCTGTCATCGTCAATGTTGTCGACCTTCACCGACTGGCGGAAGGTGTAGCTGTCGCGCGCCTGCTTGAACTCGGCCTCGCGCTCCCCGAACTTCTTGATGATCTCGTCGGTCGAGAGGCCCTTGGGCGGCGCAGGGTCGAGCGGGCCGAAGCCGCTTTGCGCGCACGCAGCCAGCGGTGCTGCAAGAGCGAGGGCGAGCAGAGCGGCGTTCTGACTGGCGAACAGTTTCATAGTCTCTAGGCTCCAGCGACTTACCGTATTAGACGATGAATTGCCGTTTTGGGGCTACTCGCGCTCCCCGTGAGGCAGTCCGTCAGGGCGTAAGCGATTTCTTCCGCGCAGCTTCAAACTCGTCGCCGGGCCGCCAGGAGATGGTGGTGGGAGCGGTGATGGCCTCCCAGCCCAGTTCCAGGCCGAAGCGGGCCAGCTTGGCGTTCCCGGTGAAGTCCATGTCCGGCGTGTAGTTATCGGAAAAGTTGTGGTAGCGGTGCGCCGTGTAGTCGTCTTCTTTGGCCAGGCCCCAGGCGGCGTCGTGGCCTCTAAACAGGGTGCCTTCACCGATGGAGAAGGCGGGAACGCCGGCGCGCGCCATGGAGAAGTGGTCCGAGCGGTAGTAGTGGCCGGCCTCGGGGTGCGCGTCGGCAACGATCGCCATCCCGAAGCGGGCCGCGGTGGCCTCGACCGTGGGATAGAAGCTGGTGCGTTCGGAGCCGCCGACCGAGGTCTCCAGCGGCTCGCCGAAGGGCTGAATCGCGTCGTAGTTCAGGTCGAGTGCGATCTGCCCGGCGGGGATGGGCGGGTGCTGGCCCAGGTATTCCGAGCCCAGCAGGCCCTGCTCTTCCGCGGTGACCGAGGCGAAGATGACGGAGTGCGCCGGCTGGCCGGGCATGGACGCCCACGCCCGCGCGAGTTCCATGATCATGGCGCAGCCGGTGGCGTTGTCCACCGCGCCGTTGTAGATGTTGTCGCCGGGCATGCCGGGGACGAAGCCGAGATGGTCGTAGTGCGCGGTGTAGAGCACGGCCTGGTCTTTTATCGCGGGCTCAGTGAACGTGTCTCCGGCGATGTGCCGGTCGGCTTCGCTGATCGCGGGCGGTGCGTTGACCCCGGGCAGAATCCCGATGACGTTGGGAGACTGATACGGGCGCACGGTGGATTCGATGTGCGCCTTCAGGCGGACGGGCAGCTCGACGGCCTTGAATCCGCGCTTGCCGGCGGCGTCGATCTCGGCGTCTGTACTGCCGAGGCCAGCAGCTCCGAAGAGTTTGTCAGAAATGTCATGGTGGATCCACGCAGCCGCGGCGACCTGCGGGTTGGTGTCCGAGGCGAGGAAGGTCTTCTCGCCGGAGCCCGAGTTTTGGACGACCGACCAGGGGTAGCTGGCGAGGTCGGTGCGATGGATAATCAACGCCCCGATGGCTCCGCGGCGGGCGGCTTCCTCGTACTTGTAGGTCCAGCGGCCGTAGTAGGTCAGGGCCTTGCCCGCGAAGAAGTTGGGATCGTCCGACGGCGGATCGCCGACTATGACGAGCACGACCTTCCCTTTGACATCGACGCCCGCGTAGTCGTCCCACTGGTACTCCGGCGCGGTCACTCCGTAGCTGACAAAGACGATAGGCGCGTCAATGTCGACCACCGGCGTGTGGCGCGGGTTGTTGACCACGTAATCCGCCCCGAAGCGGAGCGCCATGGCCGGGCCCGCCTTCCCTGTTCCGCTGGGTGCCAGCACAAAGGTGGTGGCGTCGCGCTTCACCGTCATGCCGAAGAAGTCGATCTGCTGGAAAAACGTCCCGTTGTCGCCGCCGGGCTCAAGGCCTGCCAGTGCGAACTGGGTGGCAATGTATTTGGCGGCCAGATCGCCTCCGCGCACCCCGGGCCCGCGGCCCTCCAGCAAGTCGTCGGCGAGGAACGCATCGTGGGCGCGAATCCGTTCGGCGTCGATGGACGCCTCCGCAGCCTTGACTGCCGGCGGAATAGTCACGGGCGGCGCGGCTTTTTGGGCGAGCAACGGGCTGGCGACGAGCGTGGCTGCGAATACGAGAGCGAGCTTATGCAAGGTGACTCCTTGAGTCAGTGGTTCTGAGAATTCTAGTTTACGCGGATGGTGAGCAGGGTTGGGCGCACGCTTGTGAGCGGGGCACTCGGTTGGGCGGTCGTGAGAGTTAGACTGGCGGGATGAAGAGATTTGGGCTGGGTTGCGTTGCGATTCTGTGTGGCCTGGTTTGGGCCGGGCTGGGTGCCGATGTGGCGGCAGGGCAAGGTGCGGCGGCCAAGCGGCCAATGACGTTTGCCGACCTGATGGCGATGAAGCGCGTGAGCGATCCGCAAATCTCGCCCAGCGGCAAGTGGGTGATGTTCTCCGTAACCGACGTCTCGCTCGAAAAGAACACCAAAGTCAACCACCTCTGGGTGGTGTCCATGGCAGGTGGCGCTGAGCGGCAGATTACATTTGCGGATGGCGAGTCGAATGGCCGGTTTTCACCAGACGGCAAGTGGATCTCATTGACTCTTAAGGACCAGATTGCTGTGACGCCGTGGAATGACGCGCAGGGAACGATTGGCTTTGACGTTGCGAGCTATCTCCGGATTACGAACATCCCCGGCGGGGCGGATGGGGCCATCTGGTCGCCGGACTCCAAACGCCTGCTCTTTACCGCGCAGGTCTACCCGGAGTGCAGCGTCCAGGGTGGCGACGCCGCTCTGAAACAGATCGAGCCCTCTGACGGCAAGGCAATCGTCGGCGGCAGCCTCGCCCTCTTTGCTTGGAAGAATCTGGAACCGGCCACATGGGCGGACGAGGATGCCTGCGATAAGGCGAAAGATGCCGCAGCGGATAAGACGCCGGTTAAGGGCCAGGTTTGGGATGGGTTGCTCTACCGGCACTGGGACCACTACACGGGCCAGAAACGCACGCACATCCTCGCCGTGGACGCGGATGGGCAGAACGTCCGCGACCTGACACCGGCAAGCGCCGTCGGCGATGCGGAGACACCGACATTCTCGCTCGGAGGGACACAGGATTATGCATGGGCTCCGGACTCCAAAGAGATTGCGTATGTGACGAATCTCGATCCCGTCCCGGCGGCGTCGACCAACAACGACGTCTTCACCCTGAGACTCGACGAGCCGGGGGCGAAGGCGGTGAAGGTGTCGACCAGCCCGGGGAGCGATGATGAGCCGGAGTATTCGCCGGATGGGAAGTACCTGGCCTTCCGCTCCCAGGCGCGCAATGGGTTTGAGTCGGATCGGTTTCGGTTGATGTTTGTTGCGCGGGTGATTGTGTCAGCGGGTCAGCAAGCCAGGGGGCGCGAGTGGTCGGAGCCTGGGGAACTGATGCCGAAGTTCGATAACTGGGTGGATGAGTTTGCGTGGACTCCTGATAGCGCTGCGATTGTGTTCACAAGTGGCGAGCACGGTACGGAATCGGTTATTAGCTGCAATATTCCCATTCCAGGCGGTCTGTCTCAAGGTGGTCCCACCGTCTGGCTTGCTGGCGGCGAATACAGCGATATCCGAGTGGTAGAAAGAAGCGCCCGAAAGGGCGGAGTTCGTATCACCGACGATTGGGTTGTTGCAGATTTGATGAGCGTGTCTGCGCCGACTGAAGTTGTAACATTCAACGCGGGCATGCTCGGACACAGCTTCTATGACGAGAATGTTGCTACGCTGCCAGGTTACCTCGATCCTATGGAAACGGGAGAGTTAGTCGAGCCAGGGCCGGAGTCTATTGACGGTAAGAGAGCGCTCACTCATCTTAATGACCCCGCTTTGGCTCGTCTGGCGCTCTCAAGTCTGGGCTATTTCTGGTTCACCGGTGCCGATGGAACGAAGGTTGAGGGGTTCCTGCTGAAGCCGCCGGGGTTTGATCCGGCGAAGAAGTATCCGGTGAAGTTCCTGCTGCACGGCGGGCCGCAGACCGCCTGGGGAGATGCGTGGAGCTTCCGCTGGAACTTTGAGCTGATGGCTGCGAGCGGCTATGTTGTGATCGGTATCAACCGCCGCGGATCGACCGGCTACGGGCAGAAGTTCGTCGATGAAGTCAGCGGCGATTGGGGCGGCCGCGCGTACGAGGACCTGATGAAGGGCCTCGACTACGCCGAAGCCCACTACTCCTTCATAGACAAGACGCGCGAGTGCGCGCTCGGGGGCAGCTATGGCGGCTACATGGCGAACTGGATCCTGACGCATACCAACCGCTTCAAGTGCATCGTGACCCATGACGGGCTGTACGACCCGGCCAGCGCGTATGGCGATACCGAGGAGATGTGGTTCAACGAGTGGGAGTTCCGCACGCCCGCGGACTACCCCAAAGGCTGGGATGGATTCCCGCCCGACCCCAAACAGTCCGCAGCCGGCCATCCCGCCGAGCCTTGGCGCTATCAGAATCTCCCTGCGGACCAGGACCCGTTCCGCAAATGGTCCCCGATGCGCTTCATCCAGAACGCGAAGACGCCGACGCTGGTGATCCACTCGCAGAAGGACTACCGGCTGGATGTGTCGCAGGGGATGGAGTTGTTTACGGCGCTGCAGCGGCTGGGTGTGCCGTCGAAGTTTCTTTACTTCCCGGACGAGGGCCACTGGGTGCTGAAGCCGCAGAACTCACAGCTTTGGAACGAGGTGGTCGGCGATTGGTGCGACCGCTGGACGCACACCAACGCCTACGCGGAGACGAAATAGCCGTGCCCTTCCAGCGGGCCAAGATACGCGAGCCGCTGAGCGAGGCGGCGCTGTTCGTGTACGCCGTCGGCATGCTCGCCCGCCGCATGCGGACGGAGCGCGAACTACGCCGCCTGATGCAGCGCCGCGCCGAGCCGGGAGACGAGGGCACGCGGGCCATGGACGCGGTGGTCGCCCGGCTGAAGGAACTGAATTACCTCAGCGACCCACGCTTCGCCGCAGACTACACGCGCCTGCGCAAGGAAAATGAGAAGTTCGGGCCGCGGCGCGTCCAGCAGGACCTGGCGGCGAAGGGTGTGGCTTCGGAAACGGTGGGCGCGGCGGTGGGCGCGGCCTACGCGGACGTGGACGAGGTGGCGCTGGCGCGCGAGTACGTGGCCCGCAAGCGGATGAAGCAGCCCAGCGGTGAGAATGCGCGCAAGGAGTCGGCGAAGGTGATGGGACGTCTGCTGCGCGCGGGGTTCTCGGCGGGGACGGTCTTCAAAGTGCTGCGCGAGTGGGGCGTCGAGGTAGAAGAAGTAGACGTCGATATGGAGGAAGACGCGAGCTCTGATTAAACGGAACGCAGCACGCGCACCGGGATCAGGAAGATGGCGGTGATCAGTTCGAAGACGCCCCGAACCGCAATGCCGGCCAGGCGGAAGGGCAGCGTGATCAGCCAGACAATCGGGTAGAGCAGGAGCGCGGCGAGGGCGACCGGCCAGCAGAGAACGAGCAGGATGCAGAAAAGAAGCAACTTGATCATTGGGTCCTTTCGGCGGGCGCGTTTTGCCCGATGCGGCCGTCAAGAAGAGAATACGCGGGTGAGGCGGCGGAGGTTCCGTGGAAGTGATGGAAGTCGAGCGCGTGGTAGCGGTGGACTGGTCGGGCGACCGCAGCGCGGCGGGGCAGCGGAGGAAGATCTGGGCAGGCGTTTGGACGGCGGACCCGCGTGGGCGGGTGCTCGGCGGACGGGTTGCCCTGGAGAGCGACAAGACTCACGAAGAGTGGCTTGCATGGCTCTCCGCGCGGGTTGCCGAAACGCCGCGAATGGTGGTTGGAGTGGATTTCTGCTTCAGTTACCCAGAGTGGTTTGTGAAGGAAAAAGGAGCACGAACCGCGCCGGAGTTTTGGAACATCGTCGCACAGCAAGCTGAGCACTGGCTGAGGCTTGAATGCGAAGATGCGCGGTTCTGGGGGCGAAAGGGAACGCTGCGCGATGGAAGAATCCCGCCGGAGTTTCATGGCGAGCGCAGAGAGCGGATGTTTCGGCTGGCCGATCTGGCATGCAAGGTGCAGGGAAAGATTCTGGATCCGTCGCAGGCGGCGAAGGTGAGAGGCATCGCACCCAAGTCGCCGTTTCAGATTGGCGGAGCAGGGGCGGTGGGCACCGGGACGCTGCGGGGGATTCCGGTATTGCCTCGCTTAGTGAAAGCTGGATTCAGCGTCTGGCCCTTCGCTGCGACCCGGTTGCCAATGCTGGTGGAGATATATCCGCGGCTGCTTACAGGTGTGGTGAAGAAAGGCAATTCCGATGCAAGGAAGGAGTATCTTGCGAACAAGCAGCGGAACGATGTGGCATATGCCGCGTTGCCGCAAGAGGTGGTTAAGGAAGCGCTGCGGGGCGAGGATGCCTTCGACGCTTTGGTTTCGGTGATGGAGATGGCGGCCCGACGAGGCGATTTTCGCCGGTTGAAACAAGCCACCGACGCGACCACCCTGCTGGAAGGCGCAGTGTGGGGCGCGAAGACCGAGCAGTAACGCCTGCAAATGCAGGAATTGGAACGGGAGGGTTGACTGGGATGAAGGCGAATCTGATCACGTTGGCAATGTTGCTGGTGGCATTGGTGTGGTTGGGAATGCATGCGTCGCTGGTGGAGTGGACCGGTGTCAAGGTGGTGGGCGCGGTGATTGCCGGCGCGGCGATTGTGGGGCTGGTGCTGGCGCGGCTCCAATTGGGGGCGTCTTTCTCGGTCAAGGCGAAGGCGAAGAAGCTGGTGACCACCGGGCTGTACTCAAAGATCCGGAATCCAATTTATTTGTTTGGCGCATTGTTCCTGCTCGGCATGGCGATGGTGCTGGAGAACTGGATCTTGCTGGCGTTCGTGGTGGTGCTGGTGCCGGTGCAGATCGTTCGCGCGCGCAAAGAGGAGCAGGTGCTGCGCGACGCATTCGGAGAAGAGTACGAGCGCTATAAAGCGGGCACCTGGTTTTAGGGTTTCGCCGATATACTAACCCTGTCAGTTGCAAGCAGATGGTGGGAGCCGGCACCCGCGCAAGCAGCAGCAGACCGGTGCAGGCGAACGGCCAGGGGACGATGGGTTCTCGATGATCGAGACGTTAGGGACGAAGGCGACTTTCGCGGAGCGGTTGCGGGCGCATCTAGCCATCGCGCGACTGGACCACTCGATCAAGAACCTGTTTGTGCTGCCCGGGATTATTGTGCCGCTCAGCATCTATCCCAAGCTGCTGAATGCGCGGATGGGTGTGACACTGCTGTGGGCGTTGGTGTCCATCACCCTGGTGGCGTGCAGCAACTACGTGATCAACGAGGTGCTGGACGCGCCATTCGACCGGCTGCATC
>CAZAXI010000051.1:0-25963 GCA_964489045.1 uncultured Granulicella sp. | reverse complement strand
CTATCCGGTGGTGGACTTCAAGATCACGGTGTTCGACGGCAGCTATCACGATGTGGACTCCAGCGAAATGGCGTTCAAGATTGCGGCGCGGATCGGCTTCCGCAAGTGTATGGAGTTGGCCAAGCCGTCGCTGCTGGAACCCATCATGAAGATGGAGATCGAGGCACCGGATGAATTTGCCGGGGCGCTGATGGGCGATCTGAGCGGACGCCGCGGACGGGTGCAGGGGATGGAGAGCAGCAGCATGGGCACAATCATCCGGGCGGAGGTGCCGATGGCCGAGATCCTGACCTACGGCACGGCGCTGACCTCGATGACACAGGGCCGGGGCAGCTTCCGGCTGGAGATGGACCACTACGACATTGTGCCGCAGATGATCGCCGAAAAGATTCTGGCGGCCGCGAAGCAGCCGGTTCAGGAAGAAGAGGAATAGAGCAGGCTCCGGTTACACTGGCTTCGAGGAGCAGCCAATGATAGACATCTTCATTAAGGCGCAGGAAGCCGTCGATCACATTTTCCCACTAGCCGGGCTTCCGCCAAGCGTCGGCATCATCCTCGGCTCCGGGCTGGGCGGGTTTGCCGCGCAGGTGGCGGACGCGGTTGAGATTCCGTACGGCGAAATCCCTCATTTTCCGCAATCGACGGTGGCCGGGCACTCGGGCAAGCTGGTGTTGGGGAGGATTGAGGGCGTCTCGGTCGCAGTGATGCAGGGGCGCGTGCATGCGTACGAAGGCTACACGATGGGCCAGGTCACGTTTCCGACGCGCGTGCTGGGACTGCTGGGTTGTCGAAAACTGATTGTGACGAACGCTGCGGGGGGAATTCGCGCGAACATTCCGCAGGGGTCGCTGGTGGCGATTTCGGATCACATCAACCTGACCGGGATGAACGCCGCGGCGGGGCCGAACGAGCCGCGCTTTGCCTGCGGGCCGGATGGGGGGCAGCGCTTCTTCGATATGTCGACGGCTTACTCGGCTGCGCTTCGCAAGCTCGCGGCGGCGGAGGCGGAGAAGCAGAAGATTCCGCTGAGTGAAGGAGTTTATCTTGCAGTGTTGGGGCCGAGCTTTGAGACTCCGGCGGAGATACGCGCGTTTCGCACGCTGGGCGCGGACCTAGTGGGCATGTCGACGGTGCATGAGGTGATTGTGGCGCGGCACATGGGGATCGAGGTGCTGGGAATCTCGCTGGTGACGAATATGGCGGCGGGTGTGAGTGGAGAGACGATCCATCACGAGGACGTGATGGAGATCGGGCAGCGCGTGGAGCGGCAGTTCACGGGCTTGCTGACGGCGCTGGTGCCGCAGATTGCGGCGGCATAGTGGACCACGTCCGATGTTCTGAGCAGGGTGTGCCGCAGACGTCGCATACACTTCGAACAAGACCAATGAACGCTTCGCCCACCCAACTGTCATTACCGCGCCGCCCGCTGGTGCTGGGCATTGGCGGATGTTCCGGCTCGGGTAAAACGACGCTGGCCGCCGAGTTGGCAACGCAACTGGATGCCACGGTGTTCCCGATGGACCTCTACTATCGCGACCTGTCGCAGTTCCCGCTGGACTCGCGACACAAACAGAACTTCGATCATCCCGACTCACTGGAATCGGAGTTGATTATCGAACATGTGCGGGCACTTGCGGAGGGACATGCAATTCAGCGGCCGGTCTACGACTTCAAGACGCACTCGCGGGTTGCGGGCGCATTTGACCACATTGCACCGGCGGACGTGGTGATCGTTGAGGGGATACTGGCGCTGCACTTTGACGAGTTGGTGCAATGCTACGACTTTTCCATCTACGTGAACGCGCCGCACGACGTTTGCCTTGCGCGCCGCATCCACCGCGACGTCCGCGAGCGGGGCCGCACGGAGGAGTCGGTGCGGGTGCAGTTCGAGGCGACGGCGCAGCCGATGGCCGATCTGTATGTGGTCCCTTCCGCGGCGAGGGCTTCTGTAACCGTGGAAGGTACAGATGCGCTGGACTGGTCGGTGGAGCAGATTCTGCAACGCCTGCACCAATCTCGGCTGGTGCCGGGTTGAGGCTGGGGGATGGTTCAGCCGGCTAGCCGACAGGGACTGAGCCAATCGCGCCGCCGAGTTCCAGCACGGCTGCGCGTGCCTCGGAGGCTAGAAGCTTGCGTTGGCCTGGGCCCTCGGAGAAGGTGATGGGGAAGTCCGAGAAACGGATGTCGACCTCGATGCCGCGGAGCCCGAGGAGGCGAAAGACATGCAGGACGAGCGGCGTCGAGCCCCAGTAGTTGACATCGTCCTCTACGGTGACTCCGGGGCCGTTGTCGTGAGTGAGGCGAAAGCGCAGAAACGCTGCGGTGACGGCGTGACGGGCTTCGAGGGCCTGCACGAGCAGGCCGCTGTGGAACCTGAGTACGGAGGCTCCGTTGCTGGTGGTGCCCTCGGGGAAGAAGACGACGGGGATGCCGGCGTCGGCTGCGGCCTGCATCCCGCCGGCCGCGCGGTTTGCGGAGCCGCCGCGTCCGCGCTCCACGTAGACGGTGCCGGCCATGGTCGTCATCCAGCCGAGGAGGGGCCAATGGCGGATTTCCGACTTGGCGACGAAGACGCACGGATGCAAAGCTGCAAACGCGACAATGTCGAGGTAGCCGAGGTGGTTTGAGATCACTACGCCGCGTGCGGGAAAAGTGCCCTGGCAGCGAATGGCGACTCCCATCGAGCGCATGCTTCGTGCGCAGAATTGATGCAGCCATTCTGCCTGCTGCCGGCGGGTTGCGGGCCGTTTGACGATGAGTTCCAGTGCGGCGTACGCGAACAGGGCCGCCAGCTTCAGACTTCGGCCGACCGACCTGCAGAACCGAACCAAGTGCAGCCTCACTTCTTCATTCCGCAGCAATGCTGCGAATGGGTATGCGCACAGTCTATCCTGTCTGTGTGCCCCATTCGGTTGCGCCTGCCCACCATAGCTGGATGTACCGCCGCGGCGTACTGCCGATCCTGGCGCTGCTGCGCATGGGGGCAACGCCGCGCAGGCTGGCGTGGAGCATTGCGGCGGGGTTGGTGATCGGGATCAATCCGGTGGTAGGGACGACGACGGTGCTATGCCTGGCAGCGGCGTTTGTGTTCCGGCTGAACCTGGTGGCGTCGCAGATTGCGAATCACGCGATGTTCCCAGTGGAGCTTGCGCTGGTGATTCCTTTTATCCGGCTGGGGTCGCGGGTGTTCCATACGACGGCGATGCCGCTGGAGCCGCGGGTGTTTTTGCACGCCGCGCGCACCGCGCCGCTGGCGCTTACGCGGCAGGTGTGGCTATGGGAGTGGCACGCCCTGGTGCTATGGGCTGCGGTGTCCGTGGTGGCGGCGCCGCTGCTCGCGTTGGCGCTGACGCCGGCGCTGCGGCGATTGCTGACGCGCATTCAGCGGCACGAGTATCCGATCGTGCCGATTCCCGGCAGCTAGATCAGTTGCCGCGGTAGGCGGGCACGGGCTCGGCGGACTTTATCCAGGCGGTGTAGATCATGTTGCGGAGTTCGACGGCGCCCGCGGCCAGTTGCTGATCGGCGAATGCCTTGCCCGCGGGGGTCCCGGCTCCGGCGAACGCACCGCTCTTATCCAGTTGGTAGGTCTGTTCGACGAGGGAGTTCGAGTGGCGGAGATACGCCATGTATTCGTTGAACACGTCGCCCATGACGACGGGCTTGGCGGCGGCAACCAGCGGGGCGAAATCGCCGGGCTTCACATTGGCGTGGACATAGGTGCTTTCGAAGAGGGCGTGAATCTGGTGCTCGGTGGTGTAGCCGTTCGGGTTGGGTCCGACCCAGCCGTTGTACTGGATGGAGGTGTGCAGCGGCTGCGAGCCGTCGGCGACATAGTGGCCAAGCCAGCCGGCGAGGAAAGTGATCTCGCACTCGGATGGCTTGGTGTCCTTCTTGGCGGCGACGAGTGCGCGGTAGTCGCGGAAGGCACTTTGCAGGCGCTCGTAGACTTCGGTGGTGACGTAGGGTTGCAGACCGACTTTCTCGGGCGTAAGCGAAGCGGCGAGGTCAGGGTGCTTGGCCTGCGCGGCTGCGAGTGCGCGAATGTAGTCATAGCGGCGGCGCGGCAAGGGGCCGGCGAGGTCGGCGTATTCGAGGTCGATGAAATGCTCGGGCGCCTGGGCGGCGCTGAGTTCAGGCTCGGCGGGCGAACGCCAGCGATCCGGCTCCGGGCCATAGTATTCGAGAGCGTCGAGTGCGGCAGGCGTGCGCAGGAAGGCAGGGACATCGGCCGGGAGATTGGCGCCGGCGATGCGGTTGATCATCATGTGGCCGTCCATGCCCCAGGCAAAACTTTGTTGAACCAGCACCATCGGCAGCAAGACGAGGGCTGCAATGATTCGCAAAACGCAGAGTGCTTTCTTCATCGGGTTAGTATATCCATCCAGCAATAGGGCACGACAGTATTCGGATTCTCAATAACATAACGCAGAAAGAGACGGCCTTCTGCTAGGCTGCGACAGTGAACCTGGAGGATAAATTTGGAAAATCTCGAAAGCGTCGCGTTGGTTCGGCAATTCATAGGGGCGTGTGTGCGGGCCGACCCCAACGAATTTGCAAGCTACTTTACGGAGGATGCAGTTTGGTGGAATTCGCCGTGGGCTCCGGTGAAAGGGCGTGACGCCATTCGGGAGACGCTGCGCCGCGGCGCCGAGCGGATGACTGCATTGCCGTGGGAGATACGCCACATCACATCCGACGGCGACGTTGTGTTAACTGAGCGCGTGGATAACTTTCTGGTTCAGGGAATACGCGTGAGTGTGCCGTGCATGGGTATTTTTGAATTGCGCAATGGGAAGATCGCCGCCTGGCGCGACTACTGGGACCTGAAACAGTTCGAGGACCAACTGCCGGCGCACGCCTGAGCTTATATTCACTTCCCAAAGCGACTTAGACCAGAACTTCGGTGGCGTCGACGGCGACGGTTCCGAAGACGCGGCGATAGCGGTCGATCTCGTCCTCGGGGCCGGTGGCCTTGCGGGGATTGTCGCTGAGCTTGACGGCGGGCCGGTCTTCGACGGTCATGAGTTTGCAGACTAGGCTGATGGGCTCGAGGTCCGGTTCGCCGCGCGGATGACAGCCGCGGAAGTCGTTGGTGAGCAGCGTTCCCCAGCCGGCGGAGAAGCGGATGCGGCCGTGGAAGTACTCGTGCAGCTCGAGGATGCCTTCGACATCGAGACCGTCGGAGGCGATGAGGCGCCTCTTGCGCGGGTCGCGGCCGCGCGAGAGCAGCCAGCGGATGTACTCGTCGCCGGCGATGAAGGGATCCTTGGAGTCGACGCGCTGGCCGGTCCAGTCGGCGACCCAGTCGGGTGCGCCTTCGAGGAACTGGGTGGTGCCGAAGGTGTCGGGCAGCAGGATGAGAAGTTCGCCACCGTAGCTCTTCTGCCAGAGTTCGAGCACGCCGTATTGCGAGGAGTGCAGGGCTTCGTCGTCGTCGGCGAGCGCGGCCATGGCCATGGGGAGTTCGTGGCCGTTGGTGCCCATGGCTTCGAGGTCGTGCTTGTAGGCGAGGAAGGTGTTGGAGGAGCCGGAGAGGCTGTCGCCAAGGCGCGCGCGCATGGCCTCGATGACGTACTCCTGCCAGAGAAAGCTGTGGCGGCGACGCGTGCCGAACTCTGAGATGCTGACCTGAGGCACGGTGCGAAGGAGTTCGATCTTGTCCCAGAGCTTGGTCTTGGCGCGGGCGTAGAGGACGTCCAGCTCCATCTCGTTGAGGCGGGCGAGGGCGGCGCGGGTGCGCATCTCGCTGACCAGGGCGAGCGCGTAGATCTCCCACATGGTGACCTCGGTCCAGAGGCCGGAGAAGCGCAGGACGAGCTGGCCATCGTGTTGGGCGACCTCGTACTCGGAGAGGCGGAAGTCGGTTTCGAGCCAGGCGAGGAAGGCGGGCTGGAAGATCTGGCGCGTGCCATAGAAGGTGTTGCCGGCGAGCCAGATCAGCTCCGACCGACGGAACTTCAGGCCGCGGACGTGATCCATCTGCGCGACGAGCGCGTTCGCGTCGACCTCGTCGGCGAGGCGCACGCGGGTGGTGCGGTTGACTACCTCGCTGGTGACGTGCACGGCAGGGAAGTTCTTCCAGATGAACTGCAGCATCAGCAGCTTGTAGAAGTCGGTGTCGAGCAGCGAACGCACGATGGGGTCAAGCTTCCAGTTGTGGTTGTGCGCGCGCTCCGCGAAGTTGACGTTCATAGGCTCAAGCGTACCAACGTGGGGCGGGACGGCCAAGGCGTGCAAAAATAAATATGACAAGGGGGCTTGACATGACAAGGAAGCTTGACGTAAAGTGTGCTTGACATCGAGTAAAGGAGATGTGACATGAAATCGCCAGAGACTCGCATTTATCAGAAGCGCAGCTACTCCGTATTGGCCAGCTACTTCGTCATCTTCAGCGGCACCGACTACTTCGTCGATCGAGTGCATCCGGTGGGCTGGGAGCTGTATGCCTGCGCGGCGCTGCCGTTTCTGCCGCTGCTTACGGTCTTTGTTTTTACCGGAGCCTATTTGAAGGCTGAACGGGACGAGTTCAAACGCGAACTGATGATGCGTTGCCTGCTGTGGGGCGCCGGGGCTTGTCTCTCGGTAAATGTTTTTGCAGGATTCCTGCGCATCTTTGGCTGGCATGGGCAGACGCCGCCGTTTATGGAGCTGTTCGCGTTCTGCATCGCGGCGATCGCGGCCAAGTTTACGTACAAGATCGCCAATCCGCTGCCGGCTGAGTAGGTACCTAGCGTTCTAAGTGATCGAAGAAAAAGAAAGTCGCATATGACCATGCCAGGAATGAATCCCGCAAAGCGGCGGTATCTAATCCGCTTCCTATCGACGACGGGCGTTTATGTCATCATCTCTCTTGCCCTCGTCCACTATCTCGTCCAAGTCCGCCCAACTGGCCCCGTCGTGTACTTCCTTGCTCTTCTCCCCGCAATACCCATCATCGGAAGCATTGTTGTCATCGGTCTCTACATCGCCGAAGAGAAAGACGAATTTCAACGGAGGCTCCTCGAGTTGTCGCTCCTGTGGGGCATGGGCGGCACGCTGGCGACGACCTCCACCTGGGGTTTCCTGGAGACGTTCGCCCAAGTCCACCTTACCTCGCCCCCAGTCTCGCCTCTCTTTTGGGTCTTCACTCTCTTCATAGTCTGCACAGCAATCGCAAGGATCGGCCTAGACGTCTACTACCGGAGCCGCAAATGAAGAACCGGCTGCGCGAGCTGCGCGGGGAACGGGGATGGTCGCAGGCGGAGCTGGCCGACCGGCTGGAGGTGTCGCGGCAGAGCGTGAATGCGATTGAGACGGGGAAGTACGATCCGTCGTTGCCGCTGGCGTTCCGGCTGGCGCGGTTGTTTGCGATGAGGATTGAAGAGATCTTCACGGATGAGGCCTGAGCGGCGGTTTTCTACGCGGCGGTCTGGGATGGATCAGATTGCGATATGCTTTTGCGGTGTGAGGAATCCAATGAAACGTGTCGCGACGGCTTTTGCGCTGCTGGTTCTGCCGCTCTCTCTTGTGGCTCAAACGAATGCATCGGCGGCGGTTTCCAACTCGCCGGAGAAGCTTCCGGGACGCGGCCTGGCGCAGCACCCATTTCTCTACTGCGGGGAGTGGTACCACACGGAGCCTCAGCAGACCATGTGGATCATCCGCGACGGCAAGGCGGTGTGGTCGTACTCGATTCCGTTCAACGTGATGTTCAACAACAAGGCGGATATCTCTGAACTGGGCGATTGCACGCAGCTTTCGAACGGCAATATTGTCTTCTCGACGCGGTTGGGCGCGGCTGAGGTTACGCCGGACAAGCGAATTGTGTGGCAGATGTTTACGCCGATCGGCACGGAGACGCATTCGATCCAGCCGATCGGGCTGGATCACGTGCTGATTGCGCAGAACGGCGATCCTGCGAAGCTGCTGCTGATCAATACGACGACGAACAAGATCGAGAAGGAGATTCCGATTCCGGTGCGCGATCCGGCGCATCCGCATGGGCAGCTTCGGCGGGCGCGGATGACGGCTGCGGGGACTTTTCTGGTGGCGCACATGGATCTGGGCAAGGTCGCCGAGTACGACGCGACCGGCAAGGAGATCTGGAGCTATGCGACGCCGGTGCCCTGGGCGGCGGTGCGGCTGGCGAATGGCAACACCCTGATCACCGGTGACAGTCATGGTTACGTGAAGGAAGTGAACCCGGCGGGCGAAGTGGTGTGGGACCTGGAGCGCTCCGACTTGCCCGGATACACGATTGGGAACATTCAGGAGGCGGAGCGGCTGGCGAATGGAGACACGGTGTTCTCCAACTGGGTGCCGAACAAGGTCACCGATCCCAAGGAGTGGCCGACGACGGCGCAGCTCTTCGAGGTGACGCCGGACAAGAAAATCGTATGGGCGCTGCGCGAGTGGAGCAATCCGCCGCTGGGGCCGGCCTCAGGGGTGCAGATGCTGGATCAGCCTGGGGTGCCTGAACTGAACGGCCAGCAGCGGTGAGGCGGGAGCCAGCGGAGATGCTGGACTGGCAGCGATTGGTATAGGGTGGTTTCGAGAAAACCGAGGAGGTGGGTATGGCGAGTCTGCGCAGGTTGGTGGCCGGGTTGGGTGTGGGACTGGTGGTTGGGGCTGGGTTGGGTTGGGCGCAGGCGCCGGGCGCGACGCCTCAGCCGGGGGCGCGGCCGACGGGGCCAGCTCAGGCAGGCGCGCTGGGTGGGGCGCCGGGTGGGCACAACGGCGGGGTTGGGGCGGCAGTTCCGGCAGAGAAGCCGGCGACGGACTTTACGGCGAAGGAGAATACGGCGCGGCTGGCGGCCTGGCGCGCGGAGATCAAGAAGATTCTGTATGTGCCGGACAAGCTGCCGGCGCTGGAGGCGAAGACGTGGTCGACGTTTTCGCCGACGCCGGGCGTGCTGGCGGATCGGGTGACGTATCACACGATGGACGGAATGCTGGTGACGGCGATTGTGTACCGGCCGGACCCGAAGCTTGCGAAGTGGAAGGGCAAACTGCCGGGCATTCTGATGGTGAACGGGCATGGGTCGGACAAGTTCGGCTGGTACGCAATGTATACCGGGATGGAGTATGCGAAGGCCGGCGCGGTGGTGGTGACGTACGACATGATCGGGGAAGGCGAGCGGAATATCGACAAGAAGTCGCGCGCGAGCTCGCATGACAAGCGGGTGGTGCCACCGGAAGGTGTGCCGGCGACGGATTGGGGTCAGCGTGTGGCCGGGTTGATGCAGGTAGACCTGATGCAGGGTGTGACCTATCTGACCGAGAGGCCGGAGGTGGATGCGAAGCGGATTGCGGTGATGGGATATTCGATGGGCTCGTTTGCGACGGGAATTGCGGGAGCGATCGATACGCGGATTCATGCGGTGGTATTGAGCGGGGGCGGGGTGTTCGATGGACCGGGAGGGTATTTTGACTCGGGGCAGTTGCCGTGCCAGGGACCGCCGTACCGGGCGCTGCAGGTGATTGGCGACCGGAGTGCGATCCTCTACGCTCTGAATGCAGAGCGCGGGCCGATGTACATCATGAATGGCATGGTGGATACAGTGATGGATATTCCTCATCATGAGCAGGACTGGTTCGACGCAGTGAAGGCGCGGGCGGTTGCGGTGCGGGGGTCGGACAAGGACATGTTTACGACGGTGTTCTATCCGGGGGCGAGCCATCGGCCGAGTTGGGAGAATCGCGACGCAGCGGAGTGGCTGGAGCAGAATATCCACTTCGGCATCTGGACCGAGAAACAGATTGAGACGATGCCGACGGTGAAGGTGTCGGATTGGGCCAAGGCGAACAACGTCACGGTGGGGACGAGCGAGATGCGCGAGGAGCGCGAGGGCGGGGTCGACGCACTGGACGCAGGGCTGCCGAACATCAAGCGCGAGGACCTGATGGTGCTGCCCGACGCGGATTGGGTGGCGATGAAGGACCAGCTTACCTATGAGGCGTGGGCGGCGAAGGCGGCGGCGGCAGAGGCGGCGATGGCCGCGCATGCGGGCGGAAATGGGAATTAGCGTCTGAATTTGCAAATCTCAGTTCCATAGCAGACAATTTCGCGTGGCTTGTCTGACCAATTTCCAGTGGTACAAAGGTCGGGCCAATGGTTGCACGAGTGTGATACACCGTTTCAGCCAGGCAAATGAATCAGCCATTGGAGTGAGTACCGTGATGCGATCTCTGCGTTTGTTGTCATTGTTCCTTCTAGTCGCAACCGCTATGTTGGCCAAGTCTGGCCGCGCCCAGGACCCGTTGGAGCAGAAGATTGGCCCGCCGGCGCCGGCGGACCAGCCGGGGTTGTTGTTCTACCTCTCCGGCGATCACGGATTCAACGCAGACTATGCCGCGGGGGGAGTGCCGGAGCCGAACTATCTCTCCGATGTGAAGATTCTGCCGGGCGGGGTGAAGGGGTCATATATCCAGTGCGGGAACAACCAACTGCTTTCGTACTGGGCGCCGGGGAACATCTATGCGCAGCACGGGACGCTCTCGTTCTACTGGCGGTCGCGGGATCCGGTGGACGAGACGGAGTTTCCCATCTTCCGCGTGGGGTATGCGGACCATTCCAGTTGGGACCAGGTGTGGCTACGGATCGATTACAACGGGCATGGGTTCGATGCGTTTGTGACCGATGTGAACCTGGGACGCACACGAGTGTCATACACGATGCCGGACTTCCCCAAGCCCGATCAGTGGGTGCATCTGACGCTGACGTGGGATGAGAACACGGGCATTCGTTTTTATGTCGACGGCAAGATGGTGGCGGAGAAGGCAGCGACGGGCATGTTCGACGCCGCGCTGGATCAGTTTGGGCCGCACTCGCGCATTATTGGGCCGACGGGCGTAGAGAGCACGTACAGCTACGATCGCGGCGGAGACCTGGACGAAGTGCGTATTTATGACCGGCCACTGTCGGATGAGAATGTTGCTGCGCTGGCGCGGGGCGAGACGCCGCAGAGTATTCCGACTGTGACCCGCAGCTTTGCGAATGCTGACGCGCAGAAGGAGTGGTGGTTTCATTACGGGTGGAACCGGCCGGGCGAGATTCCCACGCCGCTGACTTCTGCGTCCACGGTTGTGCGCAAGGTGCAGATCAACGATGCGTACGACATTGGGCGGTGGTGGTTCAGGGGGATGGATGGGATTCGCGAGACGACCTGGCCAGGCGTGTACAACCGGTCGCGGATTGTCGGGCGCCTGGATTACTTCCAGTTGCCGGATTGGGACTGCTATGCGATCTCGGGCAAGACGATCACGTTTATTATGCCGAACGAGCCGTGGAACCATCTGGAGTTCAGCGGCGGAGCGTTCGGCAAGCTGGATATGCTGACGCCGGATGTATCGGTGGATGCGGTGCGGCGGGCGGGGCTGGATGGGAAGGTGCTGCCGGCGAGGACGCTGTTCGATCGGCCGAGCGGGCAGGAGACGACCATCCACGATTTCGCAAAGCCGGTGACAGGGGGCAAGCTGCGCTTTACGAATGTGGAGCAGGAGACGCCGATCGGCGAGTTCTCCGCGTATTACGTGCATCCGGGTGCGGCGCCGGAAGGAATCGTTCAGCTCAGGTACAGGCTGTCGGCGAATGCTTCGCTGGAGGACAACCCGAGCGTGACGCCGTTGATCAACTTCATCCATGGACGCTATCCGGCGGATGAACGGTCGGTGATCCTGGGCCTGCCGGCCGGAACCCTGGATGGGGGACGGCGCGTGGGTGGTGGCGCGCGGGGAAGAGCAACAGGCAGCGGGGCAACGAGCGCATCGGGCATGCCAATTGTGCACATGATCATACCGGCGGATTTCCGTGGGATGCCAGCGACGACGACCCATGTGCCTTCGTATACCTGGGACGATATCGATGCGGGGCTGGATGGGATTGCGATCGATCTGCCGGCGCTGAATGTGAAGCCGACGCATGGCGAGTATGTGGCGATGAACATCGAGGTGCGCGACCCGCTGTGGCCGATGCGCGACATGATGTCGTTCACGTTTTCAGTGAAGCCAGGAGAGCCGCACTCGCTGTGGCTGGATACGCGCGACCGGATTCTGCCGAACGACAAGAGCATCCTGATTACGATTGCGTCGGCCAGCCCGGAGTTCAATGCGAGTTTGCTGGATGGCGCTTCGGTGCGGCTGATCTTCAAGCCGTACAAGGACGCCGTGCCGGAGCATGTGGCCGACCGGCTGGCGCAGGTGCGCGACAACTTCTCCAACATGACCGAGGAGCACGTCAACAGCAAGCGGCTGAATACCTACAACCGGTTCTATGCCGACATTACCGATTTGCTGCGGGTCGATCCGCAGAACGACCTGGGCCGAAAGTACTGGCACGAATGGAACCCGGAGACGGCGCAGCCTGACTTCACTCCGCCCAAGGCGCCGGCGGGCGTGCCTGCGTGGGCGTATCTGCAGGCAAAGGACGTGGATTACTTCCGGCGCATTGCGGATTTCTACATCGACAAGCGGCAGGCGTGGGACGGCGAATTCGGCGGCGGGCTGGGCGACGACAGCGACTTTACCAATCTGTTTCCTTCCATGGCTTTGTTAGGCGTGGAGCCGGAGAAGGTGAAGCTGTCGCTCTCCAGGGAACTGGAGGAGATGTACGAGAACAAGATGTGGACCAACGGGCTGGCGACCGCGCAATACGACGAGTTGCACGCGTATGAGGACGGACTGAATGTTCTTGGCCAGTCGATGATGATGGACTTCGGCAATCCGAAGGACATTGAGCGGGCGATGGTGACGGCGCGGCGGCTGGAGTGGCTGACGGGGGTGAATGCGGCCGGGCATCGCCATGTGCGGTCGGCTTACTACAGCGGATCCAAGATGGCGGAAGGCGGCGTTTGGGGATGGACCAAGGCGCGGTCGTATATGGTCTTCCAGCCGGCGCTGGACCTGGTGTTGTTCAATGGCGCGCCGGAAACGCGCAAGATGGTGCTGGAGACCGTGGACGGTATGCTGGCGCATCGGAAGCAGGATGCGAGCGGTAGATACACGACGCGGACGGAGATCAACTTCAAGACGGATGAAGATCTGCTCGGCGGCGACGCGACGCCGGACTTCATGTTCGAGGCGGCGTACCGGTGGACTGGCGACAAGAAGTACTTGCTGCCGTTTATGGACGCAGGACCGTCCGCGCTTGCGAACATCAGCTCCAACGGGCTGGAGATGCTGGGCCAGCGCGATACATGGGGCAAGCAGGTGGTGGCGGCAGCGGGACCGGTGTCGACTGGCGGCGTGGCTTCGACTTCGGCGGCGTCGGCCAGCGGATCGGCGGAGACGTTTGCGTGGCAGGTGAGCGGCGATACGGGGTATCTCGAGCGGCTCTACACCGCGCAGTTGGAGTCGGAGTCGAACCGCGAGTGGATCAACACCGAGGGCAGCCTGTGGATCGATCGGGTGACGGATTCTGCTGGGCCGATGTTCGTCAACACCGAGCTGCAGCGCGCACGCTTTGGCGGCGTGGCGCTGATCCGCAACCATATCTATCCGGGGAACGCGGTGAGCTGGCGGTTTATTGCGCCGGCCACGCCGACCAGCCTGGGTATTCTGGTGCCTGAGGCGACCACGGACCACGTGAAGATCATCGTCTACAACCTGGATGCTGTCCCGGTGAGCACGCAGATGACCGGATGGGAGGTCGATCCGGGGCAGTGGGAGATCACGGAGGGCATTCAGACTGGCGCCAAGGACGCAGCGCTGACGGGAGTGAAGAAGTGGAGCGCGGAGTTTGAACGGAGCCGCAACATTCCACTGACGTTTGCGCCGCACACAACGACGGTGGTTGAGCTGAAGCTGGTTAGCAAGGGTGTGCCGTACTGGTCGCGGCCGGACCTGGGCATTGGTTCAGACGACGTGAAGGTGGAAGGCCGGACTATGAAGGTGATAGTGCACAGCCTGGGCGCAGTGGATGCTCCGGCGTCCAAAGTTGTGCTGCGGGACCGCGCGGGCAAGGTGATTGCAACGGCGAACGCGGGCCCGCTGAAGGCACCGCTCGATCTGTATCCCAAGACGGAGGAGGTTTCGCTGGCGCTTCCGGCGGGCGCGGAGTGGAAGGGCGGAAGCGTTACCATCGAAATGAGCGGGGAGCTGCCGGAGATTACGCAGATGAACAACCGGGTGCAGTTCTAGGAGTGTGGCCGGGCTTCTTCGGTCTGGGTCGATCAACGAAACACGAAACGTAAAGGACTACTGATGCCAGCGAATGCGATTGAAGTGATTCCTTCGAACCAAGAAGCGATGTCGACCCCTGAGCCGGGGCTTCGCCGCCAGGTTATGTCGTACAGCCCGGCGATGATGCTGGTGCGGCACACGATGAAGAAGGGATGGGTGGGCACGCGGCACAGTCATCCGCACGAACAGATGGTCTACATTGTGAGCGGGCGGATACGGTTCGAGCATCCGGGAGGGGTATTCGAGGTAGGGCCCGGCGACTGCTTTCTGGTTCCCGGCAGCGTCGAGCACCAGGCCTCGGCGCTGGAGGATTGCGAAGTGCTGGATATCTTTACGCCGATGCGAGAGGACTACGCGCGGGTGTAGGCTACGGGCGTCGGCCTGACAATGCATGGCGTGATGCGCATCACTGAGACGGTTTACCAGCCGGAGGACAATCAATGCATCTGATTGCCGCGAAAGCCCCTTGACAGGGCGATACCGGAGTTGCGCATGCGGTAAGAAAGGTTGGATATGCGTTCCGGTGAGGCGGGAGCGCCATGTTCCGATCCGCGCTGGCAAGAGTTCGACTGGTTTGGTGGCGGCGCGCATCGCAGATATTCTTTCTCCTGCTGTTCACATTCCTTTTGCTGCGGACGGAGTTTCGCGGGGCGGTGGGCTCTAGCAGCGAACTCCGAATGCATTGGCCGGTGCGGCTGTTCTTCGAACTGGACCCGCTGGCGGCATTGTCGAATGCGCTGGCGGCTCATGCGCTCTATCGCGGGCTGCTGTGGAGCCTGTTGATCCTGCTGCCGGTGATGTTTTTTGGGCGGTTCTTCTGCGGCTGGATCTGCCCGATGGGTACGATCCATCACTTCTTCGGGAGTCTGAAGTCGGAGAAGAAGCGGGGCAAGCAGGGAATTGACGCCAACCGGTACAAGCCGTGGCAGAGGACCAAGTACGTCATTCTGACTGCGGTGCTGGTGGCGGCGCTGTGCGGTGCGGGGTTGGTGGGATGGTTCGACCCTTTCAGCCTGCTGGTGCGGTCGATGGGGCTGTCGGTGCTGCCGGCGGTGAACTACGCGTCGAATTCGATGTTGAACGCGCTGGAGCACAGCGACGTTGGCGTGCTGCAGGCGACGGGCACAGTTCTGCATGCGGCCCTGGCCGCGACGATTCTGAACTTCAAGCAGCCGCACTTCCGCCAGGGCGTGTATCTGGGGCTGATCTTTCTGGTTCTGCTGGCGGCGAACGGGTGGGTGACGCGCTTCTGGTGCCGGGCTCTGTGCCCTCTGGGAGCGCTGCTGGGAGTAGCGTCGCGCTGGTCGGTGCTGGGGCTGCACAAGGAGGCGGCGGCCTGCGATAAGTGCAACCGCTGCCTGCTGCATTGCCAGGGGGGCGACGATCCGATTGGCGGGGTGCCATGGCACAAGGCGGAGTGCCTGATGTGCATGAACTGCGTGGATGCGTGTCCGCACCAAGGCCTGGAGTTTCGGATGTTTCGCAAAGAGCATGAAATTGCGGGAGCAAACCTGCCGCGGCGCAAGTTGTTGGCGGGGCTGGCCGCGGGGCTGGCGGCGGCTCCGCTGCTGCGGGCGAATACGGCGCTGGGAAAGAGCAGGAATGAGCATCTGATTCGCCCTCCGGGGGCGCTGGAGGAGACGGATTTCCTCTCGCGGTGTCTGCGCTGCGGCGAGTGCATGAAGGTGTGCCCGAACAACGCGCTGCAGCCTGCGCTGGCCGAAGGGGGCCTGGAGGGGTTGTGGACGCCGGTGCTGACGCCGCGCATTGGCTACTGCGAGCCGAGCTGCGTGCTGTGCTCGGAGGTCTGCCCCACGGGGGCGATCTGGAAGCTGACCCCGCAGGAAAAGGGTTGGGTGGTCGGTGTAGGGCTGGGCGATGCGAAAGCGGTGCGGCTGGGCACAGCGTTTTACGATCGCGGCCGGTGTCTGCCGTGGGCGATGGCGACCGACTGCATTGTGTGCCAGGAGTGGTGCCCGGTGTCGCCGAAGGCCATCTATCTGCAGGAAGCGGAGATTGTCGACGCGGACGGAAACAAGAAGGTGGTGAAGCAGCCGCATGTCGATCCGAGCCGGTGCGTGGGGTGTGGAGCGTGCGAGTATGCGTGCCCGCTGCAGGAGCATCCGGCGGTGTATGTAACCAGTATTGGAGAAAGCCGGTCGGCGGATAGCCAGATTCTGCTGACCAGAAGAAAGGGAAAGGCGCAGTCATGACAAAGACGAACATTGGGAAAGCTGTAATGGCGGTATTACTGACGGTCGTACTGTTCGCGGGCGCGGGTTGCAAGAAGAATGCATTTCCGGCGTCGGGAGCAGTGGCCGGATGGGACAAGGGCGACAAGACCCAGACCTACGATGCCGCGACCCTGTGGCAGTACATCGACGGCGGCGCCGACCAGTATGTGAACGCCGGTGTGGTCAGCGCGTCGACCTCGGACTACAAGTACCAGGGAAGCCTGGAGGCGGTGGTGGACATTTACACCATGAAGACGGCAGCCGGCGCGCAAGAGGTGTTTGAGGCCGAACCGCCCGTGGATAGCAAGGCTGCGCAACTGGGCGACGCCGGAAGGCTGTACGAACGAAGCGTGGTCTTCCGCAAAGGGAAGTACCTGGTGCGGATTACGGCCTTCGAGGCTGCGCCGGGAGAGGGTGACGCGTTAGTGGCGTTGGCCCAGGGCGTAGAAACCAGGCTGTAGGCGGCTGGAAGTGGAAGCTGCGAAAGGACAAGAATGCAAAACAGGCGGGAGTTTGTAAAGGAGATGGTGGCGGGCGCGGCTGTCTTGGGAACGGGCGCGCAGTTCGCATTGGGCGACACCAAGACCGCATCCGCGGCTGCGGAAAAGTCGAAGGTTGTGATCGTGCGGGATGCGAAGGTGCGTACCCCGGGCCCATCGCCCGACGAGAAGCGCGTGGCCGCGATGCTGGACCACGCGATGCAGACGTACTTCAATGCGCAGAATCCAGTGCAGCCATGGAAACAGTTGGTGCGGCCCGGGCAGGTGGTGGGATTAAAGCTAAATTGCCTGGGGCGGGCGCTGTCGCCGAACGTGGCGCTGGTGGCGGCAATCTGCGAACGGCTGCAGCAAGCGGGCATCCAGGCCGGAGACATCATCATCTGGGACCGCGGCACGCGCGACCTGCAGGCGGCTGGATTCAAGCTGTCTAACGCACCCGGCGGCGTGCGCTGCTTTGCCTCGGACACGGCCGGGTATGAAGAAGCGACCGTGCGGTACGGCGCGGTCGCGACACGGCTGTCGAAGATACTGACGCAGTGCGATGTGGTGATCAACATGCCGGTGCTGAAGAGCCACAACCTGGCAGGGGTGACCATGGCGATGAAGAATATGTATGGCGTAATCAGCAATCCCAACGCTATGCACGGGACCGCGTGCAATCCGTATATCGCAGACCTGAACATGATTCCGGAGATTCGCCAGAAGGTTCGGTTTGTGGTGGGCGATATGCTGACGGCCCAGTATGAAGGCGGGCCAACTTACCGCCCCGAGTACACGTGGAACGAGGATAGCGTGATGGTCGGCGAGGACCGGGTTGCGATCGACCACATCTGCGCGCAGATGGTCGAGCGCAAGCGCGCAGAGAAGGGCCTGGGCACGTTGGAACATGCGGGCACGCCCTGGTATTACATCGCGACTGCGGCAGACGCGCAGCACCGGCTGGGGACGAACGATCCGGCCCGGATTGCGCTGATCGAGCACAGCATTGCGTAAGGAGGAGGCGATGGCTTCCGACAACCCGGTCTCCAATGGCAGCATGACCCGCCGTGAGGCGATGCTACAGTTACTGCGGCTGACGGGCGCGGGCGCGGGCACCGCGGCGGCCGCGGTGTGGCTGTCGGGACGCAGTGCGCCGCCGCTGTCGACTGTGGCCGCGAATGTCCATCGCGATCACACGGTGGCAGCTGATGTGGCGCTGCCGGAGATGGTGGTGGTGCAGGGAGACGATCCGCACGCGCTGGTGCGGCGGGCGTTCGCCGACCTGGGAGGGGTTGGGCGCTTTATCGTGCAGCACGATGTAGTGGTGTTGAAGGCGAACATTGCGTGGGACCGGACGCCGGAACAGGCGGCGAATACCAATCCCGATGTCGTCGCCGAGACGGTGAAGCAGTGCTGGGCTGCCGGCGCGAAGCGAGTGATGGTGACCGATGTAAGCTGCAACGAGGCGGAGCGGTGTTTTCACCGTTCCGGCATTGCGGCGGCGGCGCGCGCCGAGGGGGCTGAGGTGATTCTGCCCGATCCGGCGCGCTTTCGCGAGGTGAACCTGGGCGGCGAGATTCTGCAGAGTTGGAAGGTATTTGAGCCGTTCCTAATTGCTGACAAGGTCATCAATCTGCCGATTGCCAAACACCATGACTTGACGGGGGCCACGCTGGGATTCAAGAACTGGTACGGAATTCTCGGCGGCGAGCGGAACCGGCTGCATCAACAGATCCATCAGAGCCTGGTGGACCTTGCTGCCTTCATGCTGCCGACGCTGACCCTGATCGACTGTTACCGGGTGCTGTTGCGCAACGGTCCGACCGGCGGCAATGTGGAAGATGTTGCCCTGCACAAGACGCTGGTTGCGGGCACCGATCCAGTGGCTCTGGATGCCTATGTCGCCAAGGCGTATTGGAACCTCGATGCGGATGCGCTGCCGTATTTAAAGCTGGCCGAGAAGCGTGGGTTGGGGCGAGCGGACTTTGAACATGTTCGCACGCGGTTCAGCCAGGTGGGCTGACTTGTACGACGAGGAAGTTACTCCCACTCGATGGTGCCAGGCGGCTTCGAGGTGATGTCGTAGACGACGCGGTTGATGCCGCGCACCTCGCTGACGATACGGCTGGAGATCGCACGCAGCACCTCGTAGGGCAGGGGCGCCCAGTCGGCGGTCATGCCGTCCTCGGATTCGACGGCGCGGACGCAGCAGGTGTAGGCGTAGGTTCGTTGGTCGCCCATAACGCCGACGCTCTTGACCGGCAGCAATACGGCGAAGGATTGCCAGACCTTGCGATAGAGGCCAGCGGCCTTGATCTCGTCGACGACAATTGCATCGGCCTCCTGCAGCAGGGCGACGCGCTCCGCCGTGACCTCGCCGAGGATGCGCACCGCGAGGCCGGGGCCAGGAAACGGCTGCCGCTCGAGTATTTCTTCAGGCATACCGAGGTCGCGGCCGATGCGGCGGACCTCATCTTTGAAGAGGTCGCGGAGGGGCTCGATGAGTTTCAATTTCATATCCGCGGGAAGGCCGCCGACGTTGTGATGGCTCTTGATGGTCTGCGACGGTCCTTTGACGCTGGAGGATTCGATGACATCGGGATAGAGCGTGCCCTGGACCAGCCAGGCGATTTCGTCGCCCTGGTGCTCGGCCGACTCGAAGATTTTGCGGGCCTCTGCATCGAAGACGTTGATGAACTCGCCGCCAATTACCTTTCGCTTGCGCTCGGGATCGGTGACGCCCGCCAGGCCGGCGAGGAAACGCTCGCTGGCATCGACCGCAACCACGCGCAGGCCGAGTCGCTGGCGCATAGTCTTTTGGACCTTGGCAAACTCATCTTTGCGCAGCACGCCGTTGTTGACGAAGATGCAGGTGAGGCGGTCGCCGATGGCGCGGGCTACCAGCACCGCGGCAACGCTGGAGTCGACGCCGCCGCTGAGGCCGCAGATGGCGTGGCCGTCGCCGACCTGGACGCGGACACGCTCCACTGTTGACTGGATGAAGTGTTCCGGCGTCCAGTCCGCCTTCGCGCCGCAGATATCGAGCACGAAGTTGCGGAGGAGTTCCATGCCCTGGCGGGTGTGCGCAACCTCGGGGTGAAACTGCACAGCCCAGATACGACGTGTCTCGTTCGCGATGCCGGCCAGGGCGTTCGAGGTCTTCGCGGTCAAGATGAATCCGTCGGGCAAAGTCCTGGCTTCGTCGCCGTGGCTCATCCAGACTTCGAGGGTGCGCGGCAGTCCGCGAAAGAGCGGCGTCTCGGCGACGACCTCGACTTGTGCGTGGCCGTACTCGCGCGCGGGAGCTGGCTCGATCCGTCCGCCCAGGTGGTGCACGATGAAATGCAGCCCGTAGCAGATGCCGAGAATGGGCACGCCGATTGCAAGCAAAGCCGGGTCGGCTGCGGGCGCTTCCGCGTCATAGACCGAACTGGGGCCGCCGGAGAGGATCAGGCCCAGCGGCGCCAGCGCGCGGATCTGGTCGAGCGGCGCGGTGCAGGGAAGCACTACGGAGAAGACATTGAACTCGCGGATACGGCGCGCGATGAGTTGGGTGTACTGCGACCCGAAGTCCAGAATGACGATTGTCGAGGTGTCCACGAATCCGATTGTAAATGGGGTTCCAATCTCGACTCTGCGGCGAGGGATGCTCTAATTGGGATCTTTGCCGCGCGTGCGCTGGACGCCGGTCACGATGCCGATGCCAAACATAATGACGCCGATGGCGATGATGTAGTTCTGTGGGACGTGCATCAGGTGGGCGAGATACGCCACCCCGAGGATCAGGATGAAGTAACCGACTGCGTAAATTCCAAAGGACATTTCGAACCTCGAGGCGGAGCAAACGGAAGCTCTGCACCCTTAGTGAGATGCAAAGGCGGGTTCTACGGGAGATCGGACTTTGCGGATGAGTCTTATGGGGCAAAGATTTGCCGTTCCTGTGCAACTTCTTGCACGTCTATCCGGTGCAAGGCTGGACAAGTATCCGAGTATCTGTATGTTCCAACTGGTCATTGAAGTGTTTCTATAACAAATTAATCGTAACAATAGGGAACTTTCGATTCGAGTATTTTTGCGCCAACATTCACACCTGGTGCATACGTGGGTCAGGATCAGGACATTGATACCGACTCGGTCACCGTTGATATTTCGGCGCCCGAGCCGAGCAGTCTCGCGCTTCTCGGTACTGGAGTGCTTGGTTTGCTTCTTCGTAAGCCAAGGCTTTAGCCCTGGTCCTCCCGTGTTCCCCGCACAAAGGGCTTTAACCCCTGGGGTTTGTTGTCTTGCCGAGTGCGCCCCTTGAGCTTGTCCTAGGCTTCGACGCGCGGTTAATCGCGTCGACCGTATTGACACCAGCCGCGCCCAAACGCTACTGAACCCCCAACTCCAGCACGTCGATCGAGTAGCCCGGTACCGTCCGCATGAACTGTTTGCTCACGCCCTTCACCATGCTCTCCACCGGGACCACGTGCTTCGGATCGGTAATTGAATTGGTCGCCGCCGTCGTGGCCGCGCTCATCCGCACCAGCTTCGCTGTCGGCTTCACGTCCTTCGCGCCATCCAACGCAATCTTCAAGTCCTGCGCCTTCGACGACGCATTCACAATCTTCAGGTACACGATTCCTTTCGCCCGATCCCGCGTCACCGTGTAGAACAGCCGATCGCCCGCACCCTCCAGGTCCGACGCAACCGTCTCAGTCCCAACGTGGTTCGCGAACATCACCTGCGCATAGTAGCTCGGGCTCCCATAGCTCGAATTCGCATCGTAGCCAATCAGGTCCGACTGCCACTGCATCCCGCCCGGGTTCACATTTACGAACAGCGGCGCATAGCTCGAAATCAGGATCAGATCGCTGTTCCGCTCCATCCCGGTCATCCACGCCGCATCGCCCAGCGCTGCGCCCATATTCGGAGTCGGCGTTCCTTCGCGGGTCGCCCACTCGCCCACAAAGATCTTCGGCCCGTTGCGATCCATCTTGTCGTAGTGGTGCGCGTCCTCGAAGAACTGCTCCGCGCGCCGGTAGTAGTGATCGTCAATCATGTCCGGCTTGACGCTCTTCACCTGGTTGCCCCGTCCGTTTTGCTGGTTATCCCCGGTGGAGATCAGCACCAGCTCCGGATGCTTCGCTTTGATCGCCTTGTAGAACTGCGTATACCGCCCGTCATAGCTCTTCGACTGGTCAAACCAGTCCTCGTTCCCGATCTCCACGTACTTAAGCGCAAACGGCGCCGGATGCCCATCCTTCACCCGCTCCCCGCCCCACTTCGTCGAAGCATCGCCGGTTACATATTCAATCTCATCCAGCGCGTCCTGCACATACGGGTCCAGGTCCGGCCCCGGATTCACATGCTGCTGCTGCAAGCTGTAGCCCGCGTACACCGCCAGCACCGGCTGCATCTTCAGGTCCTCGCACCACTCCAGGAACTCCAGCAACCCCAATCCGTCGCTCGAGTGGTATCGCCACGGACTCGTATGCCCAGGCCTGTCCACCAGCGGCCCAATCGTCTTCTTCCAGTCGAACCGGTCCGGAATCGTGTTCCCTTCCAGATAATTCCCGCCTGGAAAACGCAGGAACGCTGGATGCATCGCTGCCAGCATCTCCATCAGGTCCACGCGGTTCCCATTCGCCCGGTTCTTGTACGTCGGCCCAAACACACTGAGCAGTTGCAGCCACACCGTCCCCGGATGGTCCACACTCACCACAATCTGGTTGTTCGCCGTGGACCCCGCATCGCCGCCCGTCTTCATCGTAAAGCTGTACTGCTTCCAGTCGCTGGTCAGCGCCGGAAGCGTCGCGCTTGCCAACACCTTGCCCGAGTCGTTCGCAATCAGACTCACCCGCATCTTCGCGGCCACGCCTGCCGCATCGGCCTTCGCATACACCGAACCCGTATAAATCGTATTCGGCCGCACCGGCACGCCCCACCATCCGCCGTTGCGCACCCCATACGTATTCGCCGCGTCCGCCCGCTCCACCATCATCTTCCCACTCGCCGGCAGCGCCGCGCTCGGCCCGGTGCTCATGTCTCGCGCCACCGACCCCTTCGCCGTACCCTCCGCCACCGGAATCCAGTTCTGCGTGTCGTCGCCGCGGCTTAGAAACGTGCGGTCCTGCACCAACTCCCCATACAACCCGCCGTCGTACGAGTAGTTGATCTCCTCCGTCATCAGCCCATACAGCGTCGGACTCACCTTTGCCACAGGCTTGTCTGTCTCGATCTTCAGCGTCGCTACGGCCCGCGGCGGCGGCGGCAGCGGCGGAGCTTGCGGCGCCCCTGCTGCCGCTGCACCATGCGCCAACCCCGCAACCACGCCGAGCAACACACCAAACCTCAAAACACGCATCATCGCCAAATATCCTCGGAGAGAACAATAAATCATTGGGAATCTCGGAAATCGTTTTCTTGCAGCGTCATTCTGGAAGCCGCGCCGTCAGCTTATCCAATGTTTCTCCCCGCCGAATCCGCCTTGCCTGCCGCAATAGTTGCGCCCTCGGGTCTTTCGGGCCGGCCTCATCATCATCCTCCGCCGGCTCCTCGAGGACCCCCGCAATCACATGCTCCGCACGCGGTTGAACAAACACCTGCAGGTTTTGTAATGCATTTCCTAGCGCCGCTCCGCCGCGATAGCGCCCCCTGTTCTTATTACCTCTACTCTTCCAATGCCACTGCGCTCGTTGCAAACAATACACACCAATAGCTGCCAAGAACAATAATCCCAAATATCCCATCCGAAAAGCTCCGGAAATCGGTCGATTCAATCGCCAGAAAACGAGGCAGTAGCTCCGCGACAACCACTCGTCGCGGAGCGCTGCAGGGCGGATTTATTCGAAAGATGGAGGAGGACGTTGAAACAGCGCGCTCAAAGCTGGCGCACTTGGTAAAGCCGCTTCATCTGTATTTACTGAGTTCCGCAAAAACTCTGCGATATCCAGCAAACCGAACAGAAACACAGGGAAGAACAGGACGCATGCGAGCAACGATCCAGAGCCTGCCGCGTGAGGAACCAGCAGCGCCACGAAACAGATCAGCATCACAACCGCAGTGACGATCCGCCATCGGCGCATCTGCAAACGATCCCTCATGACCGCCAATTATATACACCTTACAAGATCACTCGCGCTACTTCTCCGCAAACTCCTCGTTCATCCACGTCCTGAAGGCCTCATAGCTCTGCGGCCGTCCCAGAAAATCCTTCACCAGATCATTCGCCGACGTCGATCCGCCCCGCTCCAGCACGGTCTTCCGGTAGCGCATCGCGGCCGGCCCATCCAGCAGGTTCTTCTTATCGAACTGGTTGAAGAAGTCCAGTGCAATCACCTTGCTCAACGAGTAGGTGTAGTAGTTCGACGAGTAACCCATCAGGTGCGTAAACGTCGCGAACCCGTAGTTCCCGTCCACCCACTGCCACGGCGACCCCTCAATCGACGCCTGTTTCCACATCGCCTCCACGTTCACCTGCTCCGGTGCGCGGTCGTGCAGTTCCAGCGAATAGTTCGCCAGCGCAATTTGCCGCTCGTACCCGATCCCGCGCCCAAACGCGTCCGCACGCAACATCTTCGCGAACAAATCGTCCGGCAGCACCACGCCCGTCTTGTAGTTCTTCGCAAAGCTGTCCACGATCGTCTTGTCGCGGAAGAACTCCTCCAGCATCTGCGACGGCGCCTCCACAAAATCCCACTCCACGTTGAACGACGACGTCCCCGCATACTCCTGGTGCGACCCCAGCACCGCATGCATCATGTGCCCGAACTCGTGGAAGAACGTCACCACATCCGAGTACTGCATCAGCCCCGGGTCCCCATCCGCGCCGCCTGCAAAATTTCCATTCAGCCGTGCCTCCGGCAATTGCCGGTCGCCGACGCCCGTCACCATCGTGCCCGCGTTGAACCATTTGTTCTTCCCCTCGCGTGGGTGCATGTCCAGATAGATCCGTCCCAGCCGCTTGCCGCCGCCTCCGCCCGCCGCATCCATCACGTCGAACACCGTCACCGACGGGTCCCACAGCTCCAGCCCCTTCACCTCCACAAACTTCACGTGGAAAAGCCGCGCCGCGGTATCCAGTACTCCCTGCTGCACCTCGGGAAACGGGAAGTACGCCCGCACCGCCTGCGAGTCGAACCCATACGCTTCGCGCTGATACTGCTCCATCCAGTAGGCTGCACTGTACGCCGGAATCACCGTCAGCCCTGGATGGCGCTGCTGCGCGAACGCCAGAATCTCCGCGTACTCCTTGGTCGCAACCGGCTTCGCCGCCCTGTCCAGCTCCGCCAGCAGCGCCCGCACGTTCGCCGGCGTCTTGATCAGCTTGTCTACCGTGGCCAGCTCCGCCCAGTTGGCAAAGCCCAACTCATGCGCCAACTCCGCCCGCGTCTTCAACACCTGCTGCAGCAACTCCTCGTTCACCGGATACGCGCGCCCGTAGTATGCCAGGTACAATCGCCGCCGCAGATCGTCGCTCTTCGCATAGGTCATCACCGGCCGGTAGTCCGGCTCATCCGTCGTCAGCGTGATCGTTCCGTCTGCGGCCGCCGGATGCCGCGCAATGTAATCCGCCGGCAATCCATCCAGCTCCGCCACGCTCTTCACCGCCACCTTGCCCTGGCTCTCGGCAATATTGCGCTGGAAGTGCAGCGACTCCGCCGTCAACTCATCGCTCAGCTTGCGCACCCGCTCCCGCGTCGTCGCATCTTTGTCGATGCCGCTCAACCGGTACTCCAGCAGCGTGTGTTCCAGGTAGTAGCGCGTCGCCGCATCCGCTTTCGTAGCGTCCACCGCCTGCAGCGCGTGGTACACATCCGGGTTCAGGCTCAGTGCCGTCGCCGCCGCCGACACCTTCTGCAGCGTCTCATCGCCTACATCGCGCAGCTCCTTCTTCGGCGATGCATTCGACAGCAGGCCCGCCGCGCTGCCGGCCAGATCCATCTCGCGTTGCGCCTCGTCGTACGCGCGCAGCGTATTCTCGACCGTCCGCTCGCCCTTCACTGCCAACAGCGCATCCACGTGCGCCTGTGCCGCTGCCAGGTGCGCGTCCGCCCACGCCCGCGCCTTTGCCGCATCCGGATTCCCCACCCAGATATGCAGCGGATC
>CAZAXI010000050.1:0-25969 GCA_964489045.1 uncultured Granulicella sp. | reverse complement strand
CGTCCAGCAGGTTGCGCAGCGGAGTCGTCAGGTTGCGGTCCTTCGTCTGTCCCGCTGCCAGCGCCGCCGCTGTGCGCACATCCAGGTCCGGCTCTGCCATCGCATCCGTAATCATCTTCTCCGCGCGCGCGCAGCGCAGCAGCCCCAGCGCCGCCAGCGCCTGGATTCGCGTCTGCGTGCTCTTGGGATCGGCCGCGGCGTCGGTCAGCAGCTTCCACGCCACGCGATCCCGGTCCTCCGGAGTCGTTGCCGCCGGCAGCGCCGGCGCCGGCTGATCCTGGTTCCCCGTCACCGCACCAGCCGGATTCGCGGGCGGACTCTGCGCCTTCCCCGCCGCATCCTGCGCCTTGCCTGAAGCATCCTGCGCCATCGCTTTCGCCACGCCACCGGGGTTTGCGAGCCAAAGCAGAACCAGCCCCGTCCCAACCCATCCGAAGAAGCTTCCCTTCCAAGGCATCCTTGCAGTCTTCATTACACGCTCCAGTTTCTCGTTCCCGTCCATGTTGCGGCTCCGAGCCCGAACTCCAGCCCTCTGCCTTTACCCATAGGATGCGCAACAGCGAACCCGCACCGTCAAAAACCCTCCGCACACCAGCCCAAACCGCCCGCACCCCTGGCTGGTGACGTTTCGTTTTCACGAGCGTATCCTGTGTATGTCGCTCATCCGGCTCCCATCGGGGCCGCAGGAGACTCGAATGCGCCTCTCTTCGATGTTCTTCGCCCTCTTTCTCGCACCGCTCGCCCTTCCCGCGCAGACCTCGTCCATGACTTACTCGTCTCCGCGTCCCACCCAGGGCTGCCCGGTTTCCGTGGCCGCCCAGCGTGTCGCCGGCAACGCACTCGTCCAAACCGACACACCTGTCCCCGCCGAGGAAGAGAAGCAGATGCGCGCCCGCATCCTAATTCTCAAGGGGCAGATCGACGTGCTGAAAACGCAGGAAGCAGCTCTCCGAGCAAGATTCACGCAGAACCCCGACGCCGCTAGCTCCGCGGACTTCCAGCATCAGCTCAACGCGATCGATGCACAGCTTGCCGAGAGGCAGATCGAAGCCAATCAGCTCTCTGCCAAGCTCGCACCCGAACAAGCCAAGCGCAACACCAACGGTGTCTACACGCCCGCGTCAGGGCTCGACCTCCACATTGCCGCCGCGGAATCAAGGCCCATCGCTGCCGTCGACATCCTCGTCCATGGCTTCTCCAACCGGGGGCAGCTCATGCCGGCCAGCCAGATTCCGAATGCCGTGGTTGATTCGCCCTCCCACGTCTCTGTGGGCCCTTCTGACCTGGATCGTAATCGTTCCGGCAGTGGCCCCACCGGCATCGAACCCACCCAGTCCTTTCACCTCACCCGCGATGGCGCCGGCGGCTCGATCCACACCTCCATCACGACACGGATGACGGGCATCAGTTGGCTCGAAGTGACGCACGTCGAATTCGTCGACGGATCAACCTGGCAGCCGACCAGCGGCGAAACATGCCGCTTCGCCCCCAGCCTCTACGTCCCCGTCTCCTCCGCCCAATAGTTGGATTCTTGCGCGGTGAGATTCAATTCCGCTACTTGCCGACAGAGAGCGAAGGCAGGTGGGCGGGAACAAGGGACAAGTCGACAGTCACGATATAAATCGCCAGAGCCGCGAGGACAAAGAACGCAGCCGTCCACATGCGCCAATCGCGATGCGCGCGCTTCCAGTAAGGAATTGAGTTGTCATGATCCGATGGCGGATGCGGCCCTTCGTCAGGGTGATGATGGTGCTTGATTTCAGTCATTTGTCCCGTTCACGTCAGCTAAGTGAGACCCTTCCGCGCCACAATGAGTTGTACGCAGCGCCAAAAGAAAGCACTTATCGGTGGTGTCGGCTGCTCCCGCGCCTGTGACTCCCAACACAATCCCTTTCTGCCCACGGATGTACACTCAATCGTCCGCTAATCCGCTGAGTTCCGGTCGCCTATGCTCTTCAAATCCCGCAGCGCCGCCGTCTACGGCATCGACGCCAGCATTATCGATGTCGAAGTCGACTTCTCCGGCGTCAAAACCAACGAAGAGCAGTTCAATACCGTCGGCCTGCCAGATGCCGCCGTCCGCGAGTCGCGCGACCGCGTCCGTTCCGCCATCAAGAACTCCGGCTTCGACATACCGCCCACTCGCATCACCATCAACCTCGCCCCCGCCGATATCAAGAAGGCCGGCTCCGGCTTCGATCTCCCCATCGCCATCGGCATCCTCGGCGCCTACGGCGGGCTGCACACCAAAGACATCTCCGACTTCCTCCTGGTCGGCGAACTCGGCCTCGACGGCAGCCTGCGCGCCGTCCAGGGTATGCTGCCCATCGCCGTCGCCGCCCGCACCGCAGGCATCAAGAACCTCGTCATCCCAGCCTCCAACGCGCGCGAGGCCGCCGTCGTCGAGGGCGTCGACGTCTACCCCGTCCACACTCTGCTCGAAGTCCGCGAACTGCTCAACTCCGCCTCCTTCGGCGCAATTAACGCCAAGCCGCTGCGTATCGAGGCCGCCAGTCTGCTCGACGAACTCCAGCACTTCCCCTTCGACTTCAAGGACGTCCGTGGCCAGCATGTCGCCAAGCGCGCACTGGAAGTCGCCGCCGCCGGTGGCCACAACATCCTCATGATCGGCCCGCCCGGCTCCGGCAAGACCATGCTCGCCAAGCGCCTGCCGTCCATCCTCGCGCCGCTGCGCTTCGAAGAAGCCCTCGAGACCACCAAGATCCACTCCGTCGCCGGCGTGCTCGACGCCGATCGCGGCCTGGTCGCCCACCGCCCTTTCCGTTCGCCCCACCACACCATCTCCGACGCCGGCCTCATTGGCGGCGGCATCATCCCGCGCCCCGGCGAGGTCTCGCTCGCCCACAACGGCCTGCTCTTCCTCGACGAGCTGCCCGAGTTTCCCCGCAACGTCCTCGAAGTCCTCCGCCAGCCGCTCGAGGACGGCGTGGTCACCATTGCCCGCGCGTCTATGTCGCTCACCTTTCCCGCCCGGTTCATGCTCGCCGCGGCTATGAATCCGTGTCCTTGCGGATATTTTAATGACAAGTCGCGCGACTGCATGTGCACCCCGCCCATGATCCAGCGCTACGTCAGCAAGGTCTCCGGCCCGCTGCTGGACCGCATCGACATCCACATCGAAGTTCCCGCCGTGCAATACAAGGAGTTGCGTGGGGCCGCCTCCGCCGAGGGATCAGCCGAGATCCGCACCCGTGTCCTCGCCGCCCGCCAGCGCCAACACGCGCGCTTCGCCGTCAAGCCGGACGTTCCGCATGAGATGCGGGACGGCAAGCCCGTCCGCGCCAAGTCCAAACCCATCTTCTCCAACTCCCAGATGAACACCCAGCAGATTCGCACCTACTGCGAACTCTCCTCCGACGCCGAGCGCCTGCTCGAGCGCGCCATGCAGCAGCAGGGCCTCACCGCCCGCGCCCACGACCGCATCCTCAAAGTAGCCCGCACCATCGCCGACCTCGCCGCCGAGCCTAATGTCTCCGTCGGCCATATTGCCGAAGCCATCCAGTACCGCACCCTCGACCGCAGCTACTGGGCGTAGGCCCACAGCCGCCTGGCGGACTGCAGAAACTCCGTGCTCTCTCCATCTTCCCATTTGTGAAAACCTCCTAAACCTCCCATTTTCAACACGGCAAGAACCATTGGTGCTGGGTTCTTCTTTTGTGTCCCCTACGGTTTATGGAATTTACTTTTTCCTCAACTTACCAAAATAAGTATTGACGCCACGCCCAAGACAGTTTACCTTTCCTTATGTAGCAAGTTGTTCTGCGCTGGAAAGTCGACGGAAAAGATCCGGCTGAGATTGATACCAAGACCGCCCTTTTCCGCTGTTCTTTGCTAGTGGGAGTCTTTATGACTCCTGCTTCCCGACAAAGTTCGAACTCTCTCTACCAAGAGCGCGGGTTCCTGTGCAACGCCTCGGTATGTTCCAAAGCCACGCCGCAGAAGTACGAGAAACACAGTTTTAGATACGGAGTCTTCACCCCTTTTTCTTGCATCTAATCAGCTTGGGTAAAGGTAGCGGCTAGAACCGTACGCACCGCAGCCAAAGAACTAAGCTGCTTAGATTCAAAAACTAACAAGGCTAGCCATTTTGAGGATAACTGCTCGCGGTTTTTGGGCCCCTGTTGAACGCCTCCCCCGACGCAGCAAACGAAAGGAAGAATTTATGCGCTCAGATCTCATTTTTGGAGCTCTCACTCACGTCACCAACCGCTACGAGCTCTGTCAGCTGGCTTCCAAGGCGACGCGGAAGCTGCACAAGCCCAACACTCGTCTGCAGGACACCACCAACGAAGTTCTCGACCGCTTTAAGGACACCATCCCCAAGGATGTGGCTGCCGCCCCGGCCGTCCAGAGCGTAGGCCTTCAGGAACGCCGCGCGGCTTAGCCCAGCCCGCGCAGCCGCTCCCCCTACGTTTGTAGGGGGGAAACCAAATCCAACCGCACCGAACCCCTCCCGCCGCTGTATAATCCAGAGTATCCCGTAGTTGCTCCGAAATTCCGCGTTCGCCTCCTTCTCAAGGCAGATTCCGGCGCGCGGTCCCGCTAGGCAACCCCTCCTAAGCTCCAAATCCCCCCTCGAATTCAGGTAAATCCATGACAATCTCCGAACTCAAAGAGCACAATATCGCCGAGCTTACAAAGCTCGCCCGCGGTCTCGACATCGCCGGAACCTCCGGCCTCCGCAAGCAGGACCTCATCTTCAAGATTCTTCAGGCCCAGAGCGAAAAAGAGGGCCACATCTTCGCCGAGGGAGTGCTGGAAATCCTCCCCGACGGCTACGGCTTCCTGCGCTCGCCCGACTACAACTACCTCCCCGGCCCCGACGACATCTACGTCTCCCCCTCGCAGATCCGCAAGTTCGACCTCAAGACCGGCGACACCATCAGCGGCAACGTCCGCCCGCCCCACGAGGGCGAGAAGTACTTCGCCCTGGTCAAGATCGAGGCCATCAACTTCGAGTCGCCCGAGGAGACCAAGAACAAGATTCTCTTCGACAACCTCACCCCCCTCTATCCCCAGGAACGCGTCAAGATGGAGACCGACCGCGAGCACATGTCCGGACGCGTCATGGACCTGCTCACCCCGGTCGGCAAGGGCCAGCGCGGCCTCATCGTCGCTCCGCCGCGCACCGGCAAGACCATGCTGCTCCAATCCATCGCCAACTCCGTCACTACCAACCACCCCGAGGTCGTCCTCATCGTTCTGCTCATCGACGAGCGCCCCGAGGAAGTCACCGACATGCAGCGTAGCGTTAAAGGTGAAGTGATAAGCTCCACTTTCGACGAGCCCGCCGCACGCCACGTCCAGGTCGCCGAGATGGTCATCGAGAAGGCCAAGCGCCTGGTCGAGCACAAACGCGACGTCGTCATCCTGCTCGATTCCATCACCCGTCTCGCCCGCGCCTACAACACCATCGTCCCCCCGAGCGGCAAGGTCCTCTCCGGCGGCGTCGACTCCAACGCGCTGCAAAGGCCGAAGCGCTTCTTCGGCGCGGCCCGCAACATCGAGGAAGGCGGCAGCCTCACCATCATCGCCACCGCGCTGGTCGACACCGGCTCGCGCATGGACGAGGTCATCTTCGAAGAGTTCAAGGGCACCGGCAACATGGAAGTCATCCTCGACCGCAAGCTGGTCGACAAGCGCGTCTTCCCCGCCATCGATATCCAGCGGTCGGGTACGAGAAAAGAAGAGCTGCTCATCCCCAAGGAAGAGCTCCAGCGCACCTGGATTCTCCGCCGGGTCATCAATCCGCTCTCCCCCGTCGAAGCCATGGAACTGCTTACCGACAAGCTCGCCAAGACCCGCAACAACCAGGAGTTCCTCCACAATATGAGTTCCATCTAAGAACAGTTGTCAGGTGTCAGTTGTCAGTTGCCAGTTGTTGGTTGTCAGTTGCTCGTTGTTAGTCGTGAGGCGTCATTCTGGCGCAGCCAGAATCTCCGTATTTCGCATTTGCACTTGAGAATTGCGCCGAGCGCGGCCATTGACCCAGGACATCATCTTCCGCCCCGCGCAAAACCAAAGGGATGCTGCCCACAGGGGCGCGTCCCTTTTCGTTGCACAAGGGGATCCATGCTGTAGCCTCTCAACTAACAACTGAGAACTAACAACCGACAACTGCTGTCATGCCCGCCCTCCTCTTCATCTACGGCACGCTCCACCCCGACTGCGCTCCTGCGGAGATCGCCGCCGTCGCCCGCCGCCTTACCTCCGTCGGTCCGGCCACCATTCGCGCGCGCCTCTACAATCTCGGCGCATACCCCGGCGCAATCCTCGACTCCACCGCCCCACCCATCCCCGGCTCGCTCTTCACCGTCCCCGACGCCGAAACCCTCGCCGCGCTCGACGCCTACGAAGACTTCCGCCCCACCTTGCCCGCCGCCAGCCTCTTCCTCCGCGTCGAAACCACTGCAACCCTCCCCGACGGCTCCCATCAGCCCTGCTGGGTCTACGTCTACAACCGCGAGGTTCCACGCTAGATCCTCAGAAGCAACAGCAATCTCTGTGTCCCCTCTTACTCCGTGACCTCTGTGATTCGCTGTTCGTTCCGCACCCCAAACGCAAGTGAAAGCGGGGGAAACATCTCCCCCGCCTCTGCCCCTCACTTACCCCCACATCTCGAACCTCGAACCCAGTACCCAAACCATCGCTTACAACGTCGCCTGCAGCTCCTGGCTCGGCCGCACCACCAGCACGGTCACATTCCGTTGCGCCGGTGTTACCAGGATGCCAAGCTGGTCGTGCAGCAGCGTGAACAGATCGTTCTCATTGCTGTAGTTCCCGATCTGAAAGTCGTAGCTCCCTTTCAGCCTGGTCTCGTCGATCAGCAGCCGGTCGAGGTCGGGCTCCAGCGTCCGCCGGAACTCCCCTAGGGTTCCAGCGGACGCCGAGATCCCGCCTGAGGAGACGCCGTCGCAGTTCTTCCCCAGGAACTCAATCTGTTCTGTGTCGCCCGTTGCCTCGTTCGTCGAATCCTCTGCCACCGGCGTCGCCGCTCCGCTCGCCCCATGACGATGCAGCGCAGCCCCCGGTCCGTTCGGCGCGGTCAACACGTATACATCCATCGTCCGGCTCTCAGGCGTAATGGTCAGCCCGAACTTCTGCTCCAGCGCGTTCTCCAGGATCCGCTGCATCACGTCCTCGTCCACCTCGCGCGGCAGGGTCAGGGTCACGTCATAGCGCACATCTGCGGTGTTGTCTTCAGTAAAGTCGACTAGCCGGATGTCGACGCCGTAGATCTGCGAGATCAGCGTCTTCAGGTCGAATCCGCGCGCGCTCCAGTGGTCGCCGCCAATGTCCATCGACGTGCTGTTTGCCGGCATCGTTGTCGGTGCAATCTGGACTCTGCTCGAAGAGATCGTCCGCCCCGCGCTCGCCACCCGGCGGATCGGCTGATGCGAAGTCTTCGTTTGTGCCGCGGCGGTCGTCGCAACTCCATACACCAGAACAAAACCGAGACACGCGGAGATAGGGGCCCGTTTCATGCTTCCTTATTCCCGCACGGGCGAACCCCCTGAGCCATCCCACTTTCGGACTATGCGGTGAGCCGGAAACACCCGAAAACGCTGGGGTAATACCCCTTTCGTGGTAGTCAGAACCTGCTTCGGCGCGCATCCTATCTCCCAGAACAAGCGGCACGCTCGATCTCATCCAGGGTAGGGCAGTACGAGAGTGTTCTCCGTGATCCTCCGCACACAAGAAACGGCCCCGGAAGACCTGCGATCAGGTACTTCCGGGGCCGCTGTTTCTCTGCGCGCAGCCGGTTAGAAGACTACGTGAAGATCCATCGTGATAATGCGATTGCTGCCGATGGTGCCGGTGACAGCGCCGAAATTGGCGCCATTGTTCGCACAGCCTGACGCATTGACCTCGGTTGCAGCAGTGCAACCGTACGTGCCAAGGGGAAGCGTGGTGGGAACCACAGTGTTGCTGCCTGATGTCCCGCTGGTAAAGGGCTTCTCGTACAGGTTCGTACCAGCGCTTCCACTACCAGCCGGTCCCAGGGTTGAGCCGGCCTGATCGGTCTGGTCGGTGATTACCATGCCGTACTTTTCGTAGTTGTTGCTGCAGTCGTAACTGGACGTACTTGCAGTGGTGGCGCCAGTCGAGCAGGCTCCATGCTGCCCAACTTGGACCCCGTTTTGCGGAACGTCCATGCTGGTGGTATTAGTCAGGTTGAAGACATTGAACCCATACCGCACGGTCACTCTGTCGCCGACCTTGACAGCCTTCCGGATGGAGATGTCGAGCCGGTTCTGCGCACCCTGGCGGAAGATATTGCGCTGGTCGCCGCTTGCAAAGTTCGTTTCATACACGTCAACCGGATCGGTTGCCCCGCCCATGGCCGCGGTAGGAACGCCATTCTGCCCCGGAGTCAGGTACTGGAGCGCAATCTGGTTGGGATCGATTGCCGGAATAAAGCTGCCCCCCGTTCCGCGGAATCGGCCCGAGTTGCCGGTGAGAGCAGACTTCGGATTACTTGGATTGGCAATCGGAAGTATCGGATTGATCAGGCTGGGATAGTAGCCGAGCTGGGCGCTGGCCACAGCACCGTTGAACTCATACAACGAGAACGGTTCGCCGCTCTGCAGAATGGCGACCCCGGTCAGGCTCCAGTCGTTCGCCACGTAGGATGCCCACGAGTGGTCGTGGATCATGTCGGGCAGCAGCGCCTGGAAGTTCGCACTGAATACTTGCCGGCGGTCGAAGTCGGCCGAGCCATACGAGTTCTTGAGATGCAACGGATCGTTGCCGGTAAAGAACAGGCCGATGTCGCTCTGCTCATCCAGAGCATGGCCGTAGGTATAGCTGGCGCCGAACTGGACGTCGTGCGACAAGCGCTTTTCCATGTGCGCCTCCAGCGAGTCGTACGCGGAGTTGCCCACCGTCTCGAACAGCGCTGCATACGGGCTGTAACCGACGTACGGAACCCGGAAGTCCGAGTTGCCGCCATCGTAGGTCGACCAGGGTTCGGATGCGATTGAGCACGGATCGCCGTACTTGCCGCAGGGCTTGGTGTCATTCATCACGTCATAACCATAGGTCGACGTTTCACCGCTCGAGTGCGGCGACGCTCCCCTGATCATCGACGGATTGGTTGATGTTGCAATCACCGGCTCGTTGAAAGGAATTGGAATCACGGCGTGACGCCCGCGACTGCCGGTATAGTCAAGGCTGACGGCCAGATCGTTCCGCGGCTGCCACTGTAGGCCGAAGGTGTAGTTGATGGTGTAGGGCAGGACATTGTTCTTGTCGTACGCCCCGATATACAGAGGCGTCTGGGTGCACTCGTCCTCGAGATTGCCGACGCCGCCGCAATTGAGACCGAAGGAAGATGTGCTCGCGGTCATGTAATTGAGACTGTTCTGCAACGCAGTCTGCTGAATCGCGGGGTTGACGCCCGGCGCGGGGGGCGTTGTGGTCGAAGTGAGGGTACCGGCCGTGCCGATAGGATTTGAAATTGTCTTGCCATTGCCGGAAACGGCTGCGACCAGGGGTGATTGCTGGGTCACACCAAACGGTCCGCCAACTCCGCCGCCCGCCGGAGGCGAGAGGTACGTGAACAGTTCACCGCGATCGTAGTACATGCCGCCGCCGCCGCGAACCACAATCTTGTTGTTGAACGTCTTGGGCGACCAGGCAAAGCCGACGCGCGGCGAAAAGCCCCATTGGCGGCCAGTGAGAGTAGAGGCGCTGACCCCGGGGGTCGGAGCGGTTGGGTTGTTACCCGCCACCACCAGTCCGTCGTTCACTACGGTGAAACCAGTTCCACCCACTCCCGGATCCGTGCCTGTAACGTTGTAGGCATTTGGATCGAAGTTGAAGAAGTTACCATATTTCTCGGTCATGCCGCCGTGGTAATCCCAGCGAACCCCCGCTGTAATGCTCAGGTTGCTCACCGCCTGCCACTTGTCCTGCACATAGCTCGAGCCCTCGTTGATCCGGTAGTAGCGGTTTGCAAGGTTCATCACCTTAGAACAGTTCGGTGGCCCGCAGAGCGTCTCCAGCACGCTGGAACTATGGACCTGGCCTTCAAGGAAGGTTTCCAGGTTGGTGGGGTCAACCGTCATCAAGCCGTTGCGTTTGTTCTGGATGTTCAACTGAGTGTAGCTGTACGAGCCTCCGGCAACGATCGTGTGCTGGCCAATCGTGAAGATCATGTTGCCCGAGGGATCCAGGCGGTTCTGAAAGTACCCGGTGTTCTCGAAGGTGCTGTTGGGTCCAAGATCAAGGCCCGGCGTGCCCGAAGCACTGGTCTCAAATTCGGGAATGTAAAAGTTGGGCAGAAGTGACAGCGCGCCGGGAACGGGGTTGGTTATTCCAAACGTCGGTCCAGCCGTCGCTCCGGTGCTGCTGTTGATGACCGTCTGGTTGTAGGTGCTATACGTTCCCATGCGGATGTAGCCCAGGCGTTCCTCCAGGTTCATGCGCGGACCGATGGTGCTGGTGTTGTCAATGGCGCCCACCTGTGAGATGTTCTGCGTGTTCGCTGGAAATCCGCCGACCTTGGAAAAGTAGCCATAAGGCTTGGTGACCGGGTCGTTTTGGTAGTAGTACTTGAACGACAGACGGTCCGTCTTCGCCAGGTCGTAGTCCAACGCTGCGCTTGCCTGGTCTCCCACCAGGGTCGAGGTGCCAAGCAGGGTGACGTTAGGAACGCCGTAGGCATAGGACGACGTGATTTGCGGATCCGGAATCATCCACTGGCCGTTCGGTAGCTTGGCGTTCATCAGGGCGAGCACGACGCCCGAGGTGTCGAGAGCAAAGCTCCCAGGCAGCGTTTTGGGATAAATCCAAGACGCAGCCGCTGCGGTTAAGGACGTTGCGTCACGGGTACCAGTCACAGAATCGGTGAAACCTGCGCTGGGCACGTTGAACTGGCTCAGGCCGGTGGATTGGTCCGAGGCGTACATATGTTCGTAGCCGACAAAGAAGAACAGCTTGTCCTTAAGCAGCGGACCACCGAGCGTGGCTCCCGTGCTCCAGCGATGCAACGCCGGGCTGGCCAGAGACTGGGGAAACGCACCCACTCCAATAGTCGCGAGCTCCGCCTGCTGCTTGAAGAAGAATGGGTCTGCATTCGCCGAGTTGTTGGCGAACGCGCCATAGACCTGCCCATGGAACTTGTTGGTGCCGGTCATGCCATTGACGTCAATTTGCGCTCCGCTGGTTGCTCCCTGCTGCGCGTCGTACATCGACGTACTGACTCGTAACTCCTGGATAAATTCCGGCGGCGGCGTCGGCAGGCTGTTCCCGTTCGAGCCATACACCGAGGTCCCGGTCTGAGACTCGCCGGCGATCGCACTGCCCTGGCCAATGTTGAACTGGTACCGCTGCGAGCTGGCGCTGCTGGAGGTCTTGCCGTTATACAGGTTGCTGGCGTCCACGCCATTCACCTCGAACGTGTTCGACGTATCGCGCTGGCCGTTGGCCCAGACCGGCTGGTTCCCCAACCCCGCGTTGGTGTCGATCCCCCCCAGCAGTTCAGCATTCGCACCCGGCGAGAGTACCGCAAGCTGCGTAAAGCTCCCCGTCGCCAAAGGCGTCAGCGCGATCTGTTGCGAATCCAGCGTGTAGCCGTTGGTCGTATCGGTCGCATTCAGCATGGGATTGGCCGTCACCTGCACCGACGTCGACACCTGGCCCACCTTCAAACTGATGTTGACGGTAGTCGCCTGCGCTTCCTTCACCGAAATGCCGGTCTCATCGGTGGTATCGAAACCGTCATGCTCGGCCTTCACCGCGTAGGTGCCCACCGGAAGATTGAATATCTGGAAGAACCCATTGGACTGCGTCTTCGCCGCGCGCGTTACATTGATGTCCGGGTCGGTGGCCGTCACCTTGGCGCCGGAAACTGTCGCGCCGTTAGGATCCAGGATGGTTCCGTTGAGCGAGCCCAATGTCTGCTGGGCGTTCGCGGAAGCCGCGAGCAAACACAAACCGGAGAACACCACCAACGGTAGATTCTTCCGCGTTTCGGCCGCGGCAGACGCAAGGGCAAAAAGCCGTTTCAAAGATACGGTCAAGCTCATGGGGTTTGAACTCCTTGTCTTGTGCGGAATCTTTCCTAATATGCTCTATGGATGAAGAAAACTCGATGAATGAGGACTACCTACACCTTGGGGAGGTGGTCTTGTAGAACGGAATCGAGCCCCACTAAAAGCAACGCTGGCGCAAAACGATCACGCAAAATTTAGGAGTGTTTGATTGCTCTCAGCTTCTAGAACTCTCGCGGAGATGTCAAGCGGAAAGAGTTCAGTACTGTCCGGCATCCGACCCAACCCGCGCTTCATTTTCCTCGGCCAATCCCACATTCCCGCGCCGTCCACCCTTCGCTTGCCGTAGCCTAGAGGGCAGGATGCCTCGCCGAACCCCACCCGCCGAACTCGACATCTCCGCTTGGCTCCGCGCCCTCCCCAAGGTCGAGCTCCACCTCCACCTTGAGGGCACCACCGAGCCCGAAACCCTGGTCGCTCTCTCCCAGCGTCACGACGCCCACCCCCTCACCCTCGCCGACGCCCGCGCCCTCTACACCTACCCCAACTTCCTCGGCTTCCTCGAAGCTTATAAGGCCATGAGCGCCCGCCTGCAAACCCCTGAGGACTACGAACTCATCACCTACAACATGGTCCGCTCCCTCGCCGCCCAGGGTGTTGTCCACGCCGAGGTCTACATCTCCTTCGGCATCATCTACTACTGGAAGCAGACCGACGTCGAGCCCTTCGTCGCCGCCATCGAGCGCGCCCGCATCCGCGCCGAGCAGGAGTTCGGCACCACCATCTACTGGCTCATCGACGCCGTCCGCAACTTCGGCCCCGACGAAGCCGCCCGCGTCTTCCGCAAGGCCGCCGAGCTCCGCACCCAGTACCCCTCCATCGTCGGCATCGGCATTGGCGGCGACGAAGCCCGCGGCCCCGCATCCCTCTTCCGCGACTCTTATGCCGAAGCCGCCGCCGCCGGCCTCCGCCTCACCGCCCACGCCGGCGAGTCTGGCGGTCCCATCGAAGGCCCCGCCAGCATCTGGGCCGCCATCAACATCGGCGCCGAACGCATCGGCCACGGCCTCGCCGCCCAGTACGACCCCCAGCTCCTCGAAGTCCTCGCCCAGCGCCAGATCCCCATCGAGATCAACGTCACCTCCAACATCCGCACCGGCTGCTGCCCCGACTTCGAATCCCACCCCCTCCGCCGCTACTTCGACTCCGGCCTCATGGTCACCCTCAACTCCGACGACCCCCCCATGTTCGGCGCCAACCTGCTCGACGAGTACATCCTCGCCCACGAAAAATTCGCCTTCGCCCCCGACCATCTCCGCGAGTTAGCCGCCAACGCCGTCGAAGCCAGCTTCCTCCCCCCCACCCCCAAACTCGCCCTCCTAGCCCGCATCGAACAATACCGCTAGAAGGCATCAGGCAAGACGTGCAACATTCTTCGTGCAATTCCTAGGGACGTAGACGAATAAAGGGCCTTCCGACCTCCTTGGCAGGCGCTCAAGTTGTAACCGCCTGCGAATTCCTCAACGCCATCCTCTGAAGCCCTACCCTTTGCGACCCAACCCAGCATCCCGTGAACCACCAAGACCCACGGTCCGCTCTAATTGCACAGCCTCGCGCGCACCGCGCGCACATTCGGATCGGCCGAACGCAGCAATGTTCCCAGCGCCCGCACCCGCGCCTCCAGTTGCTGCGCATACAGGCACGCCAGCCCCGCGTCCTTATCGTTCCAGCAGACCATGTGCGTCAGGCTGTCCAGCGTATCGGACACGCGCGCCGCATCCCCCACCAGTTCATCCGCATCCACGAACAAATCGCTCTGCAAAGCCATAACCCCTCCCCAACCTTACGAGCACGACCCCGCACACACTCCCGTGCCCGCCGAGCGAACCAGGTTTCCCAGCGCCTGCAGCAGTTGGTCCGCCTGTTTCGCGTACTGCCGAACAAACGCGGGATTCTCTGCATCCAGCTCAATCAAATACGTCAGGTTGCTCAACGTATCCGAAATGTGAACAACGTCGTCTACGAACCCATCGACATCCGCGAACAGAAACTTCTGAGCAGCCATCATTCCCTCCTGCAACGTCCGTCGTCTCCAATCGTGCGGCCGACGAATGCAGTCCCATATCGCACGCGACGCGCCAAACTCCCGCGCGCCGCAGCGCCGCTCCAGGCAAAGGAGTTAGTTTGAAAGTTCGTGGCAAGCCCACCCACCCGCCGCCCGCAAGTGACGAACCGGCGGTGACGCCCCCTCGTCATCAAGACGAGATAGAGTCACTCCGGTGCAATATTGTGGGTGCCCGTCCTAACTCCGTTAGGGCGTAATCTTTGCCGTGTCAAGAACTCCCATCCCGTGCGCCTGTTCGACTGTCCGCCCGGCGCTGCGGTCCGCAGCCGTAAAACTCAGCCAATTTCTTCACTCCGTTCCAGGTGGGGGATGTGGTATGGTCGCATTCATCCTGCAAACGAACCGCCCGCTCCAACCGCACGACTTGCACAACCTGCGCCGCACACTTCTTTGCACCCCTTGGTTGAAACCGGGCAAAACTGTTCTCAAGTCAATCGCAAGCCGAGGGTATGTGCATGGCAGAGTCCTACGCAGCAACCAACGCCAATCATGTCTTGACGATAGAGGAGATCACCAACCTCACGCAGGAGGGTGGAAGGCCGGCCGACACCCTGATGAATGTCGTTGCCCTGATCGCCATGCGCTTCCGCACCGACGTCTGTTCCGCCTACCTGCTGGAGCCCGACCGGTCGAACCTGGTCCTGGCCGCCACGCTTGGCCTCCATCCGCGCTGTATCGGCGCACTACGCATGCCGCTCAACGAGGGCCTCGCCGGCCTGGTCGCCGAACAGGTGCTGCCCGTCGCCGTCGCCGACGTCGCCAACCACCCCCGCTTCAAGTACTTCAAGGAGTCCGGTGAAGAGATGTACCACTCCTTCCTCGGCGTGCCGCTCATCGACCGCGGCATCCTGCAGGGCGTCCTCATCGTGCAGACCAAGGAGCCGCGCACCTTTCGCGAGGACGAGATTCGTATGCTGGTCGAAGCCGCCAGCGAGGTCGCCCCGGTGGTCAGCGAGGCGCGCACATTGGACCGCTTCATCGGCCCCGCACAGGAGCGCCTCTGGTCCCTCGCGCGCAACCTGTGGTGGAGTTGGGACCAGGATTGCGTCGCCCTCTTCCGCGACCTCAATCCCACCCGCTGGCGCCAGCTCAACCAGAACCCCATCTCCCTGCTCGGCGAGATCCCGCTGGAAGAGCTGGAGCGCCGCGCCACCGAACTCGTTCTGCACAGCCGCATCAACTACTGCTACCGCCGCCAGCGCGAGTACCTCAGCGCCGACCACACCTGGGGCGCTGCCAATGCAGGCGTGCTCCGTCCGCGTCCCGTCGCGTACTTCTCCGCGGAGTTTGGACTGCATGAGTCGCTGCCCATCTACTCGGGCGGCCTCGGTGTCCTCGCTGGTGACCACATCAAGAGCGCATCCGACCTCGACATACCGCTGGTCGGCATCGGCCTGTTCTATGGCCAGGGCTACTTCCTGCAACGCCTCGACGCCACCGGATGGCAGCGCGAGGAGTATATCCAGACCGACGTCAATCAACTCCCCATGCAGCCGGCCATCGGCCAGAACGGCGAGCCTATCGCCGTGGAGATCCGTACCCGCAGCGGGTCTATCCGTGCAAAAGTCTGGCAGGTCAAGGTCGGCCGCTGCGATCTCCTCCTGCTCGACTCCAATGTTGAGGGCAACGCACCCGAGGACCGCGAACTGACCTCGCGCCTCTACGGAGGCGACGCGCGCACCCGCATCCGTCAGGAGTTGCTGCTCGGTGTCGGAGGTTTCCGCGCCATCAAGGCGATGGGTATCTCGCCCGGCGTGCTCCACCTCAACGAAGGCCACAGCGGCTTCGCCGTCTTCGAGGCCATCCGCAACCGCATGGAGGAAGAGGGCATCGACTTCAAAACCGCCGCGATGCAGGTTCCTCGCGAGGTCATCTTCACCACCCACACGCCCGTACCCGCCGGCCACGACCGCTTCTCTGCGGACCTGATCGAGGAGCACCTCGGGCCACTGCGCGAGCAGCTCGGCATCGCTCACGAAAATCTCATGGGCTTCGGCCGCGTCTATCCCACCGACTACCAGGAGACGTTCTGCATGACCGTCCTCGGCCTCAAGCTCTCGCGCCGCGCCAACGCCGTCTCTTCGCTGCACGGCGAAGTCTCGCGCGAGATGTGGTGGCCGCTCTTTCCCGGCAAGCCCGCGGACGCCGTCCCCATCGGCCACATCACCAACGGCGTCCATGTCCCATCCTGGCTTGCGCCGCAGATGAAGCGCCTTTACGATCGTCACCTCGGCGTGGGCTGGCAGAATTCGAGCGCCGGGCGGAGCATGGAAGAGATTGAGAACATCGACGACGGCGAGCTATGGGAGACCCACCTGAGCCTGAAGTCGCAGCTTATCGACTTCGTCCGCCGCCGCGCGCGCGAGCAGTCCGAGCGCCGTGGCGAGCCCGCCGAGTATCTGCAGCGGCTCGGCAAAGTCCTTTCGCCGGACGCACTCACTATCGGCTTTGCCCGGCGCTTCGCCACCTACAAGCGCGCGAATCTGCTGCTGGCGGACATCGAGCGGCTTGCCGCCATGGTCAACGACCCCAAGCGCCCGGTGCAATTCCTGTTCGCCGGCAAGGCCCACCCCCACGACGAGCCCGGCAAGCGTGTGCTGCAGCAGATCGCCGAGATGATGCACGACTCGGAGCTGGGCGACAAGTTCGTCTTCATCGAGGACTACGACATCAACGTCGGCCGCCATCTGGTGCAGGGCGTCGACGTCTGGCTCAACAATCCCCGCCGTCCGCTCGAAGCCTCCGGTACCAGCGGGCAAAAGGTCGTCCTCAACGGCGGCCTCAACCTCTCGGTGTTGGACGGCTGGTGGGCCGAGGCCTACGACGGCCTCAACGGCTTCGCCATCGGCCTGGGCCGCACGCACTCCAACATGGATGTCCACGACAGCCGCGACGGCGAGGACCTCTACCGCGTCCTTTCGGACGAGCTCATCCCGCTCTTCTACCAGCGCGATAAGGACGGCCTGCCCCGCGGCTGGATCAAGCGCATGAAGCGGACGATTCGCACGCTGGGGTGGCGCTTCTCCGCAGCCCGCATGGTGATGGACTACACCCAGAAGGGCTACATCCCCGCTGCCGGCGGCACCTCCAGCGAGATCCGCCCGCTCTGTTAGGTTTGTGACACTTCAGAAAGTGTCCTCATCCGGCCCTCGGCCGCTGGGCGAAGAGTAGTTTTCTCCTGTGATCCGCGGGAGCAAGATGCCGCGCTAGTATTCCGGCATCTTCTCCTTTGCCGATCAAGGAGAAAGCCATGAAGGCAACACTGCTTATTGTTCTGACATGTGTCGGGTGGGTTCCCATCTGCGCCGCGACACCCGACACCTACCGAAAGCACCTGACCCAGCCCACTGAGATTCAAGGCTACCCATGCGCCAAGGACTATGCGTGGTTTTTCCCGGATGGCCACTTGAATCAATGCTTCCTCTCGCGGGACATCGACATCGGTGAAGCTCACATTCCCAAAGGGTCCATCATCCAGCTTTTCCCAGTCCAGGATGAGAGGCGCAGGGACATTGGTGTAATGCTGAATCACAACACGCTGATCAGCGGTGTTCTATGCAGCGGCGGCGGGCTGCTCGGTCCTGCGGAGGGTGCTGCCACAGCGCTTTACCCGAGCGGAAAGCTGTATGCCTGCTCCCCGGTCAGAGACCAGGTGGTGCAGGGAGTTCCGTGCAGACATGATGATGGCCCCGTCGGCATTTTGTACGGCCTCTGGATGAAACACCGGGACTACGACCTCGGCATTGATTTCTACCCGAGCGGGAAGCTGAAATCCTGCGGGCTCTCGGAGGATTTCGGCGGCCAGAAGAAAAACACGCTCTGGAAATCGGCTGCAAAATAAGCAAGCTTCTAACTCTGCCGCACCGCGACGTGTCATGGCCAGTAACGGTGCGTTATCATGATCGGCTAAATGTCAGCGGTGTCGCAGGATGGGCTGCACAAGGAGCGTCGAGCATGAATGATGAGGGATCAATCACCCGCAGGGACTTTGTGAAAACGGCCTCTTTGGCGGCAACCGCGATTACGACGGGTCTTGCCCTGGAGCCGATCAGCGCCGGCGCCGCCGCTCCCGACGCCGCGCCCACGCTGGCAAAACCCCTGATCGGAATTCAGGTCGAGGTGAGTTTTCTGCGCAACAACCTCGCGAAGTTTCTCGACGACGTCCAGACCCGCTCCAGCGTCAACACGCTGATGATGCATTGCGTCCCATTCGAGGCCTCATGGTCAGGTCTGGACCGGGCCAGCAACCCCTTAGGCAACTTTGCCACCGCGCATCCGCAGTACTATCGCGACATCAACATGAAGCCGCAGGCCCTGGGTCCGGGCGACTTCAACCTTCCCGACGAGTTCCAGAAGATCACCGACGAAACGAAGAAGCGTGGCATCAAGATTATCCCGTGGATGGAGGAGGACAATCGCGCGCGCCCGCAAATCAAGGGCTTTGACGAGTTGTATGAAGTCGATCTCTATGGCCGGCGAACCTCACACCATCCCGGAGGGCCGTGCCTGAACAACCCCTATTTCCGCAACCTCCTGGTCGCACAAGTCCAGGACTTCGTCCGCTCCTATGACGTGGACGGGATACAGCGGGGAACCGAGCGCCAGGGGCCATTGGGCAACGCGCTGGGCGCATGGCATCATGGCGGCGATCCTGGCCACAGCGATCCCGGCCAGACTTCCTGCTTCTGCGAGTATTGCGCGGCCAAGGCGGCCAAGCAGGGCATTGATTTTGCGCGGGTCAAAAAGGCGTATCTCGCGCTCGAGCCTTTCGTCAGGGACGGCCGCGCGGGCAAGCGTCCGGTGGATGGCTATTTCGTTGAATTCTGGCGGCTGCTGCTGAAGAATCCCGAATTGCTGGTCTGGGAAGAGTTCTGGTCCGAGAGCATGCGCGAGAATCAGCGGTTGGTTTCCACCACGGCGAAAGCGGCCAAGCCCGGGATTCCAGTGGGGTACCACATCTGGCAGAACATCTCCTTCAGCCCGTTCTACCGGGCCGAACAGGATTACCGCACCTTTACGGAGTATGCCGATTTTCTGAAGCCGGCAACTTACGACAATCCGGCCGGTGAACGCATGGCCTCGTTTGTCGACAGCGTCACCCAGAATGTATTTGGCGATTTGAGCCATCAGCAGATGCTCGATTTCGAATCGAGCGTGATGGGCTTGAAGGAAAAGTCATATGCCGAGCTGAAAGGCAAGCCCGCGCCGCGGTTCTCCAGCGATTACGTTTACGAAGAGACAAAACGTGCTGTGGATGGGGTCGCGGGCTCCAACACGCGGATTACACCGGGCCTCGGCATAAATGTTCAAGAGAAGAACAGCACTCCTGAAAGCGTCCGCGATTGCGTGGAAGCCATCTTCAGGGCCGGCGGCAGCGGGCTGGTCCTCTCCACGGCCTACGATGTAATGGGACCGGAAAACCTCAGCGCGGTTGGAGCGACGCTGCGCGAACTGAAATTAGCCTGATCTGTCCTACAAAGCCAGGGTCTGGTAGATCTGGCGGGTGGCATCTGATTTGTTCAGCGTATAGAAGTGGATGCCGCGCACCTGGTTGTCCAGCAGGTCGCGACATTGTTCTGTTGCCCAATGCACACCTACGCGTTTCACTGCCTCGGGCTCATTCTCCGCGCGCCCCAGCGCCCGCTGCAGCTTGGCGGGAATGTGATGCCCGAGAGCAAGTTGCGCCATGCGCTTCATGCCGGCCAGAGTGGTAATGGGCATGATGCCGGCGATGATGGGGACGTGGATTCCGGCGATTTCACAACGCTCGCGGAAGTCGTAGAAGTCGTGGTTGTCGAAGAAGAGCTGGGTGCAGATGTAGTCGGCCCCGGCGTCGACCTTGGCCTTCAGGTAGTCCATCTCTTCCAGCCGGTTCGGCGTGGCGGGATGGCCTTCCGGGAACCCCGCGACGCCAATGCCAAAGCCGCGGGGGTCGGGATGGACGCCGCTCTCGTTGAAGCGGCGAATGAAGCGGACCAACTGCGAGGCATACTGAAAGGCATCTGCTTTGCGGTCGTAGTTCTGAACATTGCGCGGCGGATCGCCGCCCAGCGCCAGTGTGTTGCTCACTCCGGCCTCAGCGTACTTCGTCAGAATCTCGTCGATCTCCCGCTCGCTCTGGCATACGCAGGTCAGGTGAGGGATGGGATCGAGCGCAGTCGTCTGCTTGAGCCGTACCACCAGGTCGTGGGTCAGTTGGCGGGTGGAGCCGCCTGCGCCGTAGGTGACGGAGACAAAGGAAGGCTTCAGCGTTTCGAGGCGCGCGATGGTCTCGAAGAGGGCCTCGGCATCGGCCGCCGTTCTGGGCGGAGAGAACTCAAAAGAAAGGGTCGTCTGATGGGACGCGAAGATATCGCGAATGTGCATTTAAGCCCAATATACGCGAAAACCGGCGAACACTTCACTCAGCGTTACGACGGTCGACTGGCTGTGGAGTTATGCCTCAGTTGTCAGCAGGCCGATCAGGTGTTCCTCAAACTCGTCCAGGTCGGCACCCAGGTCGCGGGTGGCGCCGGTGTAGACCAGTCGGCCGCGGTTGATCACGCTGATCTCGTCGCACAGGCTGCGAATCTCGTGCGAGTCGTGGCTGCTCAGGAAGGTCGTGACGTTCTCATCCACGGCCAGCCGCCGCAGCAGGTTCCACATCTCACGCTTCGCCGGCAGGTCAAGCCCGCGTGTCGGTTCGTCGAGGAACAGCACCTTCGGCTGCCCCATCAGCGCGCGTGCAATCTCCACGCGCCGCTTCATGCCGGTGCTGTAGGTGCCCATCAGTTTGCCGCGAAACGCCACGTTCAGGCCGACGTCATCCAGCAATCGCTCGACGTGGTCGCGAGCATCCGGCAGGTGTCGCAGGCGCGCAAAGTATTCCAGATACTCGCGCGCGGTCCAGGTTGACTGGCTCTCGCTGGTCTCGTCGCTCACCAGCCCCACCAGCCTGCGCACGGCCAGCGGATCCTTCTTCACGTCATACCCCCACAACCTCGCCGCGCCGGCGCTGGGCGGCAGCAGCGTGGTCAGCATGCGGATGGTGGTCGTCTTGCCCGCGCCGTTCAAGCCGAGAAACCCGTACAGGTGCCCCTTGGGAATCCTGAGCGTCACGCCCTCCACGGCCGTGAAGTCGCCGAAGCGGCGGGTGAGGCCATCCATCTCCACTGCGAAGTCGCTCATCGCGTGCGCCTCCAGCGGATGAATCCAGCGCCGAGGCAGAGCAGCGGGAAGAGGCCTCCAGCCAGCCCCATCTGCAAGGTGGAGTTCGATACCTGTGCCTCAATCGCGCCATGCACGTTAATTGTGCGGGGATGGTTCTCTCCGGCGACCAGGTACGTGGCCGCGATGGTCAGCGGATAGCGGTCGCCACCAATGTCCCATGGTTTGGTTGGATCGAGCGTGATCGGGACGCGGGCGATCCAGCCATCCACAATGTGGTGGCCGTCTGCTGCGGTCGGTCCCGAGTCATTCGGATAATGGTGCGGCTCCAACTGCGGCGCGATCTGGTCCAGCGCGCTGGGGTCTCCGGAAATCTCCAGTCCATCGTCTCCGGCAATCTTCACGTGCAGATCGGTCACGCGCGCGCTGGCATCGACCGGGAACAGCAGCAGCAAATCCTCTGCCGTCTGGCGGTCCGTGTTCAGCGGCCACTGCTGCCAGGTCATCATCGGGCTGCAGCAACGCCGCGGCATCTTTCCGCCGGGATCCACCAATGCCGCCAGCGTTTCTGCGCGGGCAAAGATGTTCCGCATCGAGGGCGCGTTGTTCGCGGCCGGAGTGGGGTTGTCGTAATTGGTGTCGGCAAACGTTACCGGCAGCATTACCAGTGCAACCAGTGCCAAAGCAATCGTCCAGCGCTGCCGGCTGGTCGCTTCCCATGTTTCAACCCCCTGCGCGCGCAGGAACACCCAAACAGCTAACACCAGTGCACCGGCGACCATGGCCACCAGGCTGATCCACGTATGTGCTGTGGTCGCGGGAATGCGATTGGCGCCGAGGGTAAATCCCAGAGCGTTCTTCAGCAGCACGAGCGGGCTGAGCAGCGCGAGGTGACCGATTCGCGACGCGCCGTTGCCCTGCGACACCATCACCTCCTGCACTGGGAACAAAGCTGCATAGGCAAGCAAAACCCCCATGCCCGCGCCCGCGGGAGCCGCCAGGCTGCGACCGATAAAAAGCACCCCGATCAGCGTACCGACGGCGATGGATGCGAGCAGCAGGCCGGGTCCCCATAGAAGCAGTTTGTGCAGCAGAGGTGGAACGCCGACGTGGGCGACGTAGACCAGCATCATGGGCAGCAGCGCCAAGTAGTAAGCGGCGGCCATCGTCACCAGCACCAGGATCTTCGCCGCAAGCCAATCGCGGCGATTGACCGGAGCGGTGAACACGCACTCGACGAAGCGGTTCACGCGCGGAGCAGCGATCATCCCCGCGGCGACCGGCACAAACCCAAGCGGGACCAGGCCATAGGCGATCATGCCGTAGCCGAACAACCACGCCCCCTGGATGGCGACAGTCGCAAGCCCACCGTCGGCCAGCAGGATCACCGCCGCGCCCAGCCATGCGAAGCGTCCGCGCATCGTCGCCTTCAGCTCTTCTACATAAATCGTCGCGACTGAGTGAGCCATGGGCATGCGTGGGGCGAACAACGTAAGAGTACCCTACGCCGCCAGTCTGAAGCCTAGCTTAAGGTCGAATGGTCGAACTCGTTTACCGTCCGTCCGGCGCCGGGACCATCACCGCATTCGGATCGACCTTGGGAATGCCGAAGTGTCCGCTCAGGTGAATCAGGTCCAGCGGCCGCAGGTCGCCGGCCACCTGCACCAGGCTCATCTCCCGCGTCGACCGCACCAGCACCGTCACCTGGTCGATGTCCGGCCCGGTAAAGTGCAGCCACACGTCGGTGATTGCCGTCCGCGGTTGGGCCATATTCGCCGGTGTCTGGTTCCCATCTACCAGGTGCTTCCAGCCTGCGCGATGGAAACCAGCGACGATCGCTGCCATTGTCTCCGGCGTATAAAACGCCGGCTCCTTGTATCGATAGGTGTCGAAACTGATGCCCGTCAGCGCTGCCGCCGCCCGGTCCGCGTCCAGGCCGCCCTGTTGCAGCAAGCCCTGCGCCATCTGCATCATGGAACGGTCAAAGGTGACGCCGGTGTGGGTGGCCGGCTGGTCGGCCAGCGTGCTCAGACTCTCGGATATCCCCGGTGGTATCTGGGTGTCAGGTCCCGCTGCCAACGCTGCCGGCGCCAGAAAACAAAGGCCCGCCGCAGCCGACAGCACTACGGAAAACGCGCGCAAGCGCAGACCAGGGTGCATGGCAGAATCTCCTTCTCTTCATTGGACACGGTTCGCGCGCAGGAGTTACCCCGCAGGCGAGCGTTTTTTGCTCCGTCGATCTCGGTCTTGCCTTCACGCGGAGCGTCGAGAACGGTACGAAGTACCGAAGCGCCTACTCCGCCGCTTTGGGCGCGAAGTACCCGGTATGCGCCCGCACGTGGTAGCGACGGTCGTTCGCCTGCAGATAGATCGTGCGGAAAGCTCCATCCTGCTTAAAGTCGGCTGGCCGGTATTCCAGCAGGTATTGGCTGCGCAGCTCTTCCTCGATGCTGGCGAAGCCCGAGGCCACATCCTCGATGCGGTTGGGGAAGAACGCACGCCCGCCAGTCGCTGCCGCAATCGCCGAGAGCACATCGTCACCCTTGTCTTTGCTGGGGCTTACGTTGGTGCTGATCGCGTACACGGTGGTCTCGGCGCGCTGACACTCCTTGATGGCGTCGGACTCCAATGCATGGCTGTAGTTGTCGTCGCCGTCGGAGACCAGGATGATCGTCTTGCGCACCGCACTGGTTTCGCGCAGGGTCAGCATCTGGTCCTTGCAGGTTGAGTAGAGCGCGTCGAACAGCGCCGTGCCGCCGCCCGGCCGCAGCTTGTGGATGCCCTGGTCCAGCAGATCGACGTTGTTGGTAAATCCCTGCGCCAGATCTATTTCGATGTCGAAACCTTCTACAAACGCGCGGTCGTTCCGGTGCAGCACCTGTAGCAGGAAGTCGATTGCCGACTGCTGCTCGAACTGGAACCGCTGCCGGATGGAACTGCTGGTGTCCAGCATGATGCCCACGCGCAGCGGCAAGTTCGTCTGCTGGTAGAAGTGCAGCACCGCCTCCGGTGGTCTGCCATTATCCAGCAGCCCAAAGCTCGACTGGTCAAGGTGCGGCACGAAGTGGCCCTTGCTGTCCGTCACCGTGAAGACCAGGTCGACCTCGTTTACCTGGACTTTGACGATGGGCGCCTCCAGGTCCTGGGCCGTCTGGGCAGCGGAACTCGGCTGCTGCGTGCCCTGCACCGGCGGCGCAGCGGCCTGCGGTGCAGCCGGCTGTGGCGTGGCTGCTGGAGCCTTCGCGCCGGCCGGGCTTGCTGGCGGCTGAGCCGATGCCGTTGCGGGTGCCGTGGTTTGCCCATGTGCGAGCGGCGCCGGAACGGCCAGAAGGAGGAGAGAAAAAGCCGCAGCTGCTCCGGCTCTGCGGAACGCAACCGTGCGGGAGGTGAGGAACAATTCGATCACTTTTATGATTCTACTCAACCGGCGCACCCTCCGTCCTCAGCCTGCGCAGAAACTCCCGGAGTTCCGCGGGCAGCGGAGCATCGATCGCCAATGCCTTGCCCGTCTGCGGATGCGCAAACTCCAGATGCGCTGCGTGGAGGAAGTTCCGCTCCAGCCCTGCAACTGCGCTCCGCTCTTCCATTGGACGCTGATTGTGGTCATTGCGCACTGCGGGGGTCAGCGCACGCGGCGCGCCGTACAGCGTATCTCCTACCACCGGATGCCCCAGCGACTGCAAGTGCACGCGAATCTGATGAGTTCGCCCGGTCTCGATCCGCACCTCGACCAGCGTAAAAGCCCCGTACGGCGTCGCCAGCCGCTCCAGCACCTTGATGTGCGATACCGCGCTGCGGGCGCCCGAATCCGCCCGCCGTGTGGTCATCCGCGTCCGCCGCACCAGGTCGCGCGCGATCGGCAGGTTTACCGTGACGTTGTCCTGCTTCAGCATCCCATGCACCAGCGCGATGTAGGTCTTCGCCACCCGCCGCATGGAGAACATCTCGCCCAGCTTGCGATGGGTCACGTCGTCCTTCGCCACCACGATCGCGCCGCTGGTCTGCTTATCCAACCGGTGCACGATTCCGGGACGCAGCTCGCCGCCTACCTCCGACAACTTCGCCATATGGTGCAGCAGCGCGTTTACCAACGTGCCCTTGTTCCTGGTGTCATCCGTCGACCCCGCGCCCGCATGCACCATCATGCCGGCGGGCTTGTTCACAACTGCCAGATATTTGTCCTCGTACAGAATGTCCAGCGGAATGTCTTCGGGCGTCGCATGCAGCGGCTCCGGGTGCGGCTCGCCCTCAATCTCGATCGCCTCGCCGCCGCGCAGCCTCTGCTTGGCCTTCACCGCGGCACCGTCCACGCGCACCTGTCCGGCTTCGATCAGCATCTGCACGCGCGCCCGGCTGATGTCGGGAATCGCCAGCGCCAGGTAAGCGTCCAGCCGCTTTCCCGCCGCGGTTGTGTCGGCCACAAAGGTCCGCACGCCGTCCTCAAGCTCCGTATCTTCGTCCAGATCGAGCACCGGCACCGCAACCTCGGGTTCGGCCTCGACTCCGCGCGTCGCCCGGTATTCGGCGCGCACCGACCGCCGCCGGTGCCCCTTGGGAAGCATGTTTTTAGAAGGCATCGCCCCGTGCCTGAAGAAAGGTAAAAACCGACCCGCGGGGCCGTGGGGTGAAGCGCTGGTGAACCCGTCCTAAGACGGCGGGACCCTGCCGTGGCTCTTTAGGC
>CAZAXI010000049.1:26753-26914 GCA_964489045.1 uncultured Granulicella sp. | reverse complement strand
AAGGGCACGGCTGGTAGCCCAGGACTTTAGTCCTGGGTCTCCGTGCCGCAACCTGCTGATTCGTTAAATCGGGGCTTCAGAAGCTGCTGAAAAATGCCTTTTCGTTAAGGGCACGGCTGGTAGCCCAGGACTTTAGTCCTGGGTCTCCGTGCCGCAACCTG
>CAZAXI010000049.1:0-26653 GCA_964489045.1 uncultured Granulicella sp. | reverse complement strand
TTAAATCGGGGCTTCAGAAGCTGCTGAAAAATGCCTTTTCGTTAAGGGCACGGCTTCAGCCGTGCCGTAAAAGCCACATAATGATTACGGCTTTAGCCGCCGAGGTCCAGTTTGTCGCCGGAGACGACTTCTTCAGCACCCTCTTCAGCCCCTGAGATCAGGATTTCAAACAGGCCCACTAAATCCGGAACGAAGCCGATCAATCACGCTTGTAAGTGCAGGGGACGCCCTCGGTCCAAGCCACCGTATCGTCGCTGAGGAACTTGAAGCTGTTGGAGCGCATCTGCATCACCACGGTCACCAGATTGGGTTGCACTTTGTAGCTCACCGGAATGGTGATCTCCCTCCCACCCGTGGTCAGGATTTGCGTGGTCTCAGTAAAGCGGTAATGGCTTGGGCAGCCCGCGGCGCCGTCTGCGCTTGCGGGAGTGGTCGAGGTCCAGTCACCGATCAGCGGATTTGCCGGCTTACTCTTGCAGCCTGCGAGCATAGCCAGCAGCGCCAACGACGCAACCAGTACACGTCGTTTCGTTTTCTGATGGAGGCAACAACGGAGGTATTGGTCGGAGTGCATATTGAATCGGACAAATCCAATCTAGCTTAAGTGCGGCGGGTTGCGCGAGAGGATTGTAGCGGCAGAACTATGAGCCGGCGATGGTCATGCCGTCAATGCGCAGCGTGGGAGCGGCGCTGGCGCTGCGGAACACCAGGTCGTTGCCGATGGCGGAGATGTTCTGGTACATGTCCTTCAGGTTGCCGGCGATCGTTATCTCTTCCACCGGGTACGCGAGTTCACCGTTCTCGATCCACAGTCCGGCGGCGCCCTGCGAGTAGTCGCCGGTGACCAGGTTGACGCCGAAGCCCATGGTCTCGGTGACGTAAAGGCCGTTCTTCACATCGCCGATGATCTGCTCCGGCGTCACCGTGCCGGGCTGGAGAAAGAAGTTGCCCGCGCCGATGCCGGGGTTCGACGCCAGCGACCGCGACGCATTGCCGGTGGAGGCCATGCCGAGCTTGCGCGCGGTGTAGGTGTTCATCACGTAGCTCTTCAGAATGCCGTTTTCGACCAGCACCGTGCGGCGCGTGGGCAGGCCTTCGCCGTCGAAGGGCGAGGTGCCGAACCCGCCGGTTTGAATGCCGCCCGCCTGATCTGGAGAGACGTGATCGAAGACCAGCGTCCCGTCGTCGATGACGGTGACATTATCGCCGGCGACGCGCTGGCCCAGCATATCGGCGAAGAAGGTGGCGTGGCGATAGATGGCGTCGCCGTTGGCCGCGTCGAAGATGTTGCCGATGATGGAGCGCGCGATCTCTGCCGAAAACACCACCGGGGCCTGTTGCGTGGGCACTCGCCGGGCTCCCAATCTGCGTAGCGCCCGGCGCGCGGCTTCGTGGCCGATGGCAACGGGATCTTCCAGCAGGCGGGTGGTGCGCGCGTTGGAGTACCAGTAGTTGCGTTGCATGTTGCCGGCTTCGTCGTGCGCGATGGGCTGGGCGGAAAAGCCGCAATAGCTGCGGCGGTACTCGCCCGTAAAGCCGCGCGAGTTCATCATGATCTTGTGCGCGGTGGCCGCGTCGAAGTCGCCACCGCCGGAGTTCTGGATGCGCGTGTCGGAGGCCATCGCCGCGGCCTCCACCTCACGTGCGATGCGGATTCGGTCGGCGGGCGCTTGCTGGTTGACGTCGTCGAAGTAGAGACGCTGCGCGGCAACAACATGCTGCCCGAAAGCGCTCTCTTCAGGTAGCCCGGCGAAGGGGTCTTCGCTGGTGATGCGCGCGAGCGTGACCGCGCCGGAGACCAGTCGCTCGATACTCTCGGGCGAAAAATCGGAGGAACTGGTGCTGGCGGTTCTTTGCGCTTTACCCGACGCGATGAAGACGCGCAGGCCAACGGCGCGCGAACCCGACTCCTTCAGCGTCTCGACCTGCCCCAGCCGAACGCGCACGTTGAACTCGTCGCCTTCGTATACCACGGCCTCGGCGTCCGTCGCGCCTGCTTTCAGTGCGCGGGCCAGCACGTCGGCGGCAAGTTGCTTCAAGTCTGTGGCAGCAATAGTTTCAGTCGGCAAAGGCAGGTCCTCGGGTACTCGAGATGCTTGCTTAGCGGCGAGGCTGTGCCTTCGGAGTTAGCTAGGCGGAGGGGTCGAAGTCGTCGGCGGTGATCACCTGCAGCGCGGGAGTGGTCGCAGGCTGCGGGTCGGTTAGGTCGACCGACTGCTCATTGGCGCGCTGATCGATCAGGACGAGGGTGCGCGCGGAGCCGCCGGGATAGCTGAACTGGCTGCCGGTGTACACCGGCGCGGCAGCGTTGGGCGCAGCGCCGGCGGCGAACGCCACGATGGAGTAGGTTCCGCTGGGCGCGTCGATGTAGCCGGTGTTGCCGCCGAAGCCGATGCCGGTGGCGATCGGCGCGATCCCCGCCAGCGAAGACCCTGAGGGCACAAGGTAGAGGTCGACCGCGCCGGTGCGTGTGGCCTGGCCCAGGAACCGCAGGGCAACCTGGCCCGCGGGAGCCGGCGTCGACTGGTCCTTCAGCACGGTCATCTGCAGGTTGGCGGCGACGTTGCCGGCCAGCACCGTATACTGCGTGCCGGCGAAAAAGCTTCCGCGCACCTGGGCAAGCTCCTGCTGTGTGTTCGCGATATAAGCTGCGTGGACGGTCGCGCCCGGCGCAATGGAGATGTAAGAGCTGACAGTTCCGAAGCCGATGTTGTACAGGCCCACCTGCGCAGGCTGCGACGGAGAGTTCTGGTAGATGTCCAGGCTGGGCGCGTCGGGCGAGGCGTCGATCACCCGGACCTGGGTGAACGGCTGGTTGCCGGTTATGCTCTGGCAGCCGGTCAGCGCGGTAGCCAGCGCGGCGAGCGTGGTCAGCCGGCGGGCGCGGGTCGCGAGATGGAGGCGGTTCAGGAGCATGGCCGGGGGTACCAGGGCCGAACGAGTGCTTCTCGACCGTAGGACGGCGAAACGGCACGTACGATTACTCTACTTGATTTCGCTGGCGTGGGCGACCGGGGGGGAATCGCGAAAGTCACACGAAGGTTGCAGCGCGCGGGCCGCCCGAAGGGGCGTTAGCCTCGTCCTGCCCCACGGCCGGCGCTCGCACCCACTTCCGGCGGAGACGGGTCTTCGATGGGATGGGCGTCGGCGGAATGGCTGCGCATGGCCGCTACCAGGTCGCTGGTGAAGACCTGGAAGCAGCCCCGGCCCCGCGCCTTGGCGTGGTACATGGCGGCATCGACCCGGCGCAGCAGGACCTCCGCATCGACCGCCTCATCCTCCAGCGTGCACACCCCGATGCTGACCGATATGGGAACCTGGAACTTGCCGACATCAATCGGCTCGGACAGGGCGGCGACGATCTTGGCGGCAATCTGCTCAGCCTGTTCCGCATCGGTCAGGTCGTTCAGCAGAACAATGAACTCATCGCCTCCCATGCGGGCCACGCTGTCGGTCTTGCGAATGGTGGCGCGAATGCGTTTTGCGGTGGTCCGCAGCACCTGGTCGCCGGCGCTGTGGCCGAAGTAATCGTTGATCTCCTTGAACTTGTCCAGATCCAGCATCAGCAGCGCGATGCTCTTGTGGAAGCGCTGCGCCCGGTCCAACGCGACTTGCAGCCGGTCGTGCAACAGGGTACGGGTGGCCAGGCCGGTCAGCGAGTCGTGGTGGGCCATGTGGCGATAGAGCTCGCGGCTCTGGCGCAGTTCGCGGGTCTGTTGCTCCACGCGGCTGCGCAACGAAAAAGCCCACATAAATCCAGCTACTGTGATTACCAGCATAAACAGCAGCACGAACTGGATGCGGCTTACAGTCCACCAGGAAGGCGATTGCAGTACAACGATATCGCGGGGCGAACGCAGCATGATCAAGAAGTGCGAGGCCTGGGTGAAGCCGAAGCCCTTCAGAGTGCTCTCGCTGTCCACCTGCACCGAACAGATGCCCGTGACTCGCAGCTTGCTCCCGTTCTGGATCGCGTTGATCTTTGCATCCTTGGAGACGGCGGTCGGCAGAAGGACGCGGAACAAGAATCTTCCGGAGGACAGGATAAGGTTGGCATCGCTTGCGGCCTCATCGCGTCCGATCAGCCGCCCATCGATCTGAACCAGGTCGGAGTCGAGGTTCCCATCGAGCGCCTGTTCGGGGGTCACCGCAGAGGCAGCCACGGCCGTGTTGCCGTGGAGCGGCCAGAAGATGGCGTCCGACAAGCCGGGCTTGAATCCCGAGAGGACGGTGAACCCGACCAGGTCGACCGACGAGCCGAGGGCGAGCGGGGTGGTCTGGGTGGTCTGCGCGCACAAGCCCCCGGTCGCGTCCTTGATGCAAAGGGTCTGGCCCGGCCAATAAAGCGTCACGATGCCGCGGACGTGGATGCGATGAGGCCACAGGTTGGATGGATCGAAGCGCAGCAGGCTGTTGACCGGCCGCAGCGGGCGGGCGAAGGCGTCGCCCGAGTCAGGTGCCGCCGCGGACACGGTTGCCATGCCGGGGAAGAACAGTCGCGCCCCTGCCAACTGGCTGTTTGCGTTGAAGATGGGCGCGGCGTTACCTCGGATGTGGACCCATTTGTCGACCAGTTGCTGATAGTTGAAGCCCGATTGCCGGACGGTGGTCGCGGCTATGGTGCCGCCGTCCATCGCGACCTGCAGGCTTACGTCGTAGGCGGTCTCCACCACCGAATGAACGATGCCGTCGATCTCGACCCACTGGGCGTCTTCAGCGCCGGTCAACAGGGTTGGGAGGGTTACAGGGTGGGCGTCGTCCGGCAGGTTTGAGTCGCCGAGGACAGTCATGTGCGCCTGATCGATGATGGGCGCGTAGTCCCCAGGCGCGGTCACGCCGGTGACGTCGACCAGCGTGCCCGGGACCGGCTGTCGGCCCGGCCAGGTGGTGCCCAGCAGGACCGCAGCGTAGATGCTGCCGGTGGAGTCGTGCAGAAAGAAGGCGAGGCGCCGCGTGTCCACATGCTTGTCGTAGTAGGTCACCACCGCCCGCACATGCACCGGATAGCCGCGGCGGGCCTCGTCGGGCGAGAGACTGTGGGCCTGGCGCAGCGTGGTCAGGGTGCGCAGGGCCTCGGCGTCGGCGGTCTTCTGTGTTCTCGGCGAGGGCGGATCCCGTTCAACCGGACTTCGTGCCAGGGCGGAGCTGGCAAATAAGGCGAGTGTGATGGCAGCCAGGATCGATCGTCGCCGCGAGATGGGTACACACTGCGGCACTTAACCAGCATCGGCGCTAATTGCGAAAGGGTTAATCCCACCTTGGTTGGATGGCGGACGCTACCCGTTCGCACTGGCGGACGGGGTGCTGAAAAGTTCGGGTTGTGCTTTCGGAGTAGCAGCGGGCTTCAGAGGCTGCTGAAAAACTCCGTTCGTTAAGGGCACGGATTTATCCGTGCCGTAAACGCCGCAGAATAAACAGGGCTTTAGCCCCTGAGGTCTGCTTTTCCGCGCTGCGTCGCCTTTTTCAGCACCCTCTTCAGCCCCGGGGACTTTCTCTTACCCGACATCCAGCCCGCTTTCTGCTGCGACTCAGAGGCAAGGATTGGCCGCGATTTTGGCAGATCGCCATGAAGACCTGCAACGGCCGCATTTTCTCCCTCCGGCGCGATTCCTGCGTTACCCTTATCCCGCTTCCTGTTTGCACCGCTGAGCTTCTTTCAGGAGAGTTCCTATGTCTGTTTCATTCCGGGTGCGTGGCAGCTCTCTTGCTGCCGCTTTGTTTTCCAGCCTCCTCCTTGCCGCGCCGATACCAGGTTTTGCCGCGGCTCAGGCGACCACTCCCCAGCAGACCATCGCCCAGAAGATTGCCGCGTCCAAGGACCTGCTCGACATCAACACCGCGACCCCGGCGCAGTTGAAGGCGCTGCCCGGCATGGGCGACGCCTACGTCTCGCGCATCATCGCCGGCCGCCCCTACACCGCAAAGAACCAACTCACCACGCGCGGCATCCTCCCGGCGGCTGCCTACGAGGCCATCAAAGACCAGATCATCGCGCACCGGCCCAAGCCGTAACGGCCAGGCAGACCCACGGAACAACTTCGTCCCTCCCTGCGTATGTCGTTGCCAGAAAGGCCACCCCATGCTTCCGCTCGCTGTTTGCACGTTGAACCGCCGTAAAGCGCCATCAATCTTCGGAATCCTCACAATCCTCTTCGCCACAGTCCTATGCAATCCAACCGGCTACGCACAGTCGTCGCAGACCGCCTCGCCCGCTCCCGCCGCGACGCCGGAGTTTGAAGTGGCCAGCATCAAGCCCGTCAAGGAGCCCAATCCCGGCCGGATGAACGACCACGAGGACGACCGCCGCTTCACCACGCACTACACCAGCTTGAGCGATCTCATCCTGATGGCGTACCACGTGGACCGTCAGCAGGTGGCCGGTGGGCCCGCCTGGATCAGAACCGACGAGTACGACGTCGATGCGGTGGCCAGCGAGGATATTAAGTCGTCCGAGCAGTTCCAGGCGATGCTGCAGAAGCTCCTGGCCGACCGCTTTCAACTCACGCTTCACCGCGAGCAGAGGGAGATGAGCGTCTACACCCTGGTCGTCGCCAAGGGCGGATCGAAGCTGAAGGCGGCAGATCCCAGCGGCCCGGGGTACGGCGCCACTTGCGAACACTTGGGCGTGTGCCACTTCCGGGGCGAGCCGCTGGCGCATTTCGCGCGCTGGATGGCCTTTGCCGTCCTCGCCAAACCCGTAACCGACAAGTCCGGCCTTGAGGGCAAGTTCGACTTCGACCTGACCTGGACGCCCGACGAGAGCCAATTCGTCGCCATGGGGATTCGCGTGCCTCAGACCACCGACAATCCCAACGCGCCGCCGGAACTCTTCACTGCCATCCAGGAGCAGCTCGGCCTCAAGCTGGAGCCGCAAAAGATCCCGGCCGAAGTCCTCGTCATCGACCACGTCGAGCGGCCGTCAGAGAACTAAGGCTCATCGCGGGTTCAGGTTGAGTGCTCCTCGGCAAAACTCAGAGGGGTTGCGTGTCAAGCCCACCCTTGAATTTCATCGCTTCCATTTCCCAATCGGGAACATCAAGTCACGCGATTTACACCGCCTACTCTGCGCGTGAATGGCTCATCGTTCATTCGACGGCTCTTAAGCAATTGAAGCGCCAATTGTTTCACGTGACACAATTTGGCCGCAACCCATTGAAAAATAGCCCTTTTCATGAAAAACATCTCCTACGCCTTCGCCCCTTGCTGCGCAAATATTTCGCGGAGGGTGTCGCCGGCCGCAGTCAGATTCGCGTTCCACATCTCTACGTACTCGCGCGACAGGATCACGCCGTCCGCGCCCGCCGCGAATGCAGCCTGCAACGCGGCCTTCACGTCGTCCGGATGAGTGCGCTTGTCTGTAGCCGCAGGACCGCCGCCGAGCACAGGCACATCGATATCGATGCCGGGATAAATCTTCGTCTGTCCGGCGACGCCGATCAGCGCGCGCTTGGTTTCTTTGGCGACGTAATCCGGCGACAGGCCGAAGCTGGCGAGCTTGTCGAACGGCGCTTCGTTGTAGTTCATGATCTTGTAGTAAAGCGCGATGAAGTCTTCAGGCTTGGCGTCGTGGAAGACGCCGCGGCTAAGTGAGTTCAGGTAGTTCGCCATGCGCGGGCCGCCGGCGTTGTTGTAAGTTGCGATCTTGAAAAAATCGGAGAAGTTGCGGCGCTTGGTGTAGTCCTCTTCAGCGCGATAGAACGGGCTGAAGGTCATGTTCTGCATCAGGTGAAATCCGAAGGGTTTTTGCGGCGCGATGGATTTGGCCAGACCGTAGAGCTCGGCCTGCGCGCCCTGGAAGCTGTCGGTCCACAGCGACTCCCAACTGAGGACTTCGGGGTATTTAAGCAGAATGCGCCAAAAGGTGGAAAAGTAGCCGTCCGGGACCTGATCTGGTGTAGCCCGGAAGAGCTGGCCGATCTCCCTGTAGCCGGCCTGCGCGCGCGGCATCGAGATGCCGAGGTCGCGGGCTTTGGCCTGGCAGAATTGGCAGAAGCAGGTGGCGTTGCCGCCGCCCGTGACCAGGCTGTCGAGTGGGCCGTCGCGCTCGCAGCCCCAGGCGATGCCGTCGACCAGCTCCGGATAACCAATCAGCAGCGATTCGATTTTGCCGCTGAGATAGGCGCGGAAGTCGGGGTTGTTGAAGCAGGGGTTGGTAGTGCTGCGGCCGTTCAGGTCGACCTCGCCAAGCTCGGCATAGCTGGGTGCAGTGTGGGCGAGCGTGGGGCTGGGATTGTTTAGGTCCCAGGCGAAGAAGTCCATGCCGCGGGCCTTGGCCTTGGGGGCGACTGCTTCGATAACGTTGAATTTACCGTAGCCGGTGAGGCGGAAGTCCTTGAGGCTGGTGTTAGTGAAAAACTTGGGGTCGTAGTCGTAGAGCGCGCCGGCGTTGACGCCGGTGTTGGCGGCGGAGAGCGGTGTGCCGTGGTCGGGGAAGCCGGCGCCGGTGCGCAGGCGCTGCTCGCCGTAGGCAAAGGTGTAGGCCCAGACGGTGTTGACGTCGCCCTTCTTCTGGAGGTTGTCGAGCACCTGGTCGACGCCCTCGTCGACCCAGGCAAAGCCGCGGACCTGGATGCCGACGAAGTTCTTGCGCCCGGTGGCGGCGGCACGGGGGCCGCGCGGAGCGACGCGGACGGGTGGCTGCGGCGCCGTGGACGTGACTTGCGCCTCGGCCTGGGTGTTGGATTTCTGCGCGAAGAAGGCGGCGGTGGCGGAGGCGAGGCGGAGGAAGTTGCGGCGGTCGAGCGGAGAGTTCATGGGCGGGGCTCCTTTGCGGGGACGGAGGTGAGACGTTGGCGGAACGATGCGAGTTTCGCGCGCGAACCTTTGTATCAGAGTGGCGCATGCGGGCGCGAGGCTGGCGGTGTTCCTGAAAGCGGCCGCCGCTGCATTGACAAGGGGATTAGGTGGAAGATAACCTTATTAGACAGATGAGCTTTTCGACCCAGCATCGCGGGCACCACCACAACCATGCGCAGAGCGTGTTGGCGGCGTTGTCCGGTGCGGCGAGATAGCAAAAGCACATACGGATTCCAAAGGCCCGCTGACGCGCAACCCGCGAGCGGGCCTTTTTGCTGCGCGCGGGGAGAATGCGGGCGCGGGCCCGGCAAGCGAATAGATATATAGATAGATCAAATTCGAAAGCGAGAGAGACGATGGACGCAGTGAAGGATGCACCGAAGATAGATTTTGCCAAGATGGACGGCCTGGTTCCGGGCATTGTGCAGGACGCGAAGACGGGCGAGATGCTGATGCTGGGGTTCTTGAACGAGACCAGTTACCAGAAGACACTGGAGTCAGGCTTTGTAACATTCTGGAGCCGTACGCGGCAGAAGCTGTGGATGAAGGGCGAGACCAGCGGCAACCGGCTGCGAGTGGTGAGCGCGGCGACGGACTGCGACAACGATGCACTGTTGTTCACAGTCGAGGTGGAAGGTGATGGGCTGGTGTGCCACGAGGGCACGGTGAGCTGCTTTACGAAACCAATTACGGTTACAAGAGTCGCGGAGGCCAAGTAATGGCAAACAAGCTGAAGCTGGGGATTCCGAAGGGAAGTTTGCAGGACGCGACCATTGCGCTGTTTGAACGCGCGGGCTGGCAGATTCTTGCCAACGGGCGCAGCTACTTTCCGACCATCGACGATGCGGAGATTGAGTGCATGCTGGTGCGCGCGCAGGAGATGGCACGGTACGTCGAAAAAGGCGCGCTGGATGCGGGCCTGACCGGCAACGACTGGGTGCTGGAGAACCAGACCGACGTGGAATATGTGACCAGCCTGACCTACTCGAAGGTGAGCCGCCAGAAGGTGAAGTGGGTGCTGTGCGTGCCGGAAGACTCGCCGTTCCAGAAGCCGGAAGACCTGGCCGGGAAGGTAATTGCGACCGAGCTGGTGGAGTTTACGAAGCGCTATTTTGCGAGCAAGAATATTCCGGTGAAGGTGGAGTTCAGTTGGGGCGCTACGGAAGTGAAGCCGCCGACGCTGGCCGATGCGATCGTGGAGGTGACGGAGACGGGTTCGAGTCTGCGGGCGAACCGGCTGCGGATTATCGAGACACTGATGGAGAGCGAGACGCAATTGATCGCGAACAAGGCGGCATACAAGGACGATTGGAAGCGGAAGAAGATCGAGAATATTTCGCTGATGCTGAATGCCGCGATCGCGGCGCAGGGGCGGGTGGGGCTGATGATGAATGCGCCGAAGGACGGGCTGGACGCGATTGTGGCCGAGCTTCCGGCGTTGAACTCTCCCACGATCTCGCATTTGAGCGATCCGGCGTGGGTTGCGCTGAACACGATTCTGGATGAGGCCGTGGTACGCGACGTTATTCCGAAGCTGAAGGCAGCGGGCGCGACGGGGATTGTGGAGTATCCGCTGAGCAAGGTGGTCGTTTAAGGGCAGTTGTCAGTTCTCAGTTGTCAGTTGTCAGTCGGAGAACGTCGATGAAGCTGGTGAGGACATTTGGGCGCGGGAAGGCAGTGGCGGACGAGATGATTCGTTCGCTGGAGCGGCGAGGCGCGCTCAATACCTCGAAGGTTGAGAAGGTTGTAACTGTTATTGTTACAGATGTAAAGAAACGCGGCGATGCGGCACTGCGGGAATTTGCGGCGAAGTTCGATGGGCTGGCGAAGGGCACGGATTTGCCGGTCTCGGGTGAGGAGATGAAGGCGGCGTGGGAGGCGACAACGCCGGAGTTGCAGGCAGCGATGCGGGCGGCGCAGGCGAATATCCGGGCATTTGCGGAGGCGCAGAAACCTAAGGAGTGGAGCATCACTCCCGCGGCGGGCGTTACCACCGGGCAGATGGTGCGGCCGCTGGAGAGCGTGGGGTGTTATGTGCCGGGCGGGCGCTATCCGCTTCCGTCGACCCTGCTGATGACGGTGACGCCGGCGCAGGTGGCGGGTGTGGAGCGGATTGTGGTGTGCTCGCCGAAACCGGCGCGGGAGACGATGGCGGCTGCGTGGCTGGCCGGGGTGACAGAGTTCTATCGCGTGGGCGGGGCCCAGGCGATTGCGGCGATGGCGTATGGGACTGGATCGGGTAAGGACGGAACAATTGCTCCGGTGAACAAGATTGTAGGGCCGGGGAATTTGTTTGTGACTGCGGCGAAGATGATGGTGTCGGCGGACTGCGGCATCGATATGCCGGCGGGGCCGACGGAGATTGTGGTGACCAGCGAGAAAGGAAATGCGGGGGGCATCGCTGCAGACTTGGTGGCGCAGGCGGAGCATGATCCGGAGACGCTGGCGGTGATGATTACCAGCAATGCGGCGCTGGCGGCGGCAGTGAAGGCAGAGGTAAAGGCGCAGGTGAAGGAGAATGTAATTGCGAAGGTGTCAATTGCCGCGCGCGGATGCATATTTGTGACCGAATCGGTTGCAGAGGCGCGCGAGCTGACCAACCGGCTGGCGCCGGAACATTTGACGGTGGATGCAGCGACAGATCTGAAGTGGGTAAGAAACGCAGGGTCTGTATTTGTGGGTAACTTTTCGGCGCAGTCGATGGGCGACTACATCTCGGGACCGAATCACGTGCTGCCCACAGGACGCGTGGGGCGCGTACGCGGAGGATTGAGCGTGATGGATTTTCTGAAGGTGATTACGGTGCAAGAGTACACACGCAAGGGACTGCGGGCGCTGGGACCCCATGCGATGGCGCTGGCCGAGGCCGAGGGATTGAAGGGGCATGCGGAGAGTGTGCGCGTGAGGTTGCGGAAAGCGAGTGGTAAGTGATCAGTGGTAAGTGGTAAGTGAGCGGGGCGAAGATGGCAATTGCGGAAGACATTGAGAGAGCGAAAGGCAAAGCAGTAATGCCGCGGGCGCGGCGGGCGGTGGTGGCGATGCCGGAGTACCATCCGCCGCTGGCGGGGCGGGATGCGCTGCGGCTGGACTTCAACGAGAATACGTTGGCGGCATCGCCTAAGGTGATTGAGCGGCTGCGGCAGGTGACGGCTGAGGGGTTGACGAAGTATCCCGAGCGCGAGGGCGTGGAACGGATTGCGGCGGAGCACTTCGGGCTTCGAGCGGACCAAGTGCTGCTGACGAATGGCGTGGATGAGGCGATCCATCTGGTGTGCGCGGCGTTTCTGGAAGAGGACGATGAGGCGGTGGTGTCGACGCCGACGTTCTTCATGTACGAAGTGAGCGCGGGCATGATGACGGCGCACGTGAAGAAGGTGCAGACGGACGACACGCTCGAGTTTCCATACGAGCGGTTCCTGGCGGCGATTTCGCCGCGGACGAAGCTGATTATGGTGGCGTCGCCGAACAATCCCACGGGCGCGGTGGTGAGCCGCGAGCAGTTGCTGGCGATTTGTGCGGCGGCCCCGCAGGCGGTGGTGATGGTGGACGAGGCGTATTACCACTTCTTCGGCGAGTCGGTGATGGCGGATGTGGGGAAGGTGGGGAACCTGATGGTGGCGCGGACGTTCTCGAAGGCGTACGGGCTGGCGAATCTGCGCATCGGGATGCTGGCTGGGAGCGCGGAGCTGATGAAGTACGTGCGCAAGGTGAGCTCGCCGTACAACGTGAATGGAGTGGCGCTGGACTGCCTGCCGGTGGCGCTGGCAGACGATGCGTATGTCGCGTGGTATGGAGCCCAAGTGCGCGCGGGGCTGGTGCGGATGATGGATGGTTTGCGCGCGCTGGGGGTGGAGTTCTTCCCCAGCCATGCGAACTTCGTGTTGATGAAGATTGGCACGAAGCACACGGAGCTGGTGAAGGCGATGCGCGCGCGCGGTGTGCTGCTGCGCGACCGCTCGACCGATCCGGGATGCGATGGGTATGTGCGCATCACGATTGGGGTGGAGGAGCATGTGACGCGCGGACTGGCGGCGCTGAAGGAGTCGCTGAAGGAGATTGGCTGGAAGCCCGGGCAAGTCAGCGAGTCAGCAGGTCAGCGAGTCAGCGATGACGAAAGGGAGTGGGAGTGATGAGCCAGATCGATCCGCAACGGAAGAAAGTGGTGGTACTGTGTGCCGGGGTGGCATGCATGGCCACGGCGGCAGTCGCGCTGAAGAGCCACCCGATGCTGGTTGGCGGCGTGATCGCGCTGCAGGTGGTGACACTGGTGTATGGGCTGGTGGAGTTTGCGAAGTTGAAGAGGCAGGGGAAATGAAGAAGACAGCGAGCAAGCGAAAGCGTGAGACAGACGCGGTGCGAACGGGAACGGTCGAGCGGAAGACGACCGAGACCAAGATTGCGCTGGCGCTGACGATCGATGGGACGGGCGTGTATTCGATCGAGACGGGGATACGGTTCTTCGATCACATGCTGGAGCTGTTTACGCGGCACGGTGGGTTCGACCTGACGCTGAAGTGCAAGGGCGATCTGGACGTCGACCAGCACCACACGGTGGAGGATGTGGGGATCGCGCTGGGCGAGGCGTTCGGGATCGCGCTGGGCGATAAGAAGGGGATACTGCGCGCCGGATACTTTGTGATGGCGATGGATGAGACGCTCGCAGTCGCTGCGGTGGACCTGAGCGGGCGCGTGGCGTATGTGGTGGATGCGCAGGTTACGGTGCCGATGGTGGGGGATTTCCAGACGGAACTGGTGGCGGATTTCTTTGACGGATTTGCACGCGGCGCGAAGGCGAATGTGCATGTGAAGACGATGTATGGACGCAGCAATCATCACAAGATCGAAGCGATCTTCAAGGCGTTCGCGCGGGCGATGCGCGGGGCTTGCAGCAGGGATGAGCGGATGCGGGAGATGTTGCCGAGCACGAAGGGATTGCTATGAGCAGGGCTAACGAAATGATCCGGCGGATGGCTTTCGTTTGCGGGCTCACGGCGATAGGGCTGTCGATTGGCCTGGTTGCCGGCAACTTGCTGCGGCCTGTCCGCGCCGTGGGTTACCTGAGGCAGGTGGAAGCAATGAGACCGTGGGTCCATTGGGGGATGGGGTTTGCGCTGGTTGGCTTTGCGCTTTGCTTTTTCGGTGAGGGGCGTTGGAGATTCTTCAGCGTGCTGCTGGCACTGGTATTGATCGCGTGGTGGTACGGCGAGGGGATGGCTCTGGCCCGATGATTGCGGTGATTGATTACAAGGCGGGAAATTTGACGAGCGTGGTGAAGGCGCTCAGGTTCCTGGAGGCGCGCGACGTGGTGGTGACGCAGGCACCGGAAGATGTGCGCCGGGCGGACAAGGTGGTGCTGCCAGGGGTGGGACACTTTCAGTCGACGCAGTTGCTGAAGGATTTGGGATTGACCGAGGCGGTGCGCGAGGCGGTGGGGCGAGACGTGCCGTTTCTGGGGATTTGCGTGGGCTTGCAGTGGCTGTATGAGGGATCGACCGAGGCGCCCGAGACGGAGGGACTGGGGGTGTTTGAGGGGATGTGCGAGCGGTTTCCGGCGGTGGTCGAAGGTGTGGAGTTGAAGTCGCCGCATGTGGGGTGGAATTCGCTGGAGCAGATCAGGCCGGATTCGCGGCTGCTGAAAGGTGTGAAGGACGGCGGGTTTGTGTACTTCACGCACTCGTGGCGGGCGCCGGTATCGGACGATACTGCGGCGGTTACAAATTATGGCGGAGGGTTTACGGCGGCGGTGGAGCGGGGGAACGTGATGGGAGTGCAGTTCCATCCGGAGAAGTCGGCGGAGGTGGGTTTGCGGGTATTGCGGAATTTTGTGGAGTTGTGATGCTGACGAAGCGGATTATTGCGTGTCTGGATGTGCGGGGCGGGCGGGTGGTGAAGGGCGTGCAGTTCGTGGATATCGTCGATGCTGGCGATCCGGCGGAACTGGCGCACCGGCATGCGGCGGCGGGGGCGGATGAGGTTGTGCTGCTGGATATTACGGCGACGCATGAGGGGCGCGGGACGCTGCTGGAGACGGTGAGGCGCGCGGCGGCGAAACTGTTTGTGCCGTTCACGGTTGGGGGTGGGGTGCGTACGGCCGAAGAGGCGGAGGCGGTGTTTACCGCGGGCGCGGATAAGGTCAGCATCAACTCGGCGGCGATTGCGCGGCCGGAGCTGATTGGGGAGATTGGCTCGAGCTTTGGGGCGCAGGCGGTGATTGTGGCGATCGATGCGCGAAGGGGAAAGAAGAGCGCGGAGGAGGCGGAGGTTTACATGGCCGGCGGGCGCAAGAAGACGGGGCTGCGGGTGGTGGAGTGGGCGCGGGAGGCGGAGGCGCGGGGGGCGGGCGAGATCCTGCTGACCAGCATGGATACGGATGGGATGCGCGCCGGGTTCGACTGCGAGCTGACGGCGGCGGTGAGCGCGGCAGTGCAGATTCCGGTGATTGCCAGTGGCGGCGCGGGAAGCGCGGAGCATTTTGCGGAGGTGTTTGGGCGGGGCAAGGCAGACGCGGCGCTGGCGGCGAGCATCTTTCATTTTGGGGTGACCGATTCGCGTGAGTTGAAGGGGCGGTTGCAGCGAGCGGGGGTGAGCGTGCGGCTGCCGTGTTGAAGGAAGGCAGTGAGTCAGCGAGTCAGCGCATTTACACGCGTGTCATGGAAATCTGTCAAGGTTGTTTTCAACCGTGATTCTGCAACGAAAGTATTAAGGAGCCAGTTCACGGCTTGCCTATACTTGTGGCTATTCCCACAACTGATCTAACGCCAAGAAAAAAGGAAGGGTGCATGGTCGATATTCTCCAAATGCGTTTCAATGCAGATGAGTTCGATCAACTGCGTCTGTGCCAGGTGGCGCCGCCGAACGATTGCCACGCCGCATTCACGGTGAAGGGGCCGCAGGTGATATGGCCGGTGGCAAGCTGGGGGGAACCACCTGCGGCGGAACGGATCAACGTTCGCGGCTGGTTCCCGCTGCTGGACAGGATGGCGGACGAGTTCCTGATATGGCGGCCGCAGGGTGGGTGCTTCTTCGTGCACCGCGACCAGGCGACTTACCGGATTGCGGAGGACCACCCGCGCAACGTGCTGTTCCTGCAACTGGAATTGAACCGCCTGGCGGTGGCTCCGCCGCGGCCAACTGAGCCGGTGCGGGTGCTTTTGGCGCAGTGACGACTACTTCGTAGGGTTCTCGACGCCTTCGGCGTGAAAAGCGAAGATCACAGTGAATCAATGGCCTTGTGGCGGCAAGGGCGAAGCGGGTGGCGGGTGAGTTTTGAAACGAAACTGACCTCAGGGGCTAAAGCCCTCTTAGATTTGCGGTGTTTGCGGCACGGGTAAACCCGTGCCCTTAACGAAACGAACCGGCCTGCCCCACTACGACGAACTACGTGACCTCGCGGTACGTCCGGGGCTGCGACAATAGAAGCATGTTGATTCCTTCGATCGATTTGATGGGCGGGAGGATTGTGCAGCTGGTTCAGGGCGAGAAGCTGAAGCTGGCGTTCGACGACTTTGAATACTGGATTGAGCGGTTCGCGAAGTATCCGCTGGTGCAACTGATCGATCTGGATGCAGCGATGCGGCAGGGCGAGAACCGCGCGCTGATCGAGATGATCTGCCGGCGGCTGCCGTGCCAGGTGGGTGGCGGGTTGAAGACGGCAGAGGATGGGCGCGCGTTGTTGGATGTGGGGGCGCGGCGGGTGATTTATGGGTCGAGCTTATTTGGGGTGGATGAGATAGAGGCAACCCACCCTTTGCCAAAGGCGGCAAAGGATGGGCCACCCAAGGCGCGGCGGCACAAGGTGATTCAGCTGGAGTTTGCGGAGGAGTTGAAGCGGGCGCTGGGCGAGGCGGCTTTGTGCTTTGCGGTGGACACGAAGGGCGGGCGCGTCGCGGTGAAGGGATGGAAGGACCACGTGGACCTGACGCCGGAGGAGGCGGTGACGTGGCTCGAGGATTGCTGCGCTGCGTTTCTGTATACGCATGTGGATACCGAGGGGACGATGCAGGGCTTTCCGCTGGATGTGGCGGCGGTGCTGCGAGCGTGCACGGCGAAGCAGTTGATTGTGGCGGGTGGGATCAAGGAGCGCGCGGAGGTGGACAAGCTGGACGCGATGGGCGTGGATGCGGTGGCGGGGATGGCGGTTTACTCGGGGGCGATGGAGGCGTAAAGGCAGCGAGTCAGCGAGTCAGCGGGTCAGAAAGTCAGCAAGTCAGCGGGTCAGCAAGGCGGCAGTGATGCGGGCGAGGACTTCGGCGGGGGTGAGGCCGGCGTTGCGCAGGGTGCGGATGGCGAGGGCGTCGTGGCGCTTGGCGAGGCGGACGCCTTGCTGGTCGCGGAGCAGTGCGGTGTGGAAGTAGGCGACGGGCGGCAGGTTGAGGGCGCGCTGGAGAAGGATTTGGCGGGCGGTGGACTTGAGCAGGTCGGCGCCGCGGACGACTTCGGTGATGCGCTGGTGGGCGTCGTCGACGACGCAGGCGAGCTGGTAACTGGGCAGGCCGATATCGGTGGGGTCGGCGGTGAGTGGGCGGCGCCAGATGAGGAAGTCGCCAAAGGCTTTTTCCGGTGTGCTGGCGGCGCCTCCTGCGGTGAAGGCTTGGGGGCCGAGGTTGGCGTCGAGGAAGCGGATGGTCTCGCCGTCGGGGACGCGGAAGCGGTAGTTGGCGGCGGTAAAAATTTGCGGTGTGGGCGTTGCGGGGCGGCAGCGGCCGTTGTAGATGGGTTCGTCGTCGGGGTGCGGGTCGGCGTTGGGGTCCTCGTGCGGGGCGAGGGCGGTGCGGGCGAGGTCGCGGCGGGTGCAGGTGCAGGGGTAGATGTGGCCGGAGGCGAGGAGTTGCTCGAAGGCGGCGCGGTAGGCGGGCAGACGCTGGGACTGCGAGAGCATGGGCGGCTGCCAGGCGATGCCGAGCCAGGCGAGGTCTTCAAGCATGGCATGGACGAATTCGGGACGGGAGCGCTGCGGGTCGAGGTCTTCGTTGCGGAGGAGGAGTGTGCCGTTGTGCTCGCGGGCGCGGGTGAAGGCGGTGAGGAATGTGGCCGCGTGGCCGAGATGGAGTAGGCCGGTGGGGGATGGTGCGAGGCGTCCGATGTAGGGAATGCTCACGCATGTGATGATAGCGACTTGCTAAGCTGGTGGGGCTGGAGGATCAAGCAATGGAATATGTGAATTTGGGTCGGACGGGTGTTAAGGTTTCGCGGATTTGTTTGGGGTGCATGAGTTATGGCGTGCCGCCGGCGGGGCAGCCGCTGCGGCCGGGGAGCAATGCGTGGAGCTTGAATGAGGAGCAGAGCGCGCCTTTCTTCCGGCAGGCGCTGGATGCGGGGATCAACTTCTTCGATACGGCGAATGTGTATGCGATTGGCGACAGCGAGCGAGTGTTGGGGAAATTTCTGAAAGCGAATGCCAAGCGCGAAGACACGGTGGTTGCGACCAAGCTGAACGGCGTGATGCGCGACGGGCCGAACGGCGGCGGGCTTTCGCGGAAGGAGATTTTCTTCGAACTGGATGAAAGTTTGCGGCGGCTGGAGACGGATTATGTCGATCTCTACCAGATTCATCGCTGGGACAAGACGACGCCGATCGAGGAGACACTGGAGGCGCTGAACGATGTGGTGCGCGCGGGCAAGGTGCGGTACATCGGCGCGTCGTCGATGTGGGCGTGGCAGTTTTCGAAGGCGCTGTACACGTCGGAGAAATATGGATGGGCGAAGTTTGTGACCATGCAACCGCACTACAACCTGATCTATCGCGAGGAAGAGCGCGAGATGTTGAAGCTGTGCGTGGACCAGGGCGTGGGCGTGATTCCGTGGAGCCCGCTGGCGCGCGGGCGGCTGGCGCGGCCGTGGGAGTCGGAGACGACGAAGCGGTCGGAGTCGGATGGGTACGGCAAGGCGCTGTATACGAAGACGGCGGAGGCGGACAGGCTGGTGGTGGAGCGGGTTGCGAAGGTTGCGGGCGAGCGTGGAGTGCCGATGGCGCAGGTGGCGTTGGCGTGGCTGCTGACCAAGCCGGCGATTACGGCACCGATTGTGGGCGCGACCAAGCTGCATCATCTGGAGGACGCGGTGGCGGCGGTGGAGTTGAAGCTGACGGCGGAGGAAGTGAAGGCTCTGGAGGAGCCGTATGTGGCGCACCCGGTGCTGGGATTGAGTTAGAAGAGCAGCGAGTCAGCTAGTCAGCTAGTCAGCGAGTCAGCGCAAGGCGGCGAATTGGGTGTGGAATTCCCTTAGTCGGCGATGAGACTGCCGTACCTGGGGCACCGACATGTTCTAGTTGCCGGCGTCGGCGGCGGAGATAGCGTAGCGGCCGTTGCGGGTCTGGATTCGCAGGTCCTTGCCGCAGGTAAGGCTGATTTTGCGGAAGGTGCCGTCGTCTTTTTCGTTGGTGGGGGTGTAGCTGAGCAGGTATTGGGTGCGCAGCTCGTCCTGGATCTGCTGGAAGGCGTCTTCAAGCTTGCGGCCGTCGTGGCCGACGTTGATGAGGCGGCCGCCGGTGTCGCTGGCGAGTTTTTGCATGTCGCGGGCGCCAGTGTCGGCGAGGTTGATGGTGCCATAGCCTCCGCCATAGAACTGCCGGTCGGCGATGAGGATGACGTAGACGATGACATCCGACTTCTGCGCGGCCTCGGTTGCGGTTTTCAGGGTCTCCTGCGAGCCCTGGTCGCCTCCGTCGGTGAGCATGACGATGATCTTGCGGCCGGCTTCCTGGCGGAGCTTTTCGTTGGCGGCGAGGTAGACGGCGTCGAAGAGCAGGGTACCGCGTGGGGTGCCGTTGCCGGTGATGGAGCCGGTGCCGGCTCCCGTGTTGATCTGGGCCTTGTTCAGGGCGCGGCTGATGTCGCTGGCGCGGTTGGTGTAGTCGGCGAGCAGGTCGACGTTGATGTCGAAGGAGATGAGGAAGGCCTCATCCTTGGGGGTGAGGACGTCGCGCAGGAAGGTGGCGCCAGACTCCTTTTCGAGCGGGAGGACGTTCATCTGGCTGCCGGAGGTGTCCAGGAGAATGCCGATGGTGAGCGGGAGCTTCTTCTCCTGGGTGAAGTCCTTGATGGTCTGCGGGACCTTGTCCTCGGTGACGGCGCAGTCGTTTTTAACCAGGTTGGTGATGAAGCCGTCCTTGTCGCGCGCGGAGAAGTAGAGGTTGACCAGGTTGACGTTGATGTTGATGGTGGGGGCGTCGGTGTCGTTTTGGGGCGTGGGGGGGGCGTCGCTGGCCGGGGGCGGACCGCTGGGCGAGGGGGCTTCCTGAGCGCACAGGGCAGGCGCACACAGGGCTGGCGCAAGCAGAGCTAAGGGCAGCAGAGCGAGAGAGAGCAGGGTGGCGGTTAGGGTTCGGGAGCGCATCGTGTATGTATTAGACGACGAATAGACGACGAAAAGGACGCCGGGTGAGCGATTTTTCGCGGGACTGGCGGTTGGGGGAAGCGTCCGGGCGGCGGACCCGCAACGGGCCGGGCGCGGGGAGCGTCTAAACTACAGACGGAGCGCGGCGCTGAGGTGGCGGGTTGGGTGCGGCGCTGGTAGTCTCAATAGGGGTAGGGAACGGGGGTTTCGAGTTGAGATTGAGCGTATTGGCGGGATCGCTGGCATTGGTGATGGTGGGCACGCAGGCAGGGTGGGAGACCGCCGCGCAGCAGTCGATTCCGGACGCGCCCAAGCCGCAGCCGACGCTACCTGATTTGAGGACAGTGGCTCCGGGCCAGGGAACGACCTCCAGCTCGCAGGATGGTATCGCGCCGGATGCGTCGACCGGCAAGCAACCGGCCGCGGCAGTGGCGAGCCCTGCGGCTTCGGCGACCGGTGCGCAGGGTGGAAGCGGGCAGGGGAGTCAGACCTCGGTTTACGGGAACACCGTTGAGCCGCCGGCGGGCCAGGGAGTGAACGCCAGCATTACCCTTCACGAGCGGGTCGATTACAAGGAATTGGCGTTTACGGTGAAGGATTCGAAGGGGCGGCTGGTGCCGGGGCTGGGGCCTCGCGATGTGCAGGTGTATGAGAACGGGCTGCGGCAGGAGACTCGCTTCTTCTCAACCGACGCGTGGCCGCTCTCGGTCGCGCTGGTGATCGACCAGAGCATGACCAAGGACGAGATGGAGCGCGTGAACGACGCGCTGGGCGCGCTGCCGGACGCGTTTACGCAATACGACGAGGTTGCGGTCTTCACCTACAACAAGAGCATCAAGGAGCAGACGGAGTTTACCGGGGCGCAGAGCCCGCGGCTGACCCAGACGATCGAGCGGTCGAAGGGTGAGGGGCGCGACACGATTAACGCCGGCGACCTGGAAGGACCGATGTCGCAGACGACGGTGATTAACGGGTACAACGTCGACCCGAACACGGCCTCACAGCGAGGCCAATCGTCGATCATGGTGAATATCCCGCGGGAGATCCATCCGCTGAACGATGCGATCCTGAAGGCGGCGACAGCCCTGAGCACCAGGCCGATCCAACGCCGAAGAGTGATCTATGTGATCTCGGACGGCAAGGACTACGGCAGCGAGGCGAAGACCGACCAGGTGAAGAAGATCCTGCAGACGAACGGGATTGAGGTGGACGGCACGCTGGTGGGTGATTCGGCGGTATGGGGGATCGGGGTTATCGATCGCATTCACCTGCCCCTGATGATGCGGGACAACATACTGCCAACCTATGCGAATGCGACGGGCGGAAACCTGGATGCGGAGTTCCGGCCGAACTCCATCGAAAAGAGTTTTGCCAAGATCGCCGAAGAGGTTCGCACTCGATACACGGTGGGCTATTACACGCACGAGCCGTTCGTGGACGGCAAATACCGCAAGCTCGCAGTGGTGGTCTTGAACCATGGCAACGATCTGACGGTGATGGCGCCGCCGGGGTATTGGCCCATGGCGGTGGAAATCAGACCGCGGGCCGCCGGTACCCAATAGACCGCCGCGATGACGGGACGCGATGAATAGTCTGCTGCGCGGCAACGCGCTATTTGCGCTGGCTGCCGCGGCACTGTGGGGTGGGGGCGACTTCTCCGGAGGCATGGGGGTGGGCCGCGCGGGCGGCGGGGTTCGCGCTGCGCTGCGGGTGGTGCTGCTGAGCCACATTACAAGCTTTGCGGTGCTGGTGGTGATCGCGCGTGTGCGCGGCGACGCGTTTCCGCAGGGTGAGTTGCTGGCGTGGGGGATTGCCGCTGGGGTGGCCGGCGGGCTGGCGCTGACGTGCTTCTACCTGGCGCTGTCGCGGGGCGCGATGGGCGCTTCCGCAGCGGTGAGCGGGCTGCTGGCGGCGGCGATTCCCGCGGCGCTGACGTTGTGGCAGCAGGGTTCGCCGGGCGTGCTGCCACTAATGGGATTCGCGGTGGCGGGGCTGGCGATCTGGCTGATCGCAGCGGGCGGCGCGAAGGGCGATTCGGCGGCTGCGGGGCGCGGGACGATGGCCCTGGCAATGCTGGCGGGCGTGGGCTTTGGGTTCTACTTTGTAGCGCTGAAGATGGCCGGGGCGGGTGGTGTGATCTGGCCGATGGCGACGGCGAGAATAGGCAGCCTCAGCATCTGCGGGCTAATGCTGCTGGGCCACACGCTGCGGCCGTGGAAGGCGGACGAAGCGCCGGCGAGATTTGATGGCAGGGCGGTGGGGTGGTCGCTGGCGACGGCGCTGCTGGATACGTCAGGCAACCTGCTGTTTCTGGCGGCGACGCGCGCAGGCAGGCTGGACGTGGCGGCGGTGCTGGCGTCGCTGTACCCGGCGTCGACGATTCTGCTGGCGGCGCTGGCGCTGGGCGAGCGGCCGACGCGGCGGCAGGCGTTGGGGATGGCGACGGCCGTGCTGGCTGTGGCGCTGATTGCTTTATAGCGAGTCAGCAGGTCAGCGAGTCAGCAGGTCAGCGTGGATGTGAGGACGGCAGGCGGGGGTCTCTCTACTCTGCGCTATGCGCTTCGGTCGAGATGACGGCTTCGTAAGGTTGGGGCTGGGATTCGGCCGAGATGGCGGTTGCGAGAGCAAAAGCGAATCACAGAGAACACAGAGAAAAACGAGAGAGCGCAGAGAGGTATATGAGCCTTTGTGGTCTCTCATTTACTCCGTGAACTCTGTGATTTGCTTTTCAGGGACGGGGGACGGGCCGGTAGAGGTCACGGCCGTCCTAAGGAAGGGGTGCTGCGATAAGAAATGGGTGCGGGGTTACTTGATGACGACTTCGTTTTGCTGGGCTGCTTTCTGCTCGGCGGCGACACGGGCTTCGGCGGCGACTTTGGCTTCGGCGGCCATCTTGGCTTCCTGATAGGCCTTGGCCTCCATGTCTGCGCGCAACTTCTGCTCGTCTGCCTTCTTCTGCTGTTCGTTGGACTCGTCTTCGCCGATGCCCTTCATACCTTCCTTGAAGCCGCGCAGGCCTTCGCCGAGACCCTTGCCGAGTTCGGGCAACTTCTTGCCGCCGAACAGCAGGACCACGAGGATGCCAATAAAGAGCAAGTGCATTGGTGAAAGTAATTCGCCCATGGTTAATTCTCCTTGCAGGCTTTGGGCGTACGGAAGACACCCGGCTGCACAGATTATTGTCGCACATGTAGGGGTCGGCTTACAGGTGGTTCCGGGGTTACAGGTGACGGCCGTCACCGGGCGGGCGGAGGGAGGTTTGACGAAAGGCGGACCGAGAATCCCAGCCACCATTGTCAACAAACCCAAGGCTAAAGCCTCGATGTCTTGGGTGACGCTGTTTCCGCGGGCTAAAGCCCGCTGCTACTCCGAAGTACTCGGGTCCTCCTGGTGCATCCCTCAACTACACTGATTCCGTGGCAATTGAAGCTATGCCGAAGCTGAGGCTGGGGCAACGGGTTGCGCTGGCACTGGTTCCACCGCTGGCGGCGCTGGTGATCCGGCTGCTGGGGATGACGCTGCGCTACCAGGACCGGGCGGAGCCGGGAGTGACTCCGGGCTACATGATCCCGGGGCCGGTGGTGTTCGCGTTCTGGCACCGGTCGCTGCTGGCGTGCGCGCACCGGTTCAGGAACCTGGATATCGCTATCCTGATCAGCGCGAGCTTCGACGGGGAGCTGATTGCGCGGACGGTGGAACTGCTGGGGTTCAAGGCGGTGCGCGGGTCGAGCTCGCGGGGCGGTGCGGCGGGGCTGAAGAATATGCAACTGGCGTATGCCGAGGGGCACCGCTGCGCGTTTACCGCGGATGGGCCGCGCGGGCCGAAGTTTGTGGCCAAGCCGGGGACGGCGCAGTTGGCGAATTCGGTTGGCGATTTGAATGCCGACGGGAAGCCGGCCGGGACATGGGTTGGGTGCTTCTATGCGCTTCCGGAGCGGGCGTGGGAGTTGCGGTCGTGGGACAGGTTCATGATTCCGAAGCCTTTTTCGCGGGTGGTGCTGACGTGGCCCGCGCATGTGCCTGTGGGCGAGGTGACTACGGCGAGCGTGCAGGCGGCGCTGGACCGAGCGGTCGCCATGGCCCAAGAAGGCAAATAGACTGGACTGAAGTGCGCGTCTCGGATTTTTATTTCGATCTGCCCGAAGAGCTGATTGCCCAGCATCCGCCGGCGGAGCGCGGATCCAGCAGGATGCTGGTGGTCAGCAGGGAACAGAGGTCAGGGAACAGGGAACAGGGAACAGGGGACAGGGAACAGGCGTGCGGCGCGGGGCTGACGGATGCGATGTTCCGGGATTTGCCGGAGTATTTGCGGGCGGGGGACCTGCTGGTGCTCAACGACTCGCGGGTGCTGCCGGCGCGGCTGTTTGCGACGCGCGCGGGGCTGGGGACGCAGACGAATTCGCCGCAGCCGGCGGGGCTGATCGAGGTGCTGCTGACGGAGGAGGTGGTGGGCGGTGGCGAGGCAAAGACAGATACGGGGATTCTTCGCTTCGCTCAGAAAGACAAATCATTCGTTTGGCGGGTGCTGGTGAAGCCGGCGAAGAAGGTGAGGGTGGGTGAGACGCTGCTGTTTCTTGAGGCGGGGTCAGTGTGGGCGGCTCGAACGAAAACCCCGGGGCTAAAGCCCCAGAGGTCTGAATCGGCTTACCGCGGGCTAAAGCCCGCTGCTACTCCAGACGGGGGCAGCGTGATCCCGACGGCGCTGGAGGCGGAGGTGGTGGAGGCGGGGGAGTTTGGGGAGCGGACGCTGCGGTTTCGGCCGGTGGAGGATTTCTACGGGGTGGTAGCGCGGATCGGGCACGTGCCGCTGCCGCCGTACATCCGGCGCGAACAGGCGAAGGAGACGGATTCGGCGGAAGACCGCGAGCGGTATCAGACGGTATACGCCCACGCGTTGGGGTCGGCGGCGGCGCCTACCGCGGGGCTGCACTTTACGCCGGAGGTGCTGGCTGCGCTTGCAGAGCGCGGGGTGGAGATCGCGTACCTGACGCTGCACGTTGGGCTGGGGACGTTCCAGCCGGTGCGGGTTGCGGAGTTGAAGGATATCCGGCTGCATGCGGAGCGTTACACGCTGCCCGCGACTACGGCCGACGCGCTGAACCGGGCGATGGCGGAAGGGCGGCGGGTGGTGGCGGTGGGAACGACGACGACGCGGACGCTGGAACATGTTGCGGCGGTGGCCGGATTTCGGGCCGACGGCGGGAAGCGTGTCCCGGGGGCTAAAGCCCATCCTGATCCTGTAGCCATCATGCCGGGACTAAAGTCCCGGCCTATCTCAGAAGCAAATGCTTTAGAAGCCTCTGAAGTCCCGCCAAGGCGAGAGTTCCACGCGCATTCGGGGTCGACGTCGATCTTTATCGGTCCGGGGCACAGGTTCCGGATCGTGGGCGGGCTGCTGACCAACTTCCATCTGCCGGAGTCGACGCTGCTGATGCTGGTGAGCGCGTTTGCGGGGGAGCGGGGACGGGAAACCGTGCTCGCGGCGTATGCGCACGCGGTGCGGGAGCGGTACCGGTTCTATTCGTACGGGGATTGCATGCTGGTGGTATGAGGGCAGTTGTCAGTTCTCAGTTGTCAGTGTTCAGTTGTCAATTGTCAGCGGTAGGCGGGCTGGCGGTGGGGCGGCAGACGGTTGGAGCGGGCTTTTCCACTTTCCCACCCGTATCCACAGTGGGTGCACCAGTTCTGCGCCTTGCGGCGGGGGAGGGGCGGGCCTAATCTGAATTGTTGGCGGAAGTAGTGGCGGGCGAAGAGCGAAGTGTCACGAAAGTTGTAGAACTGCTGCGGGGTTGTGGGCGGGGCTGGGCAAGGTTGGGTTCGGGAGGAGCGTCAAAACCAGCGTCAATAGCGGCCAGGCGGAGAATTCCACAGGATTTCTTGGGGATTTTCGGTGCTGTTACTTTGTAACCCTTTCGTAACTGGAGTATTTGCATCGGCAACACAATATGTTGTGCTTTATACTTGACAGGCCCCATAGAGGGCGGTACTTTCACGACTGCGTAATAAAAGCATCGAAGCGAAAAGTACAGGCGAAAAGTACAGGCAAGTCCGGTCGGCAACCCGCACTCCACACCTTCGGTCGAGCCTGAGCGCTCGACTCGGTGCCGGCGGTTAAGCAGACCCCTTAAAAGCGCAGGTGGAAAACGGGAACGGCTGAGAAGTTGAGCCGGAAGGGAAAGGCCGTTCGGAAAACCGGCCAGTACGCGCCGTCCCCCGGAACTGTTATTGCGATAGAGGCTAGGAACGGAAAGACTTAAGCAGAATTGCCGGGCTCGGAAACAGCAGCATCAGATATAGAGAGACAAAGAAGGAGATCCTCCCCCGATGAACCCAATTCAGACCGCCGCGAACGGCTATTCCGCGACCCAGTCCGACACCCAGACTAGCGCCGGTACGCGCCCTGCCTCAAACCGTACTGCGGGTCTCTCCTTTTCGCGCCACTTTACGCGGCCGGGCATCTCGCCGTTTGACGAGATTACCTGGGAGCTGCGCGACGCCATCATCCAGGACTACAAGGGCCGGA
>CAZAXI010000048.1:0-26957 GCA_964489045.1 uncultured Granulicella sp. | reverse complement strand
CCATGACCTCTCCCTTACCAAGGGAGTGCTCTACCACTGAGCTACATCAGCCTGCCCTACCTGCCCTTTGTCTCCAGCCTGGCCCGCATATTCGCCAAAACGACGCGCAATGCGAACATACCGAGGATCAGTAGTGGTATCCACCGAAGCTCGACATCACGTTCTCCAAACGAAACGTAACGGCTGGTATAGCCGTGAACATGAATGACCGTAGATGCATCAATCGTGAACCACGACAACACGCCCAAGATTACCAGAACTGCCAGGGCGAAATACATTCGGCCCATGTTTGCAGCCGGGTTGAGTGATTGTTCTTCGTCACTCATTATCAGTCACCATCGTAAAACCACAGCAAGAAATGGTGCACAGGGGAGGATTCGAACCTCCGTAGCGCTTAGCGCGGCAGATTTACAGTCTGCTGCCATTAACCACTCGGCCACCTGTGCATCTCGTGCCATCCGCCCAGCGGCGCAGCAGTCTTGCACCCGCCTCCAGACTCCTGCGCCGATCCTGATGCGAACCGTGCGGGAGAATGGGGTTGGTGTGAGGTCTGCGGGCCAGAACGGTCCGGCAGTACAACCAAATCCGTCCAACTGTTGCCGCTTTCCCCCGATTCGGACTGGAGCTTGCTGTAAGTGGAGCTGGCGAAGGGATTTGAACCCCCGACCCTCTGATTACAAATCAGATGCTCTACCGACTGAGCTACGCCAGCCCGAGCCAGCCTTGGGCCCGGAGTTCGAGCCTCAAGTGAAAGACAGCCTTGCGACGAGCCCCCGGAAGCACACCCGCGTCGCGCGAATGCCCGCGCAGATGTGCCTGCGCAAGAGTGCGCCGCAAGAGTCAACTTTAGCATAGCCGCAGGGTCGGAGCAACGCGCAGAAAACACACGCTGATTTCACGGCTGCAGCCCGGCCGGGGCGGCCTGTAAACCTCCTCCGCGCCGCTGCGTCTTATATGATGGCTCCGAAAACTGTTCCTTAAACCGGAGATGCGTCCCATGCCCCTGCGCCTGTGCTTGCTGTGGTTTCTCTGCCTCCTCGCTCCCGCGATGCTGCCCGCGCAGGACGCGGTAGATGGCGTGGCCGGCCCGCTGCCCGCGCCCAAACTGAAGGCGATGACCAACGACTCGGTTGTCCGCATGGCCAAGGCGGGCCTGAGTGACGACCTGATCGTGCAGACCATCAGCGCGCAGCCCGGCCAGTACGCCACCGATGCTGACTCGCTGGTCGCGTTGAAACAGGCTGGCGTGTCGGACCGCGTGATCGCGGCCATGATCAACAAGGGGCGCATCCAGATCACGGGAACGCCTGCGCAGATTGTGCTCTCCGACGTCAACGAGATTGGCGTGTACTACAAGGACCGCGACGGCAAGTGGCAGCCGATGGACCCGGAGATCGTCCACATCAAGTCGGGCGGATTTATCAAGTCCACGGTGACTCACAACGTCATCAAGGAAGACAGAAATGGCCACGTCAACGGCCGGGAATCGAAGCTGCTGCTGCCGCGGCCCATCGAGTTCCTCGTCTTCACTCCGGAGGGCGTGGACATCGCGGAGTACGATTTGCTGCGGTTCCGGCTGAACTCGGATAGCCGGGAATTCCGCATCCTCACCGGAGGCGTCTTCCACCAGACCGGCGGAGCAGACCGCGACGAGGTGGCTTTCAAACCGGTGAAGACCGCACCCCGCACCTACCAGTTCACGCTCGGCATGGACACCCCCGGCGCGGAGTACGGCATCCTTCCTCCCGGTACCGGGAACGTGACCAACGGCGGCAAGATCTACACCTTTGCTATCTCGGAATAAGGCTCTCGCGGTTACGTGAGGTCGGCACTTTGTCCGACTTCCTTGATGTAGCCGTCAGGATCGCGGATGTAACAGCGTATCCGGGCCGAGCGTTAACCGTACGTGAGGTCGGTGCTCTGTCCGACTTCGATGATATAGCCGTCAGGATCGCGAATGTAGCAGCGGATCTCGCCGTACTTGGGCATCGGCTCCGTGATGAACTCGGCTCCTCGACTTTTCCATAACTCATAACACGCTTGAATATCCGCAACCCGGAAATTCATAAAGCTGCTGATGTGATTCGGGTCAGGGACGCTGAGCGATACCGTCGGCTTGTCCGGAGTCGGCCCGCCCCCCACGTTCACAATCATCCATATATTCGCGAGCTGAAGGTAGCCAGGCGCGTTGCCGTCCCCCAGGCTCAGAATGCTGGCGCCGAAGACCTTTTCGTAGTAGCGAGCCGATCGCTCGACGTCCTTCACCGTGAGAAAATGCGCGATGCTGATCCCATCTCGCGGGGGCATCTCGTAGCTCTTCTGTTCGATTTGTACGCTGCTCATTGACGGCTCCAATCCGATAAACAGTGCTCATCTGCTGATTCTGGTTCTTTCGCGTTCGTACCTGCTGTCGATTACACGACCGCCCAACCTGGTCCGGCACAAAACCGATTAGCCAACCGGCGGTTCCCCACAGGCTGGACAGGTAATACCCCACCAGAACCAGCACAGCCGATAGAGCCATGAATACCAATAGCCCGATCAGAGTCATGAGTCAAGGTCCGCAAACATAGAAACCACCTCGCCGCAATGGCGGCTGACTTGAAGATCGGATTTGATCATTCCAGTGCACGAAAAACAGGGTTTCAGCGAGTTCGACTTCTCCGGTATTCAGGCTGATCTACCGCCAAAACGATGCCGGCCATTTGCGGTGCAGGCCGCGACAGCGTAAAAACAACACTGATGCGAAAACGCACGCGGTACTCGCTGCTTCTGGTGCTGGCGCTGGTAGCGGCGCTGGCCGTAGCCGTGTGGCTGCGCAAGACGGCGCCGCCGGAGGTCGCGCGGCTGCTGCCTGAGTCCGACGCCATCGTCTACATCAACGTGAAGCCGCTGCGCCTCGCTACCCATTTCGAGCGCACGCCGGTGGTGCATAGCCGGGACTACCAGACCTTCGTCGACGCCTCTGGCATTGACCCGGAGCGCGACCTGGACGCCGTAGCGTTTGGGCTGCACCGAATGGACAATCCCAACGGTCCCAACGGCCCGGTCGCCTACTCGGAGGTCTTCGAAGGGCGCTTCGACGGCGCGCGCCTGGCCCACTACCTCAGCGGCATTGCGGCCTCGCAGGAGCAGTACGCGGGCCGCACCGTGTACACCATTCCCATCGAAGGCCGCCAGTTGCGCGTTGCTCAGCTTGGCTACGACACCATTGCCGCATCGAACATGCCCACCACGGAGCAGATCCATGCCATCCTCGACCGCTACCGGTCGGCGGCATCGCCGTTTTCCGGCTCGTCGCTGCTGGCGGCGCGCTACCGCGACGTGCCCCTGCTCTCCAGCGCCTGGGGCATCGGCCACGTCGGGCTGCCGTTCTCCGAATCCGGGCGCATCACGATCTTCGGCCTGGAGCTGCCGCTCCCGGAGGACACCACGTTTGTGGCCAGCCTGCGCTACGGTGTCGGCGCACTGCACCTCAGAGTGGAGCAGTTTGCTCCCACTGAGGCCGACGCCGTCCGCTCGGCCCAGGTCCTGGGCAATCTGGTGCAACTGATCCAGGCGATCCAGCCCAGGGTGGAGACGCAGGCGGATAAGCCGGACACCGACGCGCTGCGTGAGCTTACCTCTTCGCTTAAGATCGAGCAACACAAAGACCGAATGGTCTTGACCGCCAGCGTTCCGCTGGAGTTGGTGAAGAAGCTGGCGACGCCAGTGGGCGACGCCGTGTCCGGGGCTTCCGCCGCGGGCACAGATCCGGCGAGCGCGGCCGGGCGATAAGCCTCGGGGCCATGAATGGAAGATGAACGGATGCAGACAAGTGCATCGGGCCACCGCAGGACAGCATCTGAAAATCAAGGACCGAAAAGGAGAACCGTTTCCGCATGCGCAGACGAGTACCCGCATTCACCTTGACGAACATTTCCCTCATCGCGCTCTTGTCGATCGGAGCCGTAGCCCCGGCGACCCTCGGCGCCCAGGCCGGCGTCCAGGAGCCCAAGGTGCTCACCGGCCAGGCTGCCTTCACCGACTGGAACCAGCAGGCGCCCGGTATCCGCCACAAAATCGCTCTTGCCGACCTGCCCCAGCCCTACGCGACGGAGTCCGCGAACAACACTCCGCGCGTGGTCCCGCGCCCCGCGAATGCCTGGCCCATCGCACCTCCCGGCTTCAAGGTGACGTTATATGCTGGCGGCGACACCACCCCCATGCAGCGCGCCGACAATGTGGAGCACATGACCCGCAGCGGTGGCACCTTTACGGAGCCACGCCTCATTCGCGTTGCGCCGAATGGCGATCTCTTTCTATCCGACTCCGGCGCGGGCGAGGTGATCGTACTGCGCGGCGTTGGCCCCGACGGAAAGGCAGCGCAGATCGCCACCTTCGCCAGCGGGCTCGATCATCCCTTCGGCATCGCCTTCTACCCCGCCGACAATCCCCGGTATGTCTATGTTGCGAACACCAGCAACGTAGTGCGATTCCCCTACCACTCCGGCGACCTGCACGCCACCGGTCCGGCGGAGACGATCGTCCCGCAACTGGGTGGCTGGGTGCAGCTTACGGGCGGCGGCCACTGGACCCGAGATGTTGTCTTCAGCAAGGACGGACAGCACATGCTGGTTTCGGTCGGCTCCGGCTCGAATGTCGATGATGCTGACACCCATCAGCGCGAGTTTCATCGCGCCGATATCCTCGAATTCACGCCGGAAGGCAAGTTCGTCGAGGTCTACGCCCACGGCATCCGCAATTGCGTCGGCGAGGCCATCAACCCCACCACCGGCCAGCTCTGGTGCTCCGTCAACGAACGCGACGCGCTGGGCAACCACCTGGTGCCCGACTATGTCACCAGCGTCCCGGAGGGCGGCTTCTTTGGCTGGCCCTGGTACTACATGGGCGGCCACCGCGATCCGCGGCTCCAGGACCCCTGCGCGAATGGCACCGGCCCTAATCCTCAGCTAGCCGCGCCGTTGACCGACGACCAGGCAAAAGACTGCAAGCGTGTCGACCTGGCCGCCAAGGTCATCACCCCAGATGTGCTGGTCCAGCCGCATATGGCCTCGCTGGAGATGGTCTTCTATCCCCGCACTCATGACCTCATGGGCGCATTCCCCCAGAGTTACGACGGCGACGCCTTTGCCGCCGAGCATGGAAGCTGGAACCGCGCCAACCGCGCCGGCTACGAGGTCATCCGCATCCCCATGCACGACGGTCACGCCACCGGCGAGTACGACGATTTCCTCACCGGCTTCGTCGTCAACGACGGCGAGGTCTGGGGCCGCCCGGTGGGTGTCGCGATCGCCAAAGACGGCAGCCTGTTCGTCACCGACGACGGCAGCCGCTCCGTCTGGCATGTGGTCTATACGGGCCGGTAGTCCGTGCGAAATTGAAAAACCCTGTCTCGCATTCGGGACAGGGTTCCTGCGGTTCGATTTCAGGGTGCTCTAAAGGCCGCCGCCAACCGGATCGGAGCCCATGCCCGCGATGGTCTCGCGCAGATATTTATGCGGGTTTACCGGCGCGTTGTGGATGCGGACCTCATAGTGCAGGTTCGCGCCGCCGGTAGTTCGGCCGCTCACCCCAACGTATCCGATCACCTGGCCGCGCACCACGGTCTCGCCGGCCATCACGGCAAACCCGGACATGTGCGCATAGCAGGTCTCCAGGTTGTTGCCGTGGTCGATGATGACCTCGCGTCCATAGCCGTTCTGCTCCGCGGCGAACTTCACGGTGCCGTCAGCCGTGGCGCGGATGGGCGTACCCATGGGCGCGGAAATGTCGACCCCGGTGTGAAACTCACCCTCGCCGTTCCGCAGGACAGGATCCTCGCGCTCGCCGAAGCTGCTGGTGATCGGGCCGATCACCGGCCACAGGTTGGGTCCATCGATGGTCAGGTCCGCCCCGCCGATGGCGGAGAGCGAACCGAGCGACGACTTGCTGTCGATCGCGTGGGTCACAGCACCGCTGATCGCGGAATCGCGCAGGCTGTAGAAAGTGTCCAGCGACTTGTAGTAGCTGTCGTCGGTGAAGTTGGAGGCCGTGTCGGCGACCAGCGCGCCTTTGGCGGTATTGTCTCCGGCCGACTTGATCGACGGCCGCAAATGGCCCATCGGCGCGGCGAGCTTGCTCGCTGTGAGGCCGTAAAGCGCCGAGATCTCAGTCGCCAGCGAACCCAGCGACGCTGCCTGTACGTCCTTCTCGTGGGCCTGTTTCTCCAGGTGCGCATAGTCCTTCTGCAGCGTGTCGTGGTCGTTGCGCAACTGGTTGAAACGGGCGGTCTTGATCAGCATCCGCGAGTAAGAGCCGGCTAGGCCCGCGACCGTAAATGCCCCGATAACCGCCACCGCTATAAACACATAAGCGTAATGGAGTGGTACAGGGAACTTGCGCACGCTGCCACTTTCATCGCGGCTGACGAGAATGAGGTAATAGCGCTTTTTCAGACTGAACCGTTTTGAAGTCAATCGACAACCCACGCCCGAGTTTGACCGTTTCCCCGCATCTTTGGATACGGACAGAACGGCACGGAGAGAGGTACGCCAGCGAATGAACTCCTGTAATCGTCATTCGCGATTGCCTACTGGCTCGCACCATCTCTCTTGGACGTTACCTTCAATCTTAACAGTCACCCGGGGTGAGTGCAATCCGATTGCTCCGTGAATCCCCCGATAAGTTGTAGGAATTTCATAATTATTGCGGGTCCATATTCGCCATATTTTCGCCATGTTCCTTTGCCCCGTCCCGATCGGAATCTCCTCCGTGCCTGACGGGGTTTATGCTTGGCCTCACGATGAAGAAAGGCATGGGCGAGCTGGCGCTGATTGAACGCATCCGCTCCGGGTGGGCCGCGGGTGCTGGAGCGGCTCCCTCCGCCGGCCGCGGTGCGCGCAACCTGATGCTCGGCATCGGCGACGACTGCGCTATCCTGCGCCCGCCGCGGGGGCACGAGGTCCTGGTCACGACTGACTTTACGCTGGAAGGACGCCACTTCCGGCGCGATTGGCTCCCGCCCGAGTCGGTCGGCCACCGGGCGCTCGCCCGCGGGCTCAGCGATCTGGCCGCGATGGGCGCTCGCCCGCTCGCTGCTTTCCTCTCGCTTGCGCTTCCGGTCGAAATGCTTGCGACTGCGGCCAGCCGCCGCTGGGTCGAGCGCTTCTTCACCGGATTGATTGGGCTGGCGAAGCAATTCGCCGTCCCCCTGGCGGGCGGCGACACCTGCGAATCACCCTGCGGGCTGGTGCTGGCGGACATTGTGCTGGTGGGGTCGGCCCCTGCCGGGCGAGCACTCCGGCGCAGCGGCGGACGCGCCGGCGACGCACTCTACGTAACCGGCGAACTGGGCGGTGCGGCTGCCGAGCTCGCTGGGATGGAACGGCGCGCGGCCGGATCAAAGTCCGGATTGAAGTCCGGGCCGCCCCGAATGCCCGCCCCGAGCCAGGCCGCCGCCCATCCGCAGATGTTCCCCCAGCCGCGGATTGCCGTGGGGCTGGAGCTGCTGCGCCGCCGCCTTGCAACTGCCGCGATCGACCTCAGTGACGGCCTCTCCACCGACCTCGCGCACCTATGCCGCGAATCCAGCGTTGGCGCCGAGGTTTCCGCCGGCGCGCTGCCGATACATCCGCTGGCGCTGCACGCGGCGCTGGACCGCACCCTCGACCTTGCCCTCCACGGCGGCGAAGACTATGAGCTTCTGTTTGCCGCTCCAGCCACGGTGCGGATGCCGCGCAGCGTGGCCGGCGTGCGCATCACCCGTATCGGTAGCCTGGTTCGGGGGAAGACGGTATCTCTGGTCGATTCCAGCGGACGCCGGGGACCACTTAAGCCCGGAGGCTGGGAGCACTTCTCCGAAAGGCATTAGGATTAAGTCGATGCCCATGCATGATTCGACCAAAATTGTCCGTTCCACTCTGACCCGCGCGGTGGCAGGCGAGCCGCTGCACCCAAGCCCGGTCTTTGCCGCGCCCTACCATACGCCCGGCGATCCCAACGAGGCGCCTTACAGCTACGCACGCTCCCACAATCCCACCTGGACCGCGCTGGAGCGCGCCATCGGACAGATGGAGGCTGGCACGTTTGCTCCCGGCCATCCGCAAGCGGGCGAGAACTACCGTGCCAACGCGCTGGTCTTCGCCTCGGGCATGGCGGCGTGCGCTTCGGTCTTCGGCGCGGTGCTACGCCCGGGCGACGTCGCCGTGCTGCCGGCGAACGCGTACTTCGCCGCACGCCAGTTGATGCAGGACTACTTCGCCAAAATGGGCATCGTCGTTCGCCTGGCTCCCAGCACAGGCAACGCGCAGGGCGAGCACCTGGAGGGCGCGCGCCTGCTGTGGATTGAGTCGCCCAGCAACCCCACCATGGAAATCTGCGACATCGTCGCGCTTAGCGAACGCGCGCATAGGGCTGGCGCGCTGGTCGCCGTCGACAACACCACCGCGACGCCGCTGGGGCAGCGTCCGCTGGCGCTGGGCGCGGACTTCTCGGTCGCCTCCGACACCAAATCGATGACCGGCCACAGCGATATCCTGCTCGGCCATGTGGCTACGCGCGACCGCGAACTGCTGCAGCAGATCGAGCAGTGGCGCACCCTAGTCGGCGGCGTGCTCGGTCCAATGGAGGCGTGGCTGGCGCTGCGGTCCATCGGCACATTGCCCTTGCGATTGGAACGGAGCTGCGCCAACGCCCAGCGCATCGCCGAGTACCTGACCACGCGGCCGGAGGTCTCGAGCGTCCTGTATCCGGGTCTGCCCGCGCATCCCGGCTACGCCATCGCCGCGCGACAAATGCAGCACTTCGGCGCGGTGCTCAGCTTCGTCCTCGCCGACAAGGCCGCCGCCGAGAAGTTTTTCGCCAAGGCCACGCTGGTGACCGAGGCAACCAGCTTTGGCGGCACCTGCACCTGCGCGGAGCGCCGCGCGCGCTGGGGCGGCGATACCGTCCCTGACGGCTTCATCCGCCTGAGCGCCGGCATCGAAAACGTCGAAGACCTGATCGAAGACATCGCGCAAGCGCTCGACTCTCTACCGCCAGCAGCGGTGCGCTGATGACGCTCGGCGACGATGCGCAAAGCTTCCCCCACGACTGGCGTGCCGAGGTGCTCGCCCAGCCTCCGCTGATCGCGCCCGCCCGCCAATTCACCTACCCCCGTCAGGTCGCGGGCGAGGAAGACGCGCTGGCCCGCGGCGCTCTGCTGGTCCTCGTCCATCCCGCTGCCGGAGGAGATTTTCTCGCGACCTGCGCGCTCGGCTTTACCGATCCCGCAATGCCCACCGGCATCTTTAGCTGCCCCAATCCGGATAAACTCTGCGCCCTCGCTGGCGGCTATGCCTATGTCCTCGACACCGCCGAGCCCGAGCGCTCCACCCACATCCCGCTCAAGCCCGTCACCGAAGTCCTCGTGCTGGCCGCGCACGACCTGCTCGTCTTCGTCGGTTTCCATGCAATCGTCGCGTGGGGCAGGGAAGGCCTTGCCTGGCAGACCACGCGCCTGAGTTGGGAAGGCATCCGCATCACCGGCGTGCAGGATGGGGAACTATGCGGCTTCGGCTGGAACCTGATGGCCGACAAGGAAGTCGCCTTCTCCGTCGATCTCCCCACCGGCGCGCACACCGGCGGCGGATTCTGACCGCTCTCACTCCGCAGTCACAGCATAAAAACTCAGCGCGGCGTCGCCCTGCTTCAGCGTCCGCGTCTGCACCAATTCGCCGTAACGCTCCGCCAGCGGCGATTTGCTGCTGTGCTCGGCGACGACCAGCGCTCCCGGCGCAAGCATTGCCCGTCCACGCACGCTGCCCAGCAGGTGCATGGTCTTCGCGTACTCCGCGTCAGCCTCCCACGGCGGGTCGAGATACACAAGATCCAGCATCGCGCCCGCCGTCTCCGCCGTCTTCGCCAGTCGCTCCAGCAGCGCCCCCGCCCCGCGCTCTTCCACCGTGAATCCCTGCGTAATCTTCAGCGCCTTAAGATTTGCCCGGATCGCCGCCAGCGCCGGCTCCGCCTTCTCCGCGAACCACACCTGCGCTGCCCCGCGGCTCAGAGCCTCGATGCCCACCGCGCCCGTACCCGCGTACAGGTCGGCGAAGCGGCATCCCGGCACGCGTGCGGCCAGAATGTTGAACAGCGTCTCGCGCAGGCGGTCGCTGGTAGGCCTGGTTGCTGTTCCTTTCGGGGCGACCAGTTGCCGCGAGCGGTAAGTTCCGGCAATCACGCGCATCCGACCATTATCGCCGAGCGCATACAATGGAGCGATGCGCGGATGGAGTTTCCCCCTAGGCCGCTTCTTCGGAGTCGAGGTACGCATTCACGCGTTCTTCCTGCTCCTGCTTGCGATGGCGATCGCCGCCGGCTCAGTCGCGGGTGCGGGTACAGGGCGCGTGCTGGTGCTTTGGTTCCTGCTGCTGTTTGCGGTGGGCGTGCGCGAACTGGCGCGCGCGCTGGCAGCGACGTGGTACGGCTTGGAGTTGCGCGGAATTCTGCTGCTGCCCACCGGCGGCCTGATGACCTACGCGACCCTGGAGGCCACCGAACGCGCCTCCGAGCCCGCGATGCAGCGGCGCATGGCCGTGGTCGGCCCCCTTGCCAGCATTGGGTTCGGCCTTCTGCTCGGCGCCATCGTGCTGGCGTCGGCGCCCGGCATCAGCCTGGTTGCGAGGCCGTGGGTCACCCCGGCGTATCTGCTGCGTTCCATGGTCTGGCTGAACCTTCTGCTCGGCGCAATCAATCTTCTGCCTGCGCTCCCACTGGATGGCGGGCGCGTCTTTCGCACCGGTACCGTAGAGGGCGCACCCGGCGGCAAAGACCGGCGCCAGCCCGCGAAATCCGGCGCGAAACTGGGCGCGGGCCTTGGCTTTGGAATCGGCGGCGGATTGGGCCAGTGGATCGCCATCGCGCTGGTGGTCGGCGGGCTTCTGCTCAGCAACGTATGGCTGGTCCTGCTGGGCGCGTTCGTGCTGATCGGCGCGCACATGGAGAACCAGGGCCTGCTGGTCCAGACCGATGTGGACTCGGTGCGAATGCGCGACGTCATGCTCACCCAGTTCAGCACGCTCTCCGCCTCGGACACGCTGGAAGACGCGGTGCAGCGCGCTGTGCACACGCTGCAGGACGTCTTCCCGGTGGTGCGCGGCGGCAACCTGGTCGGCGCCGTCTCCCGCCAGAACATCCTGGAGGCGCTGGCGACCCACGGCAACAGCTACGTCCAGGGCGTAATGACCCGCAGCTTCCAGACTGCGCTGCCCGACGACTCGCTGGTCAAGACGCTGCGCCGCATCATGGGCGAAGAGGGTGCGCAACTCGTTCCCGTCATGGAAGGCGAGCGCATCGTCGGCATCGTCACGCCGCAAAACCTGTCGCAGTCCATGGGCCTGCTGAACCAGACCCGGCGCATGAAGCGCGTCGAGGAACAGTGACATTGGAAGATGCACTCGTTAAGGGCACGGCTTCAGCCGTGCCGATGATCGCCACATGTGGGATAGGGCTTTAGCCCCTGAGGGAAATCTCGCGTGAGGCTAACAGTTTCGGCCACGGATAAACTTGGGATGAACACGGACGAAGAACGCGAGGACGCCACCAAGCCGCTGGCACCCGGCCTCTACCTCGTCGCCACTCCTATCGGCAACCTCGAAGACATCACCCTGCGCGCCCTGCGTGTGCTGCGGTCGGTAGACAAGATCGCCTGTGAGGACACCCGTCAGACGCTGAAGCTGCTCAACCACTTCCAGATCCACACCCCCACCATCAGCTACCACATGCACAACGAGGCCGGCCGCGCCGTCGAGCTAGCCGCCGCACTCAAGGCCGGCGCGCGCATCGCCGTGGTCAGCGACGCGGGCACGCCAGGCATCGCCGACCCTGGCGGCCAGATTGCGGCGGCGGCCATTGCGGCGGGCGTTCCGGTCTTCCCCATTCCCGGTGCCAACGCCGCTATCAGCGCTCTCATCGCGAGCGGTCTGGGTAGCGGCGCGGTGGCTCGGGAGGGCGCTGGCGAATCGTTCACCTTCCACGGATTTCTTCCCGCAAAAGAAGGCCAGCGCCGCACCGCCCTCGAAGCGCTGCGGAAAAGTTCGGCCAGCGGCACGATGATCTTTTACGAAGCGCCCCACCGCATTCTGGATACACTCGCCGATGTGGAAGGCATCTTCGGGGCGACACAGCATGTAGTGGTCGCCCGCGAACTCACGAAGCTGCACGAAGAGTTTCTGCGCGGGACTGTATCCGAGGTGCGCAAGACGCTCGCCGATCGCACTACCGTTCGCGGCGAATTCGTCCTGCTCTTCGCCCCTGCCGCCGAGTCCACGCCGGAGGGTAAACCCAAGAGCATCGCCGTCGAAGTTCGCGAGCTGATGAAAGCTCAGGGTCTCAGCGAAAAGGACGCCCTCAAGCAAGTTGCCCGCGCCCGCAACATTGGGAAGAGCGATGCCTACCGCGAACTGCAACGCGAACGGGGAAAGTGAAGGAACGAAGGAGCGGTATCGCAATGCGGCTAATCAATACACTAATCGCGGCTTTATTCCTAACGTCGATCCATGGCGGTGCGGCGCAGCAATCGAAGCCTTGGACCGCCGCAATGTACCACGGACTGACGGTCGGAACGAGCTCTCGCGCAGAGGTTCTAGCAAAACTGGGAAACCCCGCTTCGGTCGGAAGAGAGCAAGATACAGGACTCGCAACTATGAGCTATAAGGTCTCAGATCCGATATCAGGAACTCTTGTTGTCTATGTGAAGAAGGGAATCCTCGACGGAATGACGCTATATCCTCTTCGCGCCCAAACGAAGGCTGACATCATCCGTGTTTTCGGTTCAGAGTTCATAGTCGCCCGCTACGCGGCGGACGAGTGTTCCGTACAAGGTGGCACAGCGACGATTTACGAAAGCCCGAGCGGTAACATTAAGCACTTGGAATACAGGGAACGCGGAGTCGCCGCCGTCTTCTCCCACGATGACGACGAAAAGATAGAAGCAATAGTATTTACTTCCCGGGCGTTCGGCCCCACCCACTCCTCATGCAAGGGTAGCGACAAGGGCCGCTAAGAACCTTACTTCCGCCCCTTGACCCGGTCGTACAGATACCGATCGCTGGTCGTCCCCAGCGACTCGTTGTACAAACTAGTCGCCCCGGCCGCCTCGTTCAGTTCCTCGCTGAACTCGTGGATGGCGTGCAGGTGGTCCGCGGTCGCGGGAATCTCCAGCTTTGGCGTCTTTAGGAACTTCTGGTAGCCCTTGTCCACCAGCCGCGCGATCTGCCCGCCCAGCAGCCATCCTGGCCGCGCCAGCACCAGCGTGGTCCCGTCGGGAGCGGCAGCAATCTCCGCCGCCACACCGTATTTCCTCACCTGAAAGGCTTTAGCGCCGTTCCCTGAACCGTCTTTGGCAGCAGAAACATCAAATTGGTGTCCGGCGAGCGTGGCCAGCGCGTCGGTAAAGTTTCGTGGCGGGGTCTTCTTTGCCATAGTTTCGATACGTTAGACTTGCTTAACTGTCGCACATCCGGTGGCGGCCTTCAAACGGAACTCCGCGCGAAGGCCAACCGCGCGGGCCCAGCGAAGTGGGCAACGGGCCCGAACAGTCAGTTTGAACGTGCAGCAAACGAACGAAGGGAATTCTTCAATGATTGCCACGACCCAGTCGCTTGGGACCCAGTCGCTTGGTGTGACCCTGCTCGAACGCATCGGCAACACCCCTCTGCTCAGACTCGGGCGGCTGACGGCGCATCTTCCCGGCGTCCAGATCCTGGGCAAGGTCGAGTGGGTCAATCCCGGCGGCTCCATCAAGGATCGCGCCGCCGCGTCGATTGTGCTGGATGCGGAGAAGCGTGGCCTGCTCAAGTTCCACCAGCGCGACGCCGCCCGCGCCCTGCTCGACGCCACCAGCGGCAACACCGGCATCGCCTACGCCATGTTGGGCGCCGCGCTCGGTTTCCCGGTAGCGCTGTGCGTGCCGTCCAACGTCTCCGAGGAGCGCAAGCGCATCCTCGCCGCCTACGGCGCCAAGGTCATCTGGACCGACCCAGCCGACGGCTCCGACGGCGCCATTCGCCAGGCGCGCGCCCTCGCCGCTGCCGAGCCCGAACGATACTTTTACGCCGACCAGTACGGCAACGAGCAGAACTGGAAGGCCCACTACCGCACCACCGCCAGCGAGATCTGGAAGCAGACCGAGGGCCAAGTGACGCACTTCGTCGCCGGCCTGGGCACCAGCGGGACGTTTATGGGTACTACGCGCCGCCTGCGTGAGCTCAACCCCAAAATCAAGTGCATCTCCATGCAGCCGGATTCGCCCTTCAATGGATTCGAGGGGCTGAAGCACATGGCGACCGCGATCGTGCCCACCATCTACGACGCCACCCTCGCCGACGCCAACATCTTCATGGAGACCGAGCGCGCCTACGACATGGCCAGGGAGCTTGGCCGGCTTGATGGGGTGCTAGTAGGGATATCAGCCGCCGGCGCAGTGGCCGCATCGCTCCGCATCGCCGAACAGGAGGCCAAGGCCGGGCGCGAGGCCGTGATTGTGACCATCCTCTCCGACTCGGCGGACAAGTACCTCAGCGAACGCTTCTGGCAGGAGGGCTGACCCGGATGCTGAAACTGAGCCATGCCGATTACGAGGCCCTGCGCGCCCACGGCGAGGAAACCTACCCGCACGAGTGCTGCGGCGTTCTGCTGGGCAAGGCCGTGCACGATGGCAATCACGTGCACACCATCGTCCGCGCCGGCAACACCCGCACCGACCGGGCCCACGACCGCTACAACATTGCGCCTGAAGAACTCATTAAAGTTCAACGCCAGGCACGCGGTCTGGGCTTGGACATCGTCGGCTTCTATCACTCTCACCCGGACTGCCCGGCACAGTGGTCGAAGACGGACTTTGACGAAGCCCACTGGGTTGGCTGCTCCTACGTCATCACCCGTGTCGACAAGGGCAAGGCCGCGATCACGAATTCGTTCCTGCTCACCGGCACCGGCGAGGATGACAAGCAGTTCAACGACGAGCCGGTCGAGATCGAAATGAAACAGGACGCAATCCGGGACCAGAAAGAGAGAGAGCAGGCATGAAGATCAACATCCCCACGCCGTTGCGCGCATATACCGGAGGACAGCAGATCGTCAGCGTCTCCGGAGCGACGATTGGCGAAGCGCTGGAACAGTTGACAGGCGCGTATCCCGAGCTGCGCCAGCACCTCTATACCGGTGAGGGCAAGCTGCGGTCCTTCGTCAACATCTACCTCAACGACGATGACATCCGTTACCTCCCATCGAAGGAAGCGACCACGACTGAGGAAGGCGACGAACTGACCATCATCCCTTCCATTGCCGGTGGAAACTTTCAGGCGGGCGCGCTTCGCGCAGTTTGTAACTGAAAAAGGGACGTATTACATAATTATGTAACCGATTTGGATCAGAAGCCCGCCACGCGGGCGAAGGACAACGAAATGGCAACCGCAACTTTACCTGAAATCGCGCTTCCCAAGCTTTCCAACGAAGAGATTTCGCGCTACTCGCGCCACCTTATCCTGCCGGAAGTCGGCATGGAGGGCCAGCAGAAGCTGAAGGCCGCGAAGGTCCTCTGCGTCGGTACCGGCGGGCTGGGCGCGCCGCTCGCGCTCTATCTTGCCGCCGCCGGCGTGGGCACGCTCGGCCTGGTCGACTTCGATACCGTCGAGGCGAGCAATCTGCAGCGCCAAGTCATCCACTCGACCCAAACGGTCGGCATGCTCAAAGTCGATTCCGCCGAGCAGATGCTCAAGAACCTCAACCCCTTCATGAACGTGGTGAAGCACAACACCATGCTCACCAGCGCCAACGCGCTCGAAATCTTCAAGGATTACGACATCATCGCCGACGGCACCGACAACTTCCAGACCCGCTACCTGGTCAACGACGCCTGTGTGCTGCTGGGCAAGCCCAATGCCTACGGCTCCATCTTCCGCTTCGAAGGCCAGGCCAGCGTCTTCGCCACCGAGACCGGCCCGTGCTACCGCTGCCTCTATCCCGAACCGCCGCCGCCGGGTCTGGTGCCCTCCTGCGCGGAGGGGGGCGTGCTCGGAATTTTGCCCGGATTGGTCGGCGTCATCCAGGCCACCGAAGTTATCAAGTTGATCCTCGGCATCGGCGACTCGCTCGCCGGCCGCCTTCTGCTTATTGACGCGCTCGGCATGAACTTCCGCACGCTGAAGCTGCGCAAGAACCCACTGTGCCCGGCCTGCGGCACCCACGAGATCAAGCAGCTCATCGATTACGATCAGTTCTGCGGCATCGAAAAACCGAAGTCCGTCGGCCCGCTCGAAGTCGCCCGCGACCAGGCAGTCGGCCAAGCTCCCATCGTCGATGGCATCCCGCAGATCACCGTCGAGGCGCTGAAGAAGAAGATGGACGCGAAGGAAGATTTCTTCCTGCTCGATGTGCGCGAGCCGCACGAAGTTCCCATTGCCAGCCTCGGCGCGCCGCTGATCCCGGTCGGCGAGTTGGAAAAGCGTGTCGGCGAACTTGCGGCGCACAAGGACCAGGAGATTATCATCCACTGCCGCTCCGGCGCCCGCAGCCAGAAGGCCGCGCTGATCCTGAAGAACGCCGGCTTCAAGAACCCGGAGAACCTGGCCGGCGGCATCCTCGCGTGGGCCGACAAGATTGACCCCACCATGCCGAAGTACTAAAGAAGGCATAACACCGATCAACGCGGACAAGCACCGGTCAATTCGTTTCTGATCGGTTCCATCCGTGCAGATCGGTGTTAAGGCTTTTATTCCACCTTGTCGTCAATCGTCAAAATCTGCAGGCACAGCGGCCGCTCCAGCATGCAGTCCATCTTCGCCATCAACGCAACGGCCTTCTCGATGGTCGATGTCAGGCACGGCTCCGTGGTCACCACGAACGGCAGCCGGTGCTTTGGATGCCCCGGATGCTGCAGCAGGGAATCGATGTTCGCGCCGACCTTCGCCAGCGCGCCCGCGATTCCCGCGACGATCCCCGGCTTGTCGTCCACCACGAAGCGCAGGTAGTGCGGCGCAAGAAACTCGCCGGTCACCTGCCGCCGCCGCACCGGAAGCTGCACCGCGACCGACCGCTGCGCTACCGCCAGAATGTCCGAGACCACAGCGACCGCCGTAGGCTCGCCGCCCGCGCCATGCCCGCTGAACACCACGTCCCCGCCGAACTTGCCACTTGTGACCACCATGTTCTGCGTGCCATGCGACCACGCAATCGGCGAGGCCATCGGCACCAGCATGGGTGCGACTCGCGCATGCACCAGCCTTCCATCCAATTGCGCGCGCGACACCTGCCGAATGGTGCAGTTCAGCTCCTTCGCGTAGGCGAAGTCGACGGCCTCGACGGTCGAAATCGTCTGCGTCGCAACCGCATCGGGGTCGAGCTCCGCATGCAGCGCAACGCGCGAAAGGATGCACAGCTTCGCCCGCGCATCGAAGCCGTCGACGTCTGCCGACGGGTCGGCCTCCGCATAGCCCAGGCCCTGCGCATCGGCCAGCACGGCTGCGTAGCTGGAGCCTGACTCCATGTGGCTGAGGATGTAGTTGCAGGTGCCGTTCACGATGCCGCTGATGCGTGTGATCTGGTCGCCGGAAAGTCCTTGCAGCATACCTGCAATCACCGGAACGCCACCCGCAACTGCCGCCCCATGCATCAACTGCACGCCGTGCTTTGCGGCTAGACGCGCCAGCGCAGCTCCGCGATACGCGATCAGCTGCTTGTTGGCCGTGACTACAGACTTGCCCGCGGCAAAGCACTTGCGCAGCCAGCTCTCCGTGGGATCCAGGCCGCCCGTCAGCTCCACCACGATCTCCGCGCGCGAGTTCAGGATATCGGCAAAGTTCTCCGTCCACACCACCGAGGCCGGCACGCACTTCGCCGCGTCCGACGTGCGCTTACGTTCGACGTTGCGATTGAAGATGTGGGTCAGCTCGATGCCGGAAAACTTCGACTGCGCGAGCACGCGCGCCACCGAGCTGCCAACCGTGCCGAAGCCCAGCAGCGCGATCTTCACCGGCGCAGCGGCGTTCCCGGTTCTCTTTCGGGCAATCGAATTCTTCTTCCCTGAGGTCCTGCGTTTGGTTGCCATATTAGTATTCGATCTTATCGGTCTTGACCCGCCACGTGTTGAAGCTCTCGATCGCCTCACCGCCCAGCAAGCGGGTCATGGGAATCTTGCGCTGGTCCAGCGGGCGTTTCACTTCTTCGTAAAGCAACGAATCGTCGAAGCCGGCGGCGCTGGCATCGGCAGCGGAGTTGCCGTAAAAGACTTGGTCGCAGCGCGACCAGTAGAGCGCCGCCAGGCACATCGGGCAGGGCTCGCAGCTGGTGTAGACCGCGCAGCCACGGAGTTGGAAACTGCCCAGCGCCGTGCACGCCGCGCGGATGGCAACGACCTCGGCGTGGGCCGTAGGGTCGTTGGTCGACGTCACCAGGTTCACTCCGGTCGCGATGATCTTGCCGTCGCGCACCACCACCGCGCCGAACGGACCTCCAGCGCCGGAGAGTACGTTTTCGGTGGCCAGCTCAATCGCACGCCGCATGAAGTTGGGGTTGCCTTCGATCGTCTGGCCTCCGTTTCCTGCCGCCAGTGCAGCGCGGCTACTTAACCCTTATACCTTTGTTTTCAATGGCGGATAATAGCCAGTATGGCACACGCGTTCGCCGCCAACCGGGTGGTTACTCCGCAGGGTACGCGCCGCGCCGCGCTGCTGCTCGAGGACGGGCCAGCCGGCGTGATTCGCGCGGTATGCGATCTTGGCGATCTGCCCGCGGACGCCCAGGTGGTCGACTTCGGCGAGCGCGCACTGCTGCCTGGCCTGGTCGACTCCCACGTCCACATCAACGAGCCCGGCCGCACCGAGTGGGAGGGGTTTGCAACCGCCACCTGCGCGGCCGCCGCCGGCGGCTACACCGCGTTGGTCGACATGCCGCTGAACTGCCTGCCCGAGACCACCACCGTTGCAGCGCTCGAACTCAAGCGCTCCGCCGCTGCCGGGCAATGTTTGGTGGACTGGGCAGCCTGGGGCGGCGCCGTCGCGGACAATCAGGCCCACCTGCTGCCGCTGGCGCGCGCTGGTGTCGCGGGCTTCAAGTGTTTCCTCATCTATCCCGGCTGCGACGGCTTTACCATGATCGACCGCGAGCAGTTGGAGCGCGCCCTACCCGCCATCGCGCAGTCGCGGCTCCCTTTGCTGGTCCACGCCGAGCTGGCCGGGCCAATCGACGCGGCTACGGCAAACCTGCGCGATGCGGATTGGCGCGAGTACGCGACCTATCTCGCCTCCCGTCCCGACCAGGCCGAGCTCGAAGCAATCCGCTTGATGATCCAACTATGCCGCCGCTACGCCTTCCGACTTCACATCGTGCATCTCTCCACGGCTCAGGCTTTGCGGGAGTTGCAGGCCGCACGCGCAGAGGGCCTGCCCATCACCGTCGAGACCTGTCCCCACTATCTGCACTTTGCAGCGGAGGAGATCGCCGACGGCGCCACCCTGCTGAAATGTGCGCCGCCCATACGTGGGGCAGGGAATCGCGCGGCGCTGTGGCAGGGCCTGCGCGCAGGCATCGTCGACCTGGTTGTCACCGACCATTCGCCGTGTCCGCCCGCGATGAAGCACCTGGACGATGGCCGCTTCGACCTGGCGTGGGGCGGCATTGCCAGCCTCTCCGTCGCGCTGCCTGTGGTGTGGACCGATGCGTCGCGTCGCGGATTCTCGCTCGACGACATCGCCCGCTGGATGTCCGTGGCGCCGGCTGCGCTGGCCGGGCTGAGCGCGCGCGCAGGGGTGCTCCAGGCCGGCCGTGAGGCCAATTTTGTGGTCTTCGATTCTGAAGCGGAGTTCGTGGTTACTCCCGAGCGCTTGCATTATCGCCACGCAATCTCGCCGTATGCAGGCGAGACACTGCGCGGAATCGTAGAAGCCACGTACCTACGCGGCGAACCCGTCTACGCAAACGGCGAATTCATTTCCGCCCCCCGTGGCCGTGAACTCAGGCTATGCTAGACACTCTGAACGATCATGACGCCGCCGTCGCCTGACCCTGTCCTCGCCCGCTGGAACACACTCGATGCCGACACCGCGGCACGCGAAATCCTGCCCTGCTGCGGCTCGCTCGCCTGGGCTTCCGGCCTTGCCGCGCAGCGCCCCTTCGCCGATGCCCAGCAGCTGTTCGCGGCGTCCGACAGGGTCTGGGCCGCACTCCCCGGGCAGGCCTGGGGCGAGGCCTTCGCCAGCCATCCCCGCATCGGCCAGCAGCACGCGCGCTCTGCTACGGCCCAATCAGTCGCTTGGTCGTCAGCCGAGCAGCGCGCAGCCATGTCGCAGGACGCCGCCCAAAAGCTTGCCCTCGCCGAGGGAAACCGTCAGTATGAAGAGAGATTCGGCCGCATCTTCATCGTCTGCGCAGCGGGCAAGAGCGCCGCGGAGATTCTCGCGATCCTCAAAACGCGAATGCAGAATGATGCAGCGACGGAGTTGCTTGAAGCGGCCGAGCAGCAGCGCCAGATCACGCAGCTTCGACTTCGCCGCTGGTTGGGAACGGAGTGAACTCTATGGGCATCTCGACGCACATCCTCGACACTACTCTTGGCCGTCCCGCCGCAAACGTCCCGCTATCGCTCGCCCGCTGGCAGCAGGATCAATGGCTTGTGCTTGCCGAGAACAAAACGGACGCGGATGGCCGTTGCGTGCAGCTCTTGCCCACGGGCATGGCGCTCGGAGCTGGCCCGTACCGCATTCGATTTGAAACCATCGCGTATTACCAGGCGCAGCGTGTCGCAGGTCTGTACCCTTACGTGGAAATCGCGTTCGAAGTCCGCGACCCATCGCAGCATTACCACATACCGCTGTTACTCACCGCAAATGGTTACACCACTTACCGGGGAAGTTGAATTGCCGACTGTTTGTAACAGAAAAGAGAACAAATGATCGAGCTCGCTGAAAATCGTTACGGTAAATCGCGCGTCCGCCTGATGAAGGTGACGCGCAACCCCAGGGGAAGCGAGCTGCGCGAGTGGACCGTGCAGGTGTTGCTCACGGGCGACTTCGCCAGCGCACACTACGACGGCGACAACAGCAAAATCCTGCCCACCGACACCATGAAGAATACCGTCTATTCGGTGGCGCGCAAGTCCTCCGCCATCGCGATGGAGGACTTCGCGAAAGAACTGGTCGACTTCCTGCTCAGCCGCAATCCGCAGGTGTCCTCGGTCTCGGTCGCTGTCGAAAGCGCCATGTGGAAGCGGCTGACGGTCGACGGCAAGCCACATCCCACGGCCTTTATGCGCGGCTCGGGCGAGGTGCAAACCACTACGGTTGCCCGGGAGCGCACCGGCAGCTTCAGCATTCATTCCGGCTTCAGGAACCTCGTCGTCATGAAGACCGCGGACTCAGGGTTCGCAGGCTACATCAAGGACGAACTGACCACGCTCAAGGAGACCGACGACCGTCTCTTCTGCACCGCGGTCACCGCGGAGTGGCGCTATTCGGTGGTCACGCTTGGCTTCGACGCAATGCGCGTAGCCCTGCGCGAGGCGATGCTCAAGACCTTCGCGAACCACCAGAGCAAGTCGGTGCAGGAGACCCTGTACGCCATGGGCAAGAGCGCCCTGGAGCGCGTTGCCGAGGTCGACCAGGTCGATCTCATTATGCCGAACAAGCACTGCCTGCTGGTCGACCTGGAGCGCTTTGGGCAGGACAATCCGAACGAGATTTTCGTGCCGACCGACGAACCCGCCGGCCACATCGAGGCGCGCGTGAGGCGCAAGGCTTGAGTGAATCCGGAAAGCAAACCGCGAACATTGCAGCAACCGAGCGGGCGGAACAGATCATCGCGCGCTGCCGCGAACTCGCTTTCTGCACTGAGGTCGCCGGCGAGACCACCCGGACATTTCTTGCACCGTCGATGCATCGCGTTCACGCGCTGCTCGGCGGCTGGATGCGGGCGGCCGGGATGCAGGTGCGCGTGGATGCCGTGGGAAACATACGCGGCGTGCTGCCCGCGGCAGCGTCCGGCGCGCCGCGTCTGCTCATCGGCTCGCATCTGGACACGGTCGCAAATGCAGGGGCCTTCGACGGCGTGCTCGGCGTGGTGATCGGCGTTGCGCTGGCGGAAGAGATCGCCGGGCAGTCGAGCGCATCAACGGGGCCGGGAATGCCCTTCGCCATTGAGGTCATCGGCTTCTCCGAAGAGGAAGGCGTCCGCTTCGCCAAGCCTTTTCTCGGAAGCCTCGCGCTGATCGGCGAGTTGGACGCCGAGACCCTCACCCGCACCGACGCTGACGGCACCAGCGTCGTCGATGCCATCCGCAGTTTCGGCCTCGACCCCGCAGCCTTACCCGCCGCAGTTGTCGACCAGTCCGCCTTCGCCTACCTCGAGTTCCACATCGAGCAGGGACCGGTGCTCGAAAGCGAGGGCCTCGCCCTCGGCGTGGCCGACGCCATCGCCGGCCAGACGCGCATGCAGGTCACCTTCACCGGCCACGCCAACCACGCGGGCACCACGCCCATGGGCCCGCTGCGCCACGATGCCCTGGCCGCGACAGCCGAGTGGATCGTCGAGGTCGAGCGCCACGCCGGCGCCACTCCCGGCCTGGTCGCTACCGTCGGCAAGATCGAGGTCCCCTCCGCTGCGGGCAACGTCATCCCCGGCGCATGTATCGCCACGCTCGACGTGCGGCACGCGCAGGATGCTGTGCGCCAGGCAGCCGCCAAGCATTATCTCGACTGTGCAAATCGGACCGCCACCTCTCGTGGTGTCACCGCCGCCCATAGCGCATCGCTCGACCAGGCCGCCGTTCCCATGGACCCCGCGTTGACATCTCTACTCGTGGATGCGGTTGCGTGCGCCACCAACCAACCCGCCCGCGTCATCACCAGCGGCGCCGGCCACGATGCCATGATCGTCGCCCGCCGCGTGCCCGCCGCGATGTTGTTCCTGCGCAGTCCGGGCGGCCTCAGCCATCACCCCGGCGAGACCGTTCTGACCGGAGACGTCGAAGCCGCGCTCGCAACCGGGGTGGAGTTCCTGCGAAGGTTGCGCGATGATAGAGCGATGATCGAACGAATTGCCGCCCGAACCTCGCCTCGAAAGCGAGACCTCCATGCATAACCTCGGCCACACCCGCAGCGTGAACCGGCGCGACCATCTTCTGCACACGCCCGACACCTTCGTCCGCGCGCCGCTTCCGGGTATGCAGGGCGGTGCAGCCATCGTCCACGTCTCGCCCGCTGCCGGTGCGGCCTTCACCGAATACACCGCGGAACTCGATCCGGGCGGGAAGCTCGGCCCCACATCTGCCCAGCGCTTCGTCTATGTGCTCAGCGGTGTCGTCGATCTCGCCACCGACACCAGCTTTCAGTCGCTCTCCGTCGGCGGCTACGCCTACATCCCCGCGGATCTGGCCCACACCGTCACAGCGCAAGCCGCTACGCGCCTCGCTGTCATCGAAAAAATCTATCAGCCTCTTGCGGGAGTCGCCTCACCCCATCTGCTCGTCGGCACCGAAGCCGATGCCGCACCAACCGCGCTAATGGGCGATCCCGACCTGCAGGTGCGCAGTCTGCTCCCCGATCAGCCTGCATTCGACTTCGCGGTCAACACCATGACCTACCAGCCCGGCGCATCTCTCAGCAGGGTCGAAATCCACGTGATGGAGCACGGCCTGCTGATGCTCGAGGGCGGCGGCATCTATCGCCTCGGCGACGCCTGGTACCCGGTCACCGCGGGCGACTTCATCTGGATGGCGCCCTTCTGTCCGCAATGGTTCGGCGCGTTGGGCAAGCAACCTGCAAAGTATCTAATCTATAAGGACTGGAACCGGCATCCACTGGGCTGACGAATCGCAGTGCGCAACTTTTCCTTGAGGTGCAGGAGGCAAGTATGCAGACCCGCATTGATAATCCGCCCAGCCGCATCGCTCCAAGCGAAGTTCAGATCGACGCAACCCGGCTCAACGACGAACTCAAAACACTCGCCACCTTCACCTCGATCGAGCCATCCCCCGACGGCACCGCCGTCACTCGCATCGTCTTCACTTCCGACGATCTCCGCGCGCGTGCATGGCTCAAGTCGCTCGCCGCAGCCGCGGGCCTCGTCATCCGCGAAGACGCCGTCGGCAACACTTTCTTCCGCTGGGTCGGCGCCGAGCCCGATCTTCCCGCCGTCGCCACCGGCTCGCACATCGACGCCATCCCCCATGCCGGCATGTACGACGGCACCGTCGGCGTGCTCGGCGGCCTCGAAGCTATCCGTGCCCTCAAGCGCAGCGGTCTGCGCCCCCGCCGGTCTATCGAATTGGTTCTTCTCACCTCCGAAGAACCAACCCGCTTTGGCATCGGCTGTGTGGGCAGCCGGCTCATATCGGGCACACTCTCGCCCGAGCGCGCGGACGCCCTCCACGGCGCGCAGCGCGGCCACGAAGACGAGACCCTGGCCCAGGTCCGTGCCGCCGCGGGCTTCGCTGGGCCGCTCTCCAGCGTGTGTCTGCCCTCGGGCCACTATCACGCGTGGGTCGAACTACACATCGAGCAGGGGCCTCTGCTCGAACGCGAAGGCCTGCCCCTCGGCATCGTCACCGCCATCGCCGCACCTGCCGGCTACACCTTCACCATCGAAGGCATCGGCGGCCACGCCGGCGCGCTGCTGATGCCCGACCGCCGCGACGCGCTCTGCGCCGCCTCTGAGATCATCCTGTCCATCGAGCGGCACGCGCTCGCGACCGGCGTCATCGACACCGTCGCCACCGTCGGCACCTGCGATGTCTATCCCGGCGCGGTTAACAGCGTTCCCAGCCGCGTCACCCTCCAGGTCGACATCCGCGACACCGACCCCGTGCGTCGCGAAGGCGTCATGGAAGGCGTCCGCCGCGACGTCGAGCAAATCCGCGCGCGCCGCGAAGTCCGGATCGCTGAGACGCTGGTCAATGCCGACCAGCCGGCCATCTCTTCGCCGCACATCGTCCAGGTCCTCGACGAAATCTGCCGCGGCTACGGCATCCCTGCAAAGCACTTGGTCGCCCGCGCGTACCACGACTCCTCGTTCATCGCCGGCATCGCGCCTATCGCCATGATCTTCATCCCTTGCCGCGGCGGCGTCAGCCATCGGCCCGACGAGTACGCCGCGCCCGCCGACATCGAGCGAGGCGCGCGCGTTCTCGCCTCCGCTCTTGGCAAGCTTGCGGCGGAGTAGCGCATTATGCCGATCCAGTCCGTCAATCCCTCGAACGGCGTTCTGCTTCGCAGCTTCACTCCGCTGACCAGCGAGGTGCTGCTCGATAAGATCGCTATCGCCCGGGCCGCATTCGTGGACTACGCCAATGTTCCGCTCAGCCACCGCGCGCTGTGTATGCGCAAGCTCGCAAAGCTGCTGGAAACTGAGACCAGCGAGCTTGCCGCACTCATCACCGGCGAGATGGGCAAGCCCGCAGTGGCCGCGCGCGCCGAAATCGTAAAGTGCGCCAGCGCCTGCTACTACTACGCCGATCACGCCGCCCGCATCCTCGCGCCCGAGCCCGTCGACATCGGCGCGAACGACGGGTGCGTCCATTGGGACCCGCTCGGCGTCGTGCTCGCTGTCATGCCGTGGAACTTCCCCTTCTGGCAGGTCTTCCGTTTTCTCGCGCCCGCGCTGATGGCCGGCAACGTGGGTCTGCTCAAGCACGCGTCCAACGTCCCCCAATGCGCGCTCGCCATTGAAGAGCTGGTGCGCCGCGCCGGTTTTCCCCGCGGCGTTTTCCAGACGCTGCTGATCGAGGCCAGCCAGGTGGAGATGGTGCTCGCCGACGAGCGCGTGGCTGCAGTCACGGTGACTGGGAGCGAGACCACCGGGCGCGCCATCGCCGCCCAGGCCGGATGGCTCATCAAGAAGTCGGTCCTCGAACTCGGCGGCAGCGACCCCTTCATTGTGATGCCCTCAGCCGATCTCGAAGCCGCCGTCGATGCTGCTGTACACGCCCGCTGCGTCAACAGCGGCCAGTCGTGCATCGCGGCCAAGCGCTTCCTCATCGCCGACCCAATCTACGACGACTTCGAGACCCGTTTCGTCGCGGGCATGGCCGCCATGAAGATCGGCGACCCCACCTGCGAAGACACCGAGATCGGCCCGCTTGCGACGGCCACGCAACTCGATGACCTTGACGCCCAGGTGCAGGCCGCCATCCGCGCCGGCGGCCGGGTGCTGACCGGCGGGGAGCGCATCGCCGGCAAAGGCAATTACTACTCGCCGACCGTGATCGCCGGTGTTTCCCGCACCTCCGCGATCTATCGCGAGGAGATCTTCGGGCCAGTCGCGATGCTGTTCCGTGTGCGCGACATCGACCACGCCATCGCCGTGGCCAACGACACCCAGTTCGGCCTGGGTGCCTCCGTGTGGACACGCAGCGACACCGAACAGCGCCGCTTTGCCGCCGAACTCCAATCCGGAGCTGTCTTCTTCAATGCCCAGGTGGCCAGCGATCCGCGCCTGCCCTTTGGCGGCATCAAGCACTCCGGCTATGGCCGCGAACTCTCGGCCGCCGGCATGCGCGAGTTCCTCAATGCCAAGACCATCGTCATCGCCGCGCCGGTGATTGCAAAACCGCCGGCTGTTTAGTCCACCCTGTCTCCGCCACACGCGGCGCACAACAACGAAAGAGGCGCGGCCAGATTCAGCCGCGCCCTTCTCGCGAATCGAAATATTGGTTAGAAGTTGAAGTTCGCCGTCAGCGTGATATGCCGCACTGCGTTTGAGCTCCCGAAGCCGCCGCCAATCGAGGTGACCTGGCCAAACTTGGAATTGGTCACGTCGCTCACCGGCGCTGCGTAGGGAACCTCGTTGAACAGGTTCAGCACCTGGAGCCCAAGCGACAGGTTATATTTGCGCCCGGTGTTGGAACCGCGTCCACCGCCAAAGCCGCCGCCGCCGCCACCACCGCCGCCACCACGTCCGCCACCGCCACCGCCGAAGCCGCCACCGCCGCCACCACCGCCGCGTCCGCCGCC
>CAZAXI010000047.1:0-27013 GCA_964489045.1 uncultured Granulicella sp. | reverse complement strand
AGGCCATCCTCGCCGACACCTTCCCCATCGAAAAGCGCGGCCAGGCCTTCGCGCTTTACGGCATGGCCGTCGTCTGCGCACCGGCCATCGGCCCAACCTTCGGCGGCTGGATCACCGACAACTTCAGTTGGCACTGGATTTTCTTCATCAACATTCCCGTGGGCATACTTTCGCTCTATCTCTCCAACCGCATGGTCGAGGACCCGCCGTTCCTCAAGGCCCGCAAGGAAGCCTCCAGGCACCTCAAAGTCGACTTCATGGGCTTGGGCCTGGTCGCCCTCGGCGTCGGCTTCCTCGAGTTCACGCTGGACAAGGGCCAGGAGAAGGACTGGTTCGGCGATCCCATGATCCGCTTCACCGCCATGCTCGCCACCTGCCTGCTCATCTTCTTCTGCTGGTGGGAGTGGAACCACCCCGACCCCATCGTCGACCTGAAGCTGCTGAAGAACCGCAACTTCGGCACTGCCGTCTTCCTCCAGTTCTTCCTCGGGATGGTGTTGTTCGCCACCACCGTCATCATCCCGCAGTACGTGCAGGTGCTGCTGGGCTACACCGCGGAACGCGCCGGCATGGTCATCTCCCCCGCCGCCTTCCTGATGATGTTCATGATGGCCATCGCCGGCCGCACCGTCGGCAAGATGGACCCGCGCCTGATGGTCTGCATCGCCTACATCATCACTGCGCTGGGCGTCTTCAATCTGTCGCAACTCGACCTCACCACCAGCTTTGGCCACATCATTGAGCTGCGCCTGCTGCAGGTCATCGCGCTGCCCTTTGTCTTCATCCCCATCAGCACTCTCAACTACGTTGGCGTACCCGCCGCCAAGACTAACCAGATCACCTCGCTCTCCAACTTCGCGCGCAACCTGGGCGGCTCCGCCGGCACCGCGCTGCTCACCACCTACATCGTGCGCATGTCGCAGGTGCACCAGACGGCGCTGGCGGCCAACGTGGTTCCCGGCAGCGTGGCCTACACCAGCTTCATGGACCGCGTGAAGGAGATCCTGATCGGGCACGGCATGGCCCCTGCAGCCGCCGGCCAGGCCGCAGTCGGCGAGGCCTACCAGGTGATGCTGCGCCAGGCCAGCATGCTCAGCTACAAGAACGCGTTCGTCATTCTTGGCTGCGTGGTCGTCCTGCTGTCGCCGCTGCCGTTCCTCATGCGCCTCCCGCCCAAGCGCCCCGCCAAACCCACCGCGCCCGGCGCCCCCGCTGCGCCCGCTGCAGGCGAATCCGCCCCCGCCGAGCCCGCCCCCGAAGAACTCGCCGTGCATTAGCCGAGCTGCGACGTTTGTATTCCAAGGAGCCGGCTTCACCTCCCCGACGCCGTCATTCTGAGCTTCGCTCAGAATCTACGTGATTGCTTTTGTGCGGGCGCCATCCTCACCGGTTTGTATTTATAAACATTTTTGTTTATAATTGAAATCCGTGAAGAGCAGCGAGTTCAAGCGGTGGCTGACCAGCCTGGGAGCGACTTTTGGACCCCAAAAAGGTTCGCATCTACAGATCAGGCTCAACGGAAGAACCTCGATCCTGCCGATGCACGGTAAGGACCTCAAGAAAGGCACAGCCGAAGGCATCAAATAGCAGCTAGGCCTGAAGTAAGGAGGAAACCCATGCTCGCATATCCAGTTACTTTGACCCCCGACAAGATAGACGGCGGCTATGTCGTCACCTTCCGCGACATCCCCGAAGCCATCACGCAGGGAGAAACCGTCGAAGAATCCCTGGCCATGGCCGCCGAAGCGCTCGAACTCGCCATGGACTTCTACTTCGAGGACAGACGCCCAGTGCCCATGCCTTCGCCCGCGAAGCGCCGGCAGCATCTCATCGAACTCCCCGCGAGCCTCACGGCCAAGGTGCTGCTGTTGAACGAAATGATCCACCAGCACGTTCGCCCTGCGGAACTCGCTCGCCGCCTCGGCACCACCCCTCAGGCCGTCAATCGCCTCACCAACCTCCGCCACGCCTCCAAGATCGACGGCATCGCCCTCGCCATGAAGGCCCTCGGCAAGACACTCGAAATCCGCGCCGCCTAAGCTAGACTGAGGCGTATGCCCCAAAGCGACAATCTGCCGGACCGGAACGCGCTCGGCGCAGCCGCCGACAGCGACGTCTTGCAGACCGGCATCGCCGAAAACCTCATGGCCACGGGCGATGCCGCCGTGCCCCTCGACGAGCAGCAACTCTCCGTCCCCATCTACCAGCCCCGGGGCCGCCGCGCCGCCGCCAGCTTCATCTTCCTCACCATCGCGCTGGACATGCTCGCCCTCGGCATGATCGCGCCGGTGCTGCCGCGCCTGATCGCCAGCTTCATGGCTGGAAATGTATCCAGCTCCGCGCGCATGCTCGGCCTTTTCGGCACCGTCTTCGCGGTGATGCAGTTCTTCTTCTCGCCGGTGCTCGGCTCGCTGTCAGACCGTTACGGCCGCCGGCCGGTCGTCCTGCTCTCGAACTTCGGCCTCGGCCTGGACTACCTCTTGATGGCGTGGGCGCCCGCGCTCGGCTGGCTCTTCCTCGGCCGCGTCATCTCCGGCCTCACCGCCTCCAGCGTCCCCACCGGCATGGCCTATATGACCGATGTCACCCCGCCGGAGAAGCGCGCCAGCGCCTTTGGCCTGGTCGGCGCCGCGTTCGGCATGGGCTTTGTGCTGGGCCCGGCGCTGGGCGGTATTCTCGGCAGCGTCAACCCGCGCCTGCCGTTCCTGGTCGCGGGCGTCTTGAGCCTGCTCAACGGCCTCTACGGCATCTTCGTCCTGCCGGAGTCGCTTAGCCACGAGCACCGCAGCGCCTTCTCCTGGAAGCGCGCCAACCCGGTCGGTTCGCTGCGCATGTTGCGCAACAACAAAGTCCTGTTCGGACTCTCGGCGGTGCTGGTGCTCGGCTATCTGGCACAACAATCGTTACAAAATGTCTACGTCCTCTACACCGACTACCGCTACGGCTGGTCCGACCGCTCCGTCGGTCTCTCGCTGGCGCTGGTCGGCATCATTCAGGGGTTTTTCGCCGCGGGCCTGGTCAAGCCCGTGGTCAAGCGTATCGGCGAGCGCGGCGCGCTCACCCTCGGCCTCATCGGCGGGGCCGTCGGTTACGTCATGATCGGCCTTTCGAAGACCGGCTTGCTGATGCTCTGGGGCATTCCCGTCCTCAATCTCATGGCACTGGGGTGGCCCTCCGCCCAAAGCATCATGTCGCGTGAGGTCAAGCCCTCCGAACAGGGCCAGATGCAGGGCGGCGTGCAGAGCCTGCGCGGGCTCGCCGCCATCTTCGGGCCGGTGATGTTCACCTGGATCTTCTCGAAGACCTTTGGCGCCGAAGCGGCCATCCAGGCTCCGGGCGCGGCATTCTATCTGGCCGGCGCCCTGTTGGTGGTATCGCTGGCTGTTGCACAATGGGTGCGCCCGCGGCCGGCGGCAGCCGTATAAGGCGCTTTCCAGCGCGGCATGCAGCGCACGCAGGATTACTGGAGGAGATGCGAACGTGAAGCAAGCATCAGCCGTGGCAACCGCTCGCACCGCGCTGCTGCTGTGTGCCGCCGCGCTCTGCCTGCTGCTCCAGTGGCCCTCGCCCAACCTCTGCGCTGCCACCACCGCATCGCAGCCGCCCGCCTCCGCAAGTCAGATCGTCGCCACTCTGCTCGCCAACGAGGTAGCCGCGTCGCTGCATCGAGACCACTACATGTATCTCTCGCAGGAGCGCTCCAACCGCACCGGCGGGCACCTGTGGACGGAGAAGGTAGTCGAGACCAGCGCCGGCACGCTGCGCCTGCTGATCGCCGAAGACGGCAAGCCGCTCTCGCCCCAGCGCATCGTGCTGGAGCGCGCCCGCCTCGCTGCCATCGCCGCCGATCCGGCCGCATTTGCCAGAAAATCGCAGGGCCAGAAAGACGACGAGGAGCACGCCCGCCAGATGGAGCCGCTGGTTGCCAAGGCGTTCCTCTTCAGTGACGCGGGCGAAGAGAGCGGCTATCTGCGCATCGACTTCCGGCCCAACCCCAACTACAAAACCCAATCCATCGAAGAGCGTCTGATGCACGGCATCTCCGGGACGCTGCTCATCGACCCGCAGGCCATGCGGTTGCGCCACATGGAAGGCCGCCTGCCCCAGGATGTCAGCATCGGCTTCGGAATCCTGGCAAAGATCCGCACGGGCAGCAACTTTTCTGCCACCCGCGACCGCCCCGGCGTACCCGAGTGGAAGACCACCGCGTACGACACTAACTTCAGCGGCAGGATCCTGTTCTTCAAGTCCATCGTCCGCAACGCGCACGCGGAGCACAGCAACTTCGTCCCCGTGCCCAACGATCTTTCCCTCGCGCAGGCCGTCGCCATGGTCGAGCAGTAATGCTCCATCTTGCTCATGCAGCGGCTCAACCTGCGTCCAACTTCCAGCACGCATCTAATTGGAGAAGATGATCGGGATGTCAAAATGCGGGAACAACACCGTGCCGGCGGCGCGGCGCGCGGCCAGGAGTGGCGTCGCCGGCTGGGTGGCTGCGGCCTCTGCGCTCTGCCTTGTGCTGGCGTGGCCCGTACCCGTCGTTCGCGCTGCGGCGGACATTCCCCAGCATTCCGACTCCGCCCAACAGGTGGTCGCCGTCATGCTCGCCAACGAAGACTTGGCCGCGCAGCATATCGACCACTACACCTATCTCTCGCAGGAGCGCTCCGACCGCACCGGCGGCCATCTGTGGACGGAAAAAGTGGTCGAAACCAACCTCGGCAAGGTGCGCATGCTGCTCGCCGAGGACGGCCGGCCACTCTCGCCGGAGCGCATCGCCGAGGAGCGCGGCCGCCTCGCCGCCATCGTCGCCGACCCCGCCGCCTTCGCCAGAAGATCGCAGGCAATCAAGGACGACGAGCTACACTCCAGACAGATGCTGAAGCTGGTCTCGCGAGCGTTTCTCTTCGGCAGCGTCCACCCCGAGGGCGGCTACCTGCGCATCGACTACAGGCCCAACCCGGACTACCAGCCGCAGTCGATGGAAGAGCGCGTACTCCACGCCATGTCGGGAACCCTGCTGATCGATCCGGCGGCAATGCGTCTGCACCATATTGAGGGCCGCCTGCCGGAGGATGTGAACATCGGCTTCGGACTGCTGGCGACCATCCATGCGGGCAGCAACTTCGCCACCACGCGCGATCGCCTCGGCCAGCCCGACTGGAAGACGACCCAGGTCGACACCGCCATCAACGGCAAGGTCATCTTCTTCAAGTCCATCGCCAGGAACGAGCACGCCGAACACTCAAACTTCGTCCGCGTCCCCAACAACCTCACCGTCTCCCAGGCCGTCGCCATCGCCGAGCAACCATGAACGTCAACCCCGCCGATAAGACCGTTTCGTTAAGGGCACGGATTTATCCGTGCCGTAGACACCGCAAAATCATCGCGGCTTCAGCCGCTGAGGTCACGTTCTGGGACTGAAAACTCGGCCAACGGGCATACTGGAACCATGGGTCTTACGTTCGATATCGGTGCCACTGCGCCCACGGGCGGTCGCCGCGCCGCGTTGCACCTCCCGCACGGTACGGTCCAGACGCCCGTCTTCATGCCTGTCGGCACCGCCGCCACCGTCAAGACCGTGGAACAGGCCACGCTCGAACACCTCGGCCGCGACGGCGCGGGCGCGGAGATCATCCTCGCCAACACCTATCATCTCTACCTGCGCCCCGGCCATTCGCTTATCCGGCGCATGGGCGGCGTGCATCGCTTCATGAGCTGGACCAGGCCCATGCTCACCGACTCCGGCGGCTTTCAGGTCTTCTCGCTCGCCAAGCTGCGCAAAATCACCGACGCCGGCGTCGAGTTCCGCTCGCACCTCGACGGCAGCCTGCATTGCTTCTCGCCCGAACACTCCATGGAAGTCCAGATCGCCCTCGGCGCCGACATCATGATGGCCTTCGACGAGTGCGTCGAGACGCCCGCAACCTGGGAGCGCACCCGCGACTCCATGGGCCTCACCCACGCCTGGGCCGCCCGCTCCCGCCAGTACTGGCTGGATCATCGCCACGAAGTTCCGTGGGCGCCAGAGGGAACCGAGAACAGGGATCAGGGAACGGCGACCGCTCCGCCTTCTGATCCCTGTTCCCGACTCCCTGCTCCCTGCCTCTTCGGCATCGTGCAGGGCGGCATGTACGCCGACCTCCGCCGCGAGTCCGCCGAGCGCCTGGTCGAGATGGACTTCCCGGGCTACGCCATCGGCGGCCTGGCCGTCGGCGAGCCCCGCGAAGTCACCCGCGAGATGATCGCCCGCACGCTCGAAATCCTCCCGAAAGACAAGCCCCGCTACGTCATGGGCGTCGGCTACCCCGACGAGATCGAGGAGTACGCCCGCATGGGCGTCGACATGATGGACTGCGTCCTGCCCACCCGCGCCGCCCGCCACGGCCTGCTCTTCCGCGCGCCCCAGCCCGGCGAAGAGCTATCCGCCCAGCAGCCCACCAACTCCGCCGATTCAGCCGAAGCCGAGACCGCCTCCCGCACCGCCGTCCGCATGAACATCAAGCGCCAAGAGTACGCCGAGGACCAGCGCCCCATCGATCCCGCCTGCTCCTGCCCGGTCTGCCGCCGCTACACCCGCGCCTACCTCCGCCACCTCTTCGTCGCCAAAGAGCCGCTCGGCGCCACCCTAAACTCCATCCATAACCTCAGCTTCTACCTCGACATCATGGCCCGCGTGCGCTCCCAACTCGCCGCTTTTACATAAAATACACATATATGTATAATACGTATTGACGGAGACGGCCATGCAAACCATAAGCGCAACCGATTTGGCTCGAAACACCAGCAAGATTCTCGACCGCGTCATCAGCCGCGGCGAAGGCGTGGCTGTAGAGAGAAACCGCGCCGTGATTGCCCAGATCATCCCTCCTGCGCCAACCATGACCGCCGCCCAGGCTCTGTCCGGCCTCGGACCGGTCCTCTCCAAACGACAAGCCGCCCGATGGCTCAGCGACGCTAGAAAAGGATTCGACCAGACGGTGCGCGATCCGTGGGCATAATTCTCGATCGCTGCATCTGGGTAGGACTTGCCTCCGGCCAACTCGATCCGCAGACCGTGATCGCCGCAGCCGGCAATTTGCCGGTCTTTATCTCTGTGATCTCTCTTGGGGAACTCGGCTTCGGTGTGGAATCCTGTGCCGATCCTGCGGAGCGGGCTGCCAGAGCAGCCTACCTGCGCCGCCTGGAGAGTCGCCCCATACTGGATGTATCGCGGTCGACTGCCGCCGCGTTCGGCGTGCTCGCCGCTGCCGTCAAACACGCAGGCCGCTCTCCCCGGCCGCGCTACAACGATCTCTGGATCGCCGCCCAGGCAATCGAGCACGGATACACGCTGCTCACTACCAACACCACCGACTTCGCCAACCTTCCCGGCCTGAAGTTGGTGAGTCCATGATCGATCTTGACTTATGTCGCGGGGCACCCGGGCTAGCCGTTTTCAACCCGCGCCTTTATATCCGAGTAGGCCGCCTCGATCAGCCTGCTGAGCGCTGCGGCGTCCGTGGCCGTTCCCGGCGTCAGCTTCACATGGCGCATTCGCTTGCCGGAGCCTTGCAACAACCGCGCCGGATCGGGCAGCGCTGCGCCCTGAAAGAATCCCACGTTCACATGCGATGTGAATACATTGACGTAGCCGAAGGGCGCATCCCCGAGACATGCAACCGGACAGCCGTCATGGAAGACCTCCCGCACTTCGTCCCCGCATCTCCGCATCACCTCAAACCACTCGTGCGCAATCGCTCCCAATTCACCTGCACGCTCCTCCATCCACGCATCGATGGCGGGATCGCGTTCGACAGTACCGTCGAATCGCAGCAATTCCTCTCTCATGGTCGCTCCATCTTTCGCTGTAGCCGCGAAGGGCGTGTAAGGGTCAGACTTTCATTCCCCGGCGCGTGATCCACCAACGCTCCACAAGAAAAGAGCTCGACGGATTCTTGGGGTCGTATCGAATCTGCGTCGTCGTACCGGGAGGGAGCACCTTCACGGGCCCATCAGGGTCCCCTCCATCGAAGAAGGGCTGAACAGAAGTATTTCGATACTCTTGCCCTTCGACGCTGTATTTGTATTGAACCGCCGCCGTGTCACATCCGATGAACGCTCTATGCCAAGCCGCCTTCGTGACGTGAGCTTCCGTCGGAACCCACCAGCCGCTCCGCAGCCGCTTGAACGCGACGATTGTGGAACGGACGAAAAACACGATGATCGTGTCGAGCCCCCGGGTTCCAATACTCATGGTGCCTCGTTCCGTCCAGCGGTCATCACTCTGGCACAGGAGACAAATCCGCCTTCGTTACCTCCTCAATCAACCGCACCACCCGCGCAATCGGCAGCCCCATCACATTGAAGTAGTCCCCATCAATCCGCGGAATCCAGCGCGCCGCATACCCCTGAATCCCATACGCCCCAGCCTTATCCATCGGCTCACTCGTCGCGCAATAGAAATCCAGCTCCCCCTCGGGAATCTCAGAGAATGTAACTGAAGTAGTTTCAACCCCACCAACCATCCCCGCCCGCGTCGCCGCCGCCACTCCCGTCATCACCTCGTGCGTCCTGCCCGAAAGCCGCAGCAGCATCCGCTTCGCATCCTCTGCATCCGCGGGCTTCGCCAGCATCGCCCCATCGCAAACCACCGTCGTATCCGCGCCCAGCACTATCAAAGGCAACGCAGCCCCGAGTCCTTCCGCTGACTCGCTGACTCGCTGACTTGCTGACTCGCTGACAACCCTTGCCTTCTCTTCCGCCAGCCGCCGCACATACGCGTCCGGAGCCTCGCCCACCCGCTCCGACTCATCCACATCCGCGGCTTCCACCGTGAACACGTATCCCGCCTGAGCCAGCAGCTCTCTCCGCCGCGGCGAAGCCGACGCCAGAATCAGCCGGAACCCCTGCTCCGCACCCGCCATTTACCTTGTCTTCTCGATGGAGATGTCCGCGCGCATCGCATGCGTTTCGCCGGCCCTCAGCGTCACGGTGTTGTCCGCCACATTCGCGGTTTCGATGGTCGTCATATGCAGCCACGCATCCGGCTCCATGTCTACCATGTTCGCCGTGAACTCCTTCCACGGGTTCCACACCACGGTCGAATTCGACCCACTCTTCGCCACCGTAATCTTGCGTGCACCCACGGGATCGTGCAGCACACAGGTCGCAGTCGTGTTCAGATACGGCCGGTCGGTCCGCCCCTCAAACTTGAACGGGTCCGGCGCCTGCACCTTGCGCTTGAATCCATCCACCTTGTCGATGTACGTCGCCCCGCCCAGCCCGTCGATCTCGACCTGCCGCACGTCCGCCACCTCGAAGTACGTGTGCAGCGCCTCTTCGAACACCAGCGGCGCGCCCTCCGCGGCCTGGTCCGCTTTTGCCGTCGCCGCCGCGGGTCCTCCGCCGCGCGCCCCACCGTTACCGGAGTCGTTTTGCACGCCGAACTCCAGGGTCAGCTTGCGCCCGATACTCACCCGGTAGCCGAGCTTGAAGTGGTCGTAGCCCAAACTCCGGCTCAGCTCGTTCGGCGCCAGCGTAAACGCCAGATGCAGTTCATCACCCGACATGGCGGCGAAGGCGACCTCCCACTCCGAGATGCGCGCGAACCCATGCTGCGGCCCGGTCTTGCCGTCGTGCCGATCGGAAAACCACGGAAACACGATGGGCACGCCGCCGCGGATCGGCTTATCCGGCACGAACTCCGCGCGCTGGCTCACAAAAATCGCCGGCGCCTGCCCCGTGGGCTTCCAGTGGGTCACATGCGCGCCCTGCAGGTAGATCGTGGCCTCCGCCGCCGGCGCTGTCACCCGCGCCACCACCAGTCCCGACGCCGTCTTCTCGAACCCCAGCACACCCGGGATCGCAAACTTCTGCTGCAACTCCGCTATATCCGCCATCGCACACTCTCCTCGCGTTCTCCAGTCTATGCGAGTCTGGCGGATTTGGCGGCCCGCCGGCGCAGGAAAAGCCGCCAGCTTGTGCCGTTAAGTCACCCTTCCGGTGTTCCCAGTGCGCTGGATCACCCTCGCAACCGATGCGCTTCCGGCAATTCGTCGGGGCCCTCGCGGCCGGGGTCCTTGCGCCAGGAGCCGCGTTGATCGTAGAGCGAGGGAATCCGCCACCAGCGATGCCATTCCAGAGCCGTGTTGGACAGCATCTCCCGCGCAAAGCCGTTGGGACGCGTCATCCTCGACAGGGCCTTTCTCGGCAATTTGTCATGCAAGACGACGAGGTCCGCGATTTTCACTGGGGTCATCGCGCTGCGAATGGAATGCGCGGTCCCGCCCACAAAGAAGAGTCTCCGCGTCTGGTGCCTCACCGCGTGTTCAATCAGGTGCGACCGCATCACCGTGCAGAGAGAATAGGAGGGCATGTCCGCACGATTCATTTGCCAGTCGATTTGGATGTCGCTCTCGTGGGTGTGTCCTCCGATCAGGCTCAGCCACTCGCCGTTGGCCGCTCGCAGACCCAGGTACAGGTATTTGGCCGGCATGTTCTGGATCCCCTCATACCTCCGCGCGGCCTGCTCATCGGTCAGCGCATAGCTGCATCTCCGCGTGAACGCGACAAACTCATCCCGCGTCAGTTCCGGATGGTCGACTAGCTCTTGCCCCAGTTCGGCTTCCGCGCGCCGCCGGTAATATCGCAGGTTTCGGCGAGTGTGCTTGCCCAGTTGGGCCAGAGTGGCATCGACGGTGTCTTTCACAAGCAAATACCCGATCGCTTGCCTTTGCCTGATTGCCCATGTCCACCTCTGCTCTTCTGCTTGCCTTCCCCTCCCAGCCGCGTCCATCTGGGGTTGATCGCCCTCGTAGGAGATGTGCACCATCAGAGCGCCCTCTTGCATAAGCAACTCACTCGCGATAAATGCGGCCCTCGCCCGCTCGCCTTCCGCCGCAATTACGGTCTTGGCGGCGCCGTGATAGTCAGAAAAAAACAGCCGGCTTCCCACCCCAAACACCCGGTGCTCATACAGCAGTACCGCCGCCCTCAGTTCATTCGCACCGTCCGCTCCGCCGCCCATAATCAGAATCAACGTGGGCCGCTTCAGGGCGAATAAAGGCCGCGCCAGATCGTGCTCCAACCAGGCCATGGCATTGGTCTGAGCGGCGCGCCGGCTCAACTCCACCAGTCGGTCCTTCCACGCAAGCACACCCTCGCGTCCACGCACAATACGCACGGGCGGGCCTGCAAGCCGCGCCAATTCTCCAGTCATCACACCCTCGGACATTCAGGAAACAGACTCTTAAGCAAGTGGAACAAGTGCAAGCCTGCAGAATTCAGTCAATATGGGCGCTGCAGTCACCCTTCCAGGCAGGCTCAAAAACAGCTAGTGTGGCTATTTTAGATAGCCTGTGAGTGGTTATACCCTGTCCCCGGCCCGCGTGTCATTCTGCAAAAGCTACCGAACCGGCTTGCCCCGTGCCACGTTACTGCGTCGCTGCCGCCAGCTTGCGCCGTTCCGTCTCCAGGTAGGTGTACCGGATACGGTGGATCACGGTGATGGTCGAGAACAGGGCGAGCACCCACAATGCCGGCGCCATCACTCCCCAGCGGTTGAACAGCGCGCCCAGAATCACGCACACGATGCGCTCCGGCCGCTCCATAAAGCCCACCTTGCAGGTCCCGATCAGCGCCTCCGCCCGTGCCCGGGTGTAGCTCACCATCACGCACGCGGTCATCACAAACGCCACCAGCCCCACGTAGAACAGCCGGTTGCCGCGCGCGTAGTACACCAGCAGCCCGAAGAAAATCGCCACGTCCGAGTAGCGGTCCATCACCGAATCGAAGAATGCGCCGAACACGCTAACCTGGTTGGTCTTGCGCGCCACCCGCCCATCCACCATGTCGAAGATGCCCGCGCCGATGATCACCATCCCGGCAATGAAGAACATCTTGTTCGCGTTGTGCACCCGCGCAAAGCCGAAGAAACATGCGGCAATGGTGTTGATCACCAGGCCCAGAAACGTCAGCACGTTGGGCGAGATCTTGGTCAGCGCCAGCCCGTTGACGATCTTCTGCAGCAACCATCCGCTGCCCTTCCCGAAAGCGCTTGTCCAGGTCATCGAGTTACAGCCGTCGCATCGCACGCATGGTTGCGTAGGGTTTGATTCTGCCTCTTATTTCTCGCCGGCCGCAACATCCGCGTCCGAAATCTCTTCTTCCACCTCATCGTGGATGGTGATCAGCTTCAGCACTTCCAGCTCGCGCTTGCCGTTCGGGGTCACCACCGTCGCCACGTCGCCAATCTTCTTGCCCAGCAGCGCGCGCCCGATCGGCGAGGTGGTCGAGATCAGCCCCTTGGTCACGTCCGACTCTTCGCTGGTCACCAGCTTGTAGCTGATCTCCTCGTCCTTGCTGGCGTCGAATACCACCACGGTCGCGCCGAAGCCGACTTTGTCGTGGGGAATGTTGGTCAGGTTCACCATCGCCAGTTCGCCCATCCGCTTCTTTAGCTGCCCCAGGCGCGCGTTCACAAACACCTGGCGCTGCTTGGCCATGTGGTACTCGGCGTTCTCGCTCAGATCTCCCATCGCGACCGCCTTCTTGATCTCCGCCGGCAACTCCGTCGTCAGCTCGCGCTCCAGCAACTTAATCTCTGCTTCCAGGCGCTTCTTAATATGGTCTGGCATGGGGCCTTCCGGAATCTTCTAACCGCAATTACTGGGATGTTTGGATGCTCGTCGAAGTGGCTTTCTTTTCAGAGGAAAACACGAGAAAAATTGGCCGTCCTGCCACCGCAGCCGGGGGAAACTCAAGCCACGCGTGTCCCGGCGCCTTCCATCCGAACCGGCCGCGCGTGCTCCATCAAACCTCCATTATACGTCTCCCGCCCCCACTCCCCAAACCCGCCCAGCCCGGGCAGTCGGCTTCCCGGCTGCCGCGTCGTTCTCAGGGATGCGCGGGGGACCCGTCCCCCATTTGCCGCCCGCGCCCGCCGGTCCAACAAATTACATTTTTCCAAAACTGAGCGAGATTGACCAGACCGCTGTTTCTCCGTATGCGAAGCTTTTGGCAATGTAAAAGGTTACTTCCTCGCGAAAGCCAAGCGCGCGCGAGCAACCTGGAGATTCCATATTCGATCTTAGTTACTAACGACCGGCAGCCGCCGGGGATCGAAACGACCGCAACTGGAGACGTGTGACCACTGGGGAATCTCGCAACCTCAGAAGGTACCGGTGTCTCTGCCCGCAGTTCACTTGAACAACCCGCTTCCAAGCGGACGGCTCTCAAGAGGCCCTACATGAAAAACTGGAACAAACTCGCTCTTCTTGGTGCAATACTCGCCGCGTCTGCGTCTTATGCATTCGCAACCCCAATTCTGAATCAGATTTCAATCGCCGGTACAGATTCCTACACTCCGACTTCAATTTCTTTTAGTGGTACAACACTGATCTTCGGTACTGTCTTAGGACCGGACTTCTCATACTTTACCGATGGCCAAGCTGTCACCATGACCGGCTTCACCTTCTCGCCCCTTACGTCCCCGCAATTGGTCTTTCAAGTCGTGGAGAATAGCGAGACTCTTGACTATTACCTCACTAGTTTGAACCCTCCGTACCTTGACCTGGGCGGCAATCTCACCCTAGAGGGTTTCGGCTACTTCACCTTGAGTGGACCGTCCGACACCATCTCCCAAATGAAAGGGACCTTCGACCTCACCTCGCAGACAGGTGCTGGCGGTAATACGGCGGGCGTTTCCTTCTCGAACACGAGTTACCAGATTACGCCCGAGCCGAGCGGTCTCATCCTGCTCGGCACCGGCCTGTTGGGCGGGGCTGGCCTTCTCTTCCGTAAACGCAAGAGCGCCTAGGCAGTTTGCCTGTTCCCGGCGGGAGAGCCCCGGCAGGGGCACTCCCAAACCCACACCATAACTTGCGTTTGACACCATCAAGGGGCCTTTCCATGAGGAATCTCAGCAAACTCACTCTTCTTTTCGCCCTCCTCGCCGGGTCGGCATGGTCCGCATTCGCGGAAAACATCGATCTATTCGGCGCTGGGTCGGTGAGCCACAACATGTTGATGCCCGGCGTAGCCGACTCGGAATTTGTCGCCCCCGGGATCTTTTTTACCGCCATCCCTGACGCGGTTCCTCTCGTTCACTCCTTCGATTACTCCGCCGATTACTCCTTCGACGGGGCACCCCCCCTGCCCACCGCTCCCTCCAGCCTGGAGAACCTGATGGGCACGGAGAAACTCCCCTTCGTGGCAACCAAGGAGCCCATTCTCGATTTCTCGCAGGTCCTGTATACGAGTGACGTCCTCAAGAATGGCATCTTCGTCGTCGACACAAGTAAGTCCGCCGCCTTCGACACCGTCAACGTTGGAGCCCCTGAACCAAGCAGCCTCATCCTGCTTGGCATCGGCCTGTTCGGCGGAGCCGGCTTTCTCTTCCGCAGACGCAAGTCTGCGTGACCTCCAAAGCTTGTCGCATTTCGCCGCGGAACGCCCTGGGGAGGGTGTTCCGTTTTTTTTGGCGCAGCAGTCTGCCGAGTTCCCCATGGATCGCGCGGTCGCCGTTGCGGGACGGATGGGGTGTCGCCGGTCACGTTCCCAAAAATAAAGCTATGCATCACACATTTAGCTGTACATCGTTGTGTCGAGTGGATTACATTGAAGCCTGCCCGGCTTCAAGGGCGTCTCAACTTTTCCGGACAGGCGCCCTCCGGGTGAAGGGCAATCCGGGCTCTCAGGTATTCGGCAATCCCGCGGGCCAGAGCACCACGATCCGTCGTGTGATGCAGCGCCGATTCCAATCCGCGTGCGCCGACGGACAACCAGGGAATCAGCACGCGCCGTATGCATCCGTCCGAGGCGGTCGCCATGACCAGCTCTGATTATCCGAAGTTCGACCTGATATCCTTCCTCGCCAACTCCGGCCTGGGGCGGCACCTGGTCCGTCTGCGGGCCAAGCAGGTGTTCTTCGCCCAGGGAACCCCGGCAGACTGCGTCTTCTACCTGCAAACTGGCAGGGCCAGGCTCACCGTCGTCTCGGAAACCGGCAAGGAGGCTACCATCACCCTGCTCGGCCCCGGCGACTTCATTGGCGAGGAGTCGATCGCCGCCGTTCCCGGCCTGCGCATGGCCACGGCCGTCGCAATCAACACATGCACCGCACTCCGCATCGACCGCGACGAGATGATCCGCGTCATGCACCAGGAGCATGGCTTCTCCGACTTCTTCCTGTCCTTCCTGCTCGCCCGTGCCATGCGCACCCAGGCCGATCTGGTCGACCAGCTCTTCAACTCCAGCGAGAAGCGCCTCGCCCGCATCCTATTATTGATGGCGGAATTCGGCCAGCCCGGCGAAGTCGAATCGCTCATTCCCAAAATCACCCAGGGCACCCTCGCCGAGATGATCGGCACCACCCGCTCCCGTGTCAGCTACTTCATGAACCGGTTTCGCCAGCACGGCTTCATCGAATATAACGGCCGCATCCGTGTCCACAAGTCGCTGCTCAATGTCATCCTGTACGACCAGCCGTCCCGGGGAAAGGCCGAAAGCGCCGCCCTGCTGGACGCTCCAAAGCGGCGAAAGAAGCCTGCGGCTAGCCGCGCCAAAGAAATGGTCAAAATTGAACAGACGGCCAAGCCCTCCAGGTGAGACGCTTTAAGCTGGGACTTCATTCTCGTGGCTTTGCTCGAAGAAAGGCACCCAAATGGCTGATCTCGTTGCAAACACCGATCCCCAGCCTGGTACACCAGCAGCCCTCCCCAGGATCCTGCTGGTCGACGATGACGAAGCGGTCCTCGACACCCTTTCCCAGGTCCTCCAACTCAGCGGCTTCGACGTCTGCTCAGCCTCCAGCGTCAACCGCGCGCTAAGGTGCATCTCCTGCCAGCCCTTTGACGCGCTCATCACCGACCTGCACATGCCCGAGCCCGGCGACGGCCTCACCGTGGTCAGCGCCATGCGTCACGCCAATCCCAAGGCCGTCACCCTCATCTGCAGCGCCTTTCCCGAGATGCAGCAGGCCACCACCGCCATCCTGCACCAGGCCGACGAGATCCTGGTCAAACCCCTGCGCGCGGATCACCTCGTCCAAATCATCCTCGAACGGCTCAAGCTGGGGGTAAGTATCGCCGCTCCGCTGCCGGTCGAAAGCGTCGCCGACATCCTCGAGCGGTCCACCCAGTCCACCATCGAGGAGTGGCTTCAGTCCGTTCGCGACGAGCCGGAGGTCATCTCCGTCGCGCTGGACGACAACTTACGTTGCGCCCACCTGCCCCAACTGTTCCGCGAACTGGTCTTCCGCCTGCGCTTCCCCGTCAGGCTCGGCACCCGCGCGCCCGCCTCCCCCGCCGCCGCCGCACACGGCCTCATTCGCCGCCGGCAGGGATATAGCGCCGCCATGCTGGTGGAAGAGTCGCGCATGTTGCAGGTCAGCATCTTCCGCACGCTTCAGGAAAACCTCAAAAGAATCGACTTCAGCGTGCTCCTGGTCGGGGTCATGGCCATCGCCGACGAGGTCGACTCGCAACTCGCCCAGCAGATGGCCAGCTACATCACCACATCCACCGGCGACGTTGAGCAAATTGATTCCTGGATCCCGCCTCACCGTCACGTCGCCTAGCGTCACACCCCGGACTTCGTCCTCTCCTGACCCCTAAAATAACGCAACCATCCGCCCGCCGGCACAGTCACACCAGACAACAACGGAGGCGCGACGACCTATGGCTGCAACCACTCAGAAGGCCTACATCGGCATGGGCATGGAAGGCTCCATTGCCCGCTGGTACGAGAAAACCACGCGCCGCGACCTGGACGAGTTCCGCAAGCTCGCCGCCCGCCTGCGCGACCTGCTGCCCGCCGGCGGAGACGTCCTCGAAGTCGCGCCCGGCCCCGGCTTTCTCCTGGTCGAACTCGCCCGCACTCCCCAGCTCCGCGTCTCCGCGCTCGAAATCAGCCGCACCTTCGTCGAGATCGCCCGCCGCAACGCAGCCGAGGCCGGTGTCAACGCCAACATCGTCCAGGGCAACGCCTCCGCAATGCCCTTCGCCGACGCGAGCTTCGATCTGCTCGTCTGCCGCGCCGCCTTCAAGAACTTCGCCCAGCCCGCGCAAGCCCTCCGCGAGATGCGCCGCGTCCTCCGCCCCGGCGGCCGCGCCCTCATCATCGACCTCCGCCGCGATGTCTCCATGCGCGAGATCAACCGCTATGTCGATTCACTCGGCCTCGGCTTCTTCAGCCGCTGGTTCACCAGCCTCAGCTTCCGCTTCATGCTGCTCCGCCGCGCCTACACCGTCGCCGGCATGCAGCAACTCCTCGCCCCCATCGGCTTCGCCAGCACCCGCATCGATACCAACGCCATCGGCATGGAAATCTGGCTCGAAAAATAATCCGCCCTCGCATCCATCCTGTTGTGTAAGCGCGGCCTCCGTGTAACATCGCAGTCAACCCTCCGGAGGCTGACCCATGCCGCAGCTCATCTTCGCCATCCTGCTGATGTTCGGCGCCTGGGGTGCCTGGCGGCGCAACCCGACCTACTCCGCGCGCACCTCGTTGCGCGCCATCGCGGTCGCCATCCTGGGCATCGCGGGAGCCATCTCCCTCATCATCGCCACCGTCAACCTCACCGCCAACCGATCGCCCGCGGTCATCGGCAGCGCCCTGGCCGCGGTCATCGTATTCGTCACCCTCGGCCTCATCTTCCTCATTCAGGCCGTCAGCGTTCCCCGGGAGTCGAAGCCCACCTCAGTCCCTCACTCCATCAAGCTCGTCACCAACAATCGCCGCAAGATGTATGTCTGGGTCAAGGTCTTCGCCATCCTCCTCGGCATCTTCGCGATAGTTGCGCTGGTCCCCGGAACTGCCCGCATCGTCGCCCTCACCATCGGCGGCATGACGCTCTTTATCGCCATCATCCTGCTGCCGGTCCTGTACGCCACCAGCCGCGGCCTGGACCAGTCCCTCACCGCCGTTGAGCTCGATCCCTGGGTCCACTGGCAGTACACGCCCGAGCAGTGGCAGCAGTGGAGCGCTGTTCAGACCGCCCGCCTGCAAGCCACGCCCCCCACCTTCGTCCTCCGGCGCGACTGGCGCCGCTTCCTCTTTCCCTTCGCCCTCATCATCGGCGGAGTCGCCTTCTTCGTACCGGGCTCCTGGCTGTTCAAGGGCCCCTACCTCATCCTCATCTGCGGAGCCATCCTCACTATCGCCACCCTCAGCGGCCGTGGCGGAGCCGCCCACGCCGCCAAGCTCCACGCCAAGTTGCTCCAGGCCGCACCCGAGGTTTACTTCGGACGCGACGGCGTCTTCTGCGACGGCGTCTTCAGCCCCTGGCTCAACGTCAGCACCTACCTGACCTCGGCCGCCATCGACCCGCGCGAGCCGCGCAGCATCCTCCTCCACTTTCAGAAAACCGTCCCCAACCCCTACGGCCCCACCCAGGTCATCGCCATCCACCAATCCGTCCTGATCCCCGCCAACGCCGCCGGCGACCTCGCCCGCCTGCAGCAGGAACTCACCGCCCGCTGCCCCAAAGCCCAGATCGCGCTAACTTAAGTGGCTGCTGAACAACGCCGTTTTGCTTAAGGGCACGGATTTATCCGTGCCGTAAACGCAGCAAAACCTTCGCGGCTTCAGCCGCTGAGGTCACTACCTGATAACGAATCACTACGGCGTCCCGTTCCCGTGCACCACCTGCGTCTTGGTCCACGTCCCCGCCATGGTTCCATTCGGGTTAGCGTTGGAATCGTTGGTCTGGTAGCTGGTTGAACCGTTCGTCCACGTATACGTGTATGCGCTGGACACATTGCTCACCTGGCCCGTCGTCGGGTCCAGCACCGTCTGCTGGTCCAGCGCGTAGTTCACCCAGTCCGACGCCGCCGTCGACTGCGCATTCATGCTCGCATTCGCATTGGCCATCGACGCGTTCGTGCTCGCCTGCATCTGCGCCATAAACTGCTGGTGCATCTGCGCCTGCGCCGCCATCGATTGCTGGAACTGCTGATACTGCGCCTTCATCGCCGCATTCGTACTCGCGATCATCTGCGACATGACGATGTTCGCCTGCTGCTGGTTGCGGTTCACCCACGCCTGCTGCCAGGGCATCAGCGCCACGGCGCCCATGCCCGCCGTGTTCCACACCGCCAGCACGCTGGTTAGCTGCGCCGCGGGAGCGCTCACGAACCGCGTTGCCGCCGTGCAAGTGGTCACGTCCGAGCCCGGCTGACTCGCCATCCCCTGCAAAATCGACTTCTGCCCCGGATACGTGGTCTCGGTGCAGCTCACCGCCACCCACAACTGGCCCTGCATCGCAAACGTCCCATTCTGGAAGCTCACCTGCGCCCGCGCCAGCGCCACCGTCGACTTCGGCGGTGTCAGGTGTTCGGCCGCGTACTTCGGCGCATACACCGCCTCGGCCGATGCCAGTCCCTGCTGCGCTGCCGCGTTCTCCGCCGCCGGCTCCGGCACATCCGACACATACGTCAGCTTCAGCGTCGGCGCCAGGTACTTCAAAAAGTCCTGCGGACTCAGCGCACTCTTCACGGCCAGGCAGTCGGTCGCGGTGCCCACCATTGGTCCCGTTCCATATCGCCAGCCGATGGTCGGCTCCCGTTCAAACGCCGACAACCCATCCGGGCTGGTCACGCGAAACACCGGAAACGGCGTCGGCACGCAGTTGCCGCCCTGCATCAGCGTCCCCTGGAAGTGCCAGTTCCCCGGAATCGTCACCTCCACCGCATCCATGTTGTTCAGCGAGGGATCGACGATCTCCTCTTTCACCGGAGCGGCCGCCGCCACCGCGCCACCTGCAGCCGCTGCTTCTGCTCCGGCGGACGCCGTAGCCGTCCCCGACTTGCATCCAAACGCAGCCAGCGCAATCACCACACCCGCCAACAACGTCCTCGTAATCGACATAAAGGAACCCTCGCCTTCCAAGTTGGTTCGTTCTCTGCGGTGTAGGGAAGAATTCTCGCACAATTCCTCCTCTGCGCGCGCTGGAATTCTCTCACCGCCCGGCCTACTCCGCCTCCAGCCCCGGCTTGGAGCGGCGAATCTGCGCCCACAGCTCGCCCGGCTTCAGCGCGTGGGGATAGTGCAGCATGCCGGCCATGAACGCGGGGAAGGTGTCGTGGGCAATGCGCAGCGACGCCGGCAACACGTACAGGTTCATCGTCAACTCCGACACCAGCAGCGCCCCGGCCGCCCCGTACAGCCCCTCCCAGCGGGCGAACACGAAGCAGAGGGCGCAGGTGAACGCGGTGGCGACCATATACACCACAGCCAGCTTCTGGTGCTGGTTGGTCGCCGTCATCAGCGTGGAACTGGTGGACCACAGCGCGAAGAAAACCACCACCAGCAGCAGAATGCTAAGCAAGCCGCGGCTGGGTGGGACGTGGCCGTGGGTCCAGTGCGGGAGGAACCATGGGCCAACGGTCATAATCCCCGCGACAATGACCAGTGCGGCCACCAGCGCGAGTTGGCAGGCGCGCCGGTGCAGTGCCCGCGTCAGATCGATCTTGCCCGCGCCGAAGGCGATGGTCAGCTCCGGCTCGAAGGTGCTGTTCACCATCTGCACCATCTGCAGCGCGCCGCGCGAGAGCGTCCGGGCCGCGGTGAAGATGACTACGCTGGTCGGGCCCAGCGCGTAGTTCACTGCCATCTGCGTGCCCGCCAGGTTCAGCGATTGGCCGATGGGGAAGCACATGTAGGCGAGCGCGGGACGAACCAGCTCGCGCACCTTGGCCACGCTGGCACGGCGCACTCCAAACTCGATCCAGGGAATGTCGTGCTTCGTCAGCAGGGTGAAGAAGATGGTGCCGGCAACGTTGGCCCCGGCGTAAACCAGTGCCGTCATGCGTGGCCCCTGATGCAGAGCGACGGCAACCATGGTCAGCGCAAAGGCGGTCAAGCTCATCAGGCTCTTGACGAACGCGCCATAGGGGTAGCGCTTGATCGCGCGGTAGGCGGATTGCAACAACTGCTCCAACTGGCCCAGCAGCACCGACACGCCCAGGTAGAAAACGATCCATTTCGTATCCGGCTCGGAGATGTTGCCGATGCCCAGCAGCCGCGCGGCCGGCAGAAAGTAGAGCGCACCGGAGAGCAGCAGGATGATGCCGGAGCACAGCCCCGCGATCAGCCACCAGCAGCTCTGGAAGACGCGCAGAGCGCCCTCCTGGTCGCCGCGCGCGTACATCATGGTCATCTCGTTGCCGGCCACGGTGCCGAAGCCGGCGGTGGAGAAGCTGAGGTAAATCGGAACGGCGGTCACGATCAGCCAGTCGCCATACAACGGCACCGCCCAGTAGTGCAGGAAGACGGAGAATTGGACGAACTGAATCAGAATCGCCGAGAGGCGCCCGAACCAGTTGGATAGGAAGCTCCAAACCAACCGCTTTTTGGTGTGACTATCCATGGAGCTTAGGCCGATTGTAGCAACCGGAGTAGCAGTGGGCTTCAAAGGCCGCTAAAACTCGGTTTAAGATAGGCCGGGAAACTCGGTTTGAGATAGGCCGGGACTTTATTCCCGGCAATCACGCCTCAAGTTCAACGCGGGCTTTAGCCCCTGGAGCATGCCTTCGCGGAATTCCAACTCTTTTTCCGCACCCTCCTTAGCCCCAGGCCTCTCAATGGTTCCGCAGTTGCCGGTCAATCTCCAGTTTGTCCCCGATCAGCCGCGCCAGCATCTCCTGATCGCCGCGGCGGTCCGCCTCCGCAATCTGCGACCGCAGCTCCCGCTGCCGCCGTTCCAACCTCCGATGCTCCAGCGTGTGCAGCGCGCCCTCCACCTGCATCGTCAGCGGTGGGTCGCTCGGCTGCGGCGAATATTCGAGCGCATGCGCCAGGTGCGCGCGCAGTTCGTCCGTCGACGCAGCGTCCAGCGGGTTCGCCGGCGCCGGCGCATGGGCCAGCGCATCCAGCAGGTCGGCGGTGGCCAGGTCCGCAATCCACTCCGGATGGCCGGCAATGCTGGTCGACGCGATCACCCGCGCCGTCTCGCTCTCCTTCAGCACCAGAGCCCGCAGCAGGATGCGCTCGGTCTCGGTCAGCGGCTCCTCGCGGTGCGCGGGCACGCTGGCCACGCGCTGCGCCGCCGCCTGCTTCAACTCGTCCCGCATCAGGGCCGAATCAATCCCCAGCTTGTTCGCCGCGTCCTCCGCAAACTGGTTGCGCTTGATCGGATGCGTCATCCGCCGGATATGCGGCAGCAGGAAGTTCATCGCGTTCACCTTCGCCTCCGCCGTCCGCCCGGGGAATTGCTGCCGCGCCCGCTCGATCAAATAATCCGAATATCTCTTCGCCCCGCGCAGCGCCGCGCCGTACGCCTGGATGCCCTGCTCGCGCACAAAACGGTCGGGGTCCAGCCCGCCTTCCAGCGTCGCCACCTTCACGTCGAAGTCTTCCTCGGTCAGCAGCCCAATCGACTTCTCCGTCGCCGTCGCGCCCGCGGTGTCCGGATCGAAGTTCACGATCACCCGCTTGGTGAACCGCGCCAGCAGCCGCACCTGCGCCTCGGTAAATGCAGTGCCCGATACCGCCAGCACATTGTGAATCCCCGCCATGTATACGGAGATGCAGTCCATCTGCCCTTCCACCAGCACGGCAAAGTCCTGCTTGCGCATCTCCGCCTTGGCCTTGTCCAGGTTGAAGAGCACGTGGCCCTTGCTATACAGCGCCGACTCCGGGCTGTTGAGATACTTTGCGTTCTTGTCGTCCGGGTCGAGCGCGCGCGCCGTGAACGCAATCACCTTGCCGCCCTCGTTGGCAATCGGGAACGTGATGCGCTTGCGGAAGCGCGCGTAGAGATTGCCGGTAGGCAGGCCGTCGTCGCTCTTTTCTTTGGAGGAGAACAGCCCGCTGGCACGCATCACCTCTTCGGGAAACTTTCCCTTCAGCGCCTCGCGCATCACGTTGAAGTCGTCGGGCGCGTAGCCGATGCGGAAGGTCTTGATCGTTTCTGCCGACACGCCGCGTCCGGTGAGATACTCGCGCGCCCGCGCCGCCCCGGGCGATTTGAGCTGCGCCTCGAAGTATTGCGTCGCGGCCTCGTGGATGTCCAGCAGTTGCCGCCGCAGGCCCGCCGCCTCACCATAGATGCGCGCCTCCTCCGGCGAGCTGAACTCGCGCTTCGGCAGCGCAATCCCGGCCTTCTGCGCCACCGCGCGCACCGCCTCCGGAAACGTCAGCCCCTCCATCCGCATCACGAAGGTGAACACATCGCCCGTCTCGTGGCAGCCGTAGCAGTAGTAGTAGCGGTGGGTCGCGTTCACGCTGAAGGACCCAGTCTTCTCCTTGTGGAAGGGGCACAAGCCGGTGTAGCTCTGCGCGCCGGCCTTGCGCAGCTTCAGGTACTCGCCCACAATGCGAACGATGTCCGCCTGCTGCTTTACGAGTTGAGCAAAGTCATCCGCCATAGCCAACGCAAAGATGAGTGTAGACCAAGCGAGCGAAAAGGCTGCTCCGGGAAATGGACTATTCTTCTTTGGGAGAGGTGCGCCGATTTGAGAGACAACAACCAAGGGACGCCTGAGATTCCCGCAGCCTATAAACGGGACGCGCAGATTGCCCGGCTCAACCACGAACTCCGCAACCGTCTGGCCTCGCTCGATCGTGGCGAGCACGTTGACCCACGTGCAGTCCGAGAGCAGCTCAATCGAAAATCGCAAGCGCGGAGAAAGATTAGCGAATGAGCCCTATTCCTTAGGCTTGCTCAGCCGCATATTGAACCCGATCCACGGCCCGCACACGTTGATGCCGTTGTCGTCCCACTTCGGCTGGGACAGATACAGGTTCGACACGTGCATATACATCCCGCCCACCTCGGCGCTGTATTTGCTGTTGAAGTTGTAGCGCGCGCCGAAGCCCACCATCAGCGTGAACGTGAAGTTCTGCCCCTGCGCGTAGGCATCTCCAGGCAGCGAGGAGAAGGTGTTCTCATTAAACTCCTGCGCGTTGATGAATCCCGCGCCGATGCGCGTCTCGAAATACGGAGTCGCCTTCCAGTTTCGCGGCACGAAATTCCGCCGGAAGCCCAGGTCGAACGCATCGTATAAGTTCTCCGGCCCGCGCGGAATCGCCGTCACCGAAAACGTCACCGTCAGATCGGTATTGCCGCGCAGAATCCACGGAGCACTTATCTTGCCCATCTGCCAGCGCAGCGAAGGGAACACCGGCACCAGCGTGTAGTGCGTCGGGTTCTGCGTGTAGGAATCGCCTACGAACGCGTCGAAGACAAACGGAATGTTGATCGGCAACACGCCCCCCTCCAGGGACAGCTCGACCTTGTTCCGGTAATAGATGTCTTCGTTGCGGTCCCTGGGCTTCAACGCGGGCGCCGCTTTCGCCGCCGTCCGGCTCAACCGATCCGTCCCGGCCGCTGTCGCATCGCTCACCCCGGCCGGGCCCGGCGATCGAACCGCCAGCTCCGCACTCAACTCCCGGCCCGTAGCCTGGCCCATCGACACCGCGGCCCCCGCAACCCATGCGAGGCAGAACGCGAGCACCTTCGCGCATTGTCTGGTCATAGAACGTCAGACTCTCTTCGCCCCGCGCTGACTCCTGAGGGCCGCGCGTTCGTGTCCCGGGCGCGACCACTCCAGTTACGGGAATAAGCCTTTCGGGGAACCTTATACCCCCCGCCGCTCCACCGGCAATCGTAAAACAGCGCCTGTCAATCAACTGGCCTTCCGTGGCAGCGATGTGGTGGGCACAAGAATCTACGGCCTCAGCCCCACCCACGGCTTCCTCTACTGCGTCATTGCCATGACTGCCGTCTACGCGCTCATCCTGCCAACCCTGCTGCTGGTGCCAAAGCAACTCATCGCCACCGCCGACGGCGAGGCCAACCCCGCCCTCGAAGCCGCCGTCATCGCCGAGATCGGCTAGGCCCCCGCCACCATCTGACCGCGCCGCCGCAGCAGGCTCAGGCCGCTTTCGCCGCCTTCATCTTGATCGGCCGTACCTTCTTCCGCTTCGCACGTGAGGCGTGCCAAAAGTCGTGCTTGGTTTGCATTCTGAACCAGATATCCAAGGAAGGCTGGCCAAAAGCCTGGCTCAGCTTAATCGACATCTCCGGCGTAATGCCGGCGCGGCCGTTGATCACCCGCGAGAGGGTGACGCGTGAAACCCCGATGTGCGCGGCAAACTCAGTCACTGTCATCGGGATCTCCGGGAGAGCAGTTTTGATGATTTCGCCGGGGTGGGGTGGGTTATACATGCGCATCGTCTTGTCTCCTTTCAGTGGTAATCGCGATAGTCCACGAGGATCGCATCCTCGCCTTCGAAGCGAAACGTCATCCGCCAATTCCCATTGACCCTTACGGACCAGTGGCCATCGAGTTCCCCTTGCAGCCTGTGCAGTTTCCATCCGGGGAAGGTCATATCGAGGGGTTCGTTGGCTCGGTTCAAGGTTTCCAGTTGAAGCTGCAGCTTCTTCGCATGCGCGGGCTGAATTTACCGGCCTTCGATCCAGTCTTGAAGAACTCTTCCAGGCCCGCGTGCTTGAACGACCGAATCACACCGCTGAGTGTAGCGCGTAACGATACACTTGTCGACATAATCGTGGGACCTCGCATCTTCCCGAGGCCAGCCCGTCCCTGGCTGGCGCTCCTGATCCCTAACCTCCCGTCGCCCGGCATCTTACCCCCAGGTGAACCAAAAGTGTCATTCCAGCCCCAGCGGTTGCACATGTAATGTCTAGTTCGCGAGTTTTGTTGGGAAACTTCGCCCGCTGTACCGGGTTTCAACCGGAGACGATTCGCACGTGGCAACCCGCGACGGGATGCCGAACGGGTCGGGCCAGTACCCACAAAATACGAAACACCTTGCTCGGCGGCCTGCGCTCTAAACGCCGCGGCGGAACTGAGGAAACCAATGATCAAACTCTTCTCGATGCGTACAGTTCGCAACACCCTGGTGGCGGCGGCAATGGTGCTGGCGCCCGCGGCTTCGTTTGCCGGCGTATTTATTTCGGTCGGGTTCGCACCGCCCGCCCTGCCCGTCTATGTGCAGCCGGTCGCCCCCGGCGACGGCTATCTCTGGAACCCCGGCTACTGGGCCTACGGCCCCGAGGGCTACTACTGGGTCCCCGGCGTCTGGGTGCGCCCACCCATGGTTGGAGTCCTGTGGACCCCCGGCTACTGGGGATGGGGCGGCGCCGCCTTCATCTGGCATGAGGGCTACTGGGGACCGCACGTCGGCTTTTATGGCGGAGTCAACTACGGCTTCGGCTACGGCGGTGTCGGCTTTGTGGGCGGACATTGGAACGGCGGATTCTTCTCCTACAACACGGCCGTGATGAATATTGGAGTCGGCGGCGGGTTCCACAGCACCTTCGTGGACCGCACCGTGATCGTGAATAACGTCAACATCAATAATCACGTAAGCTTCAACGGCGGCGCCGGCGGCATCCAGGCGCGTCCCTCCCCGCAGGAGCAGCAGTGGTCGCACGAGAACCACATCGCTCCCACCGCCGAGCAGCAGAATCACGTCCAGATGGCGCATGCGGACCGGAGCAACTTCGCCAGCGCCAACGGCGGCCATCCAGTCAACGCGGCGTTCTCCCGGCCCGGCTCCACGGCCGGCGCGGTGCATTCCATCGGTGCGCCGGCCACGCGCGACGGCTTCGGAAACAGGAACGAGGTCAACACTCGCCAGGGCAACCAGCAGTCGCGCATCAACCAGGGAGTCAATTCCGGTCAGCTTACGCCGGGCGAAACCCGCAACCTGGAGAATCGCGACACCAGCATCAATCACCAGGCTGCCGCGGACCGTGCGGCGAACGGCGGACGCCTGACCGGCCAGGAGAAAGCACAGATCAACCAGCGGCAGAACAACGTCAGCAACTCCATCTACCAGGACAAGCACAACGCCAATAACGACCAGGCGGCGGCGGCACGGAACGGCACCACGGCGGGCCAGGAGAAGAAGCAGGCCCAGCACGTGGAGAAGAACAAGTCGCCACACCCCGCCGAGGACCATCCGAAGAAGTAATTGTCAGTTGCAGGTTGCCAGTTGTCAGTTTGTCAGTTGTCAGTTGTCAGTTGTCAGTTGTCAGTTGTCAGTTGTCAGTTGTCAGTTG
>CAZAXI010000046.1:9979-27586 GCA_964489045.1 uncultured Granulicella sp. | reverse complement strand
CCGCCAGCCCGTTGACGAAATACTGCGCCGCCAGCGCCACCAGCAGCAGCCCCATCACGCGCACCAGGATGCGGATTCCCGTATCGCCCAGCAGCCTCACCACCGTGCCCGAGTGGCCGAGCACCAGGTAACAAATCAGCGCCGTCACCGCAATCGAGATCAGGATCGCCGCCATCTGCCAGTGCGTCTGCGCCTGCCCCACCAGCACCATCACCGTCGTAATCGCGCCCGGCCCCGCCAGCATCGGCACGCCCAGCGGCACAATTCCCGCATCCTCTTTCTGCGCGGCAGCCTGGGTATCGCCAGGCGTCTCCTGTGTGGCCGAGCGCTTCGCCTGCAGCATGTCCAGCCCGATCAGCAACAAAACAATGCCCCCGGCCAGCTCAAACGCAGGCAGCGTAATGCCGAACAGCCGGAAAAGTTCTTCGCCCGCGAACGCAAATCCGGCCAGCACGATCAGCGCGGTCAGCGCGCCCTTGCGGGCAGTGCGCTTGCGCCGTGCCGGATCGGCGCCCTCGGTGATCGCCAGAAACGTCGGCAGTGCGGCGAAGGGATCGACCAGGAAAAAGATCGAGCTCAGCGCCAGCAGCGAGAAGCGCACGTACACCGAGTGCTGCAGCCCATAAAGGGTAACGGAATGAGCGTCGAAGACCACGCCTTATTGTTTCACTGTTTCGGGCCGAAGGCTCGCCGCGGAGATGCTCCCAAGTCGGTACGGTACGCCGATTCGCCGTAGCCACACAGGTACATTCCTCGGATCGAAATCAATCCCCCGTTATAATCGAGTATTCAGGACCGAATCTGCTGAATTCCGTATCGGCCTGGCAAGGAGTCTGAGATGCCATTAGAGAAAACAAAAAACATCTGGCGAAACGGCCGCATGATCCCGTGGGAGCAGGCGCAGATCCATGTGATGTCCCACGTCGTCCACTATGGCTCATCGGTGTTTGAAGGATTGCGCTGCTACACCCCCGGCATCTTCCGCCTGCAGGACCACATGCAACGCTTGCTGGACTCCGCAAAAATCTACCGCATGCCGGTCGGCTACACCCTGGAAGAATTGTGCTCGGCCGTGGTCGATCTGGTCGAGGCGAATGGCGTCGCGCCGTGCTACATCCGCCCCATCGCGCTGCGCGGCTACGGCGAGATTGGCGTAAACCCGCTGAAGGCCCCGGTCGACGTGTATATCGCGAACTTTCCCTGGGGCAAATACGTCCCCGGCAACGATGGCGCCGACGTCTGCATCTCCAGTTGGAACCGCCTCGCGCCGAACACCATGCCGTCGCTGGCCAAGGCCGGCGCAAACTACATGAACTCGCAGCTCATCCGCATGGAGGCGGAGATCAACGGTTACTCCGAGGGCGTCGCGCTCGACGTCAACGGATACCTCTCCGAGGGTTCCGGCGAGAATCTCTTCCTCGTGCGAGGCGGCGTGCTCTACACCGCGCCTCTGGCGAACTCGGTGCTCAGCGGAATCACGCGCAGTTCGGTGCTCACCATCGCCAAGGCGCTGGACATTCCCATCGTCGAGCAGGCGCTGCCGCGCGAGATGCTCTACATCTGCGACGAGGCTTTCTTTAGTGGAACCGCGGCTGAGGTGACCCACCTGCGCTCGGTCGACCGCATCTTGGTCGCGGATGGCACCATGGGCCCCATCACCTCGGCGATTCACGCCGAATTCTTCGCCATTGTGAACGGGACCAAACCGGACCGCTTTGGCTGGCTGACGCCGGTCAAGGTTCCCATCGCCGAACCAGTCGGCGTTTAGCGACCAAACAGGATCGGCCGCGGCGGCAGCGCATAGCCGCCGGGCTGGTCGTGCGTCAGTAAATGACGCGCATTGCCCGGTCCCACCGGGCGAAGTCGACCAGAGCATCCGCCGGGCTTTCGTGGTGGGCGCTTCCGTCCCCAGCCAGCGCCGCAGCGGAGGATTGCCCGGGTGTGGAGCTGGCGTCGTTCAGTGAGAAATAAATCAGAAAAGGTTTGCCGACGATGTCGGCGCGTGGAACGAAGCCCCAATAGCGGCTGTCCTCGCTGTCGTTGCGGTTGTCGCCGAGCACAAAATAGCTGTCCGCAGGGACCGTCAACTCGCCATTGGCAACCAGCGAGTGCATCTCAATCCACCAGCGCGAGTCGACACCCGGGTCGGCACTGACCAGGCGCGGGAAGTCGTCGCGGTAGCTGTCCGGGGCCGATGGCCGGTAGATGGCATACGGTTCGGACAGCGCGTGGCCGTCGATATAGACGCGGCCATCCCGCAGGTGAATGCGCTCGCCCGGCAAGCCAATCACCCGCTTGACCAGATGCAGTGACGAGTCGATCGGGTAGTGGAAGACGATGAGGTCGCCACGGTGGATGACGCTGGCTGGAGCCATGACGTGGGGCGGCACTTCCAGTCCAATGTCCTTGTTGACCAGCAGAAAGTCGCCTACCAGCAGCGTTGGCTCCATCGATTCGGACGGAATGCGGAATGGCTGCACCGTAAACGTAATGATGAAGAGCGCGACCACGATGAAGTTCAGCAGCGATTGGCCGGCCTGCAGCAGGCTATGACGGTGAGGCGCCGCTCGAACCGACGCGCTGGCGCAGGGACCCGCAGCGCTGCCGGCCGGTTCATCGTTGCGCGGCACCGTCTCGTCCAACTCGTGGCCCGGCTCGCTGCCGAGTTGGCGCGAGTCTCTGCCGGGCTCGACGGTCACGCTCATGACGCCGCCTCCTCCGCGACTGGGGTGGAGCGCTTGCGCGCAGGCAAGTCGGCAGCACTCGCCGCGTGAACCCGTGCAAGGGAGAGCAGGCTTGCCAACGCACGGCGCGCCGCCTCCTGCTGGGCCAGCTTCTTGGTGGAGCCTTCGGCTTCGGCCAGGGTAATGAATCCGCCCGCACCGTCGGCCACGCGGACCTCGATGCGAAAGTTCTTTCGGTGGTCGGGGCCACTCTGGTCCGTCAACACGTACTTGGGCTGTCCCGAACCCGCGGCCTGGAGGTGTTCCTGCAGGGCCGACTTGTAATCGCCCACCGCGCCCGAGAACGGCTCCTTCGAACCGAGCGCGCCGACCAGGTCGGCTTCAGCCGGCTCAACGATATAGCGGTGGACAAAGTCGCGCGCCGGCGCCAGCCCTCCATCCAGATACATCGCGGCGATCACCGCTTCGAGTGCGTTCGCCAGCAGGGCCGGTTTCTTGTGGCCGCCGCTGTGTTCCTCCCCGCGGCCCAGCCGAAGCATCGGGCCAAGCTGGATGCGCAGCGCGACCTGCGCCAGGTTCCGGCTGTTCACTAGCGAAGCTCGCAGCCGTGTGAGATCGCCCTCGCGCAATGCGGGAAACCGCCGATAAAGGGCTTCGGCAACCACCAGTCCAAGCACCGCGTCGCCGATGAATTCCAGCTGCTCGTTATCGGAGCCGGGATTGGGCGTGCCCTCAGCGTTGCTCTCGTAGGCGAGCGAACTGTGCGTCAGCGCCAGGGTCAGGAGGCTGGGATTCTTGAACTTATAGTCGAAGAAGCAATCGTCGATCGGCATGAATTTCGCGGGCGCTCGCGGCGGGCGGGTAGCGGAGCCGTTGGCTTTGGCGGGTGGCGGGACCGGTCGCGAAATCGCCGTCTGGCGAGGCTGTCCCGCGATGTCGTGGCGCGTCGTCAAATCAACCCCCGACGGTACGTCCAATCCTCAGTTTACCGGAGTTACCCACTCCCGCGCGGCGCTCCGGGCATCACTCACTGGGGCGGGGTTGGCCGGTAAGATTCCTTTTCCGCCTTGCCGCTCGGATCCAGTTCCTTCGAATCGCCCGGCTCGTCAGACGTCGCGGCCCGCTTCGGCAGGGTGAACGGCTGCTTGACGCCTTTTTCCGCAGCCGCCTTGGTGTCGGGCTGGCTGTCGCGGTTGGCCAGTGCGGCCTGGTACTCTGCGATCGCCTTGTCCCGCTGCGGGAGGATCTCATCCGGATTATTGGGGTCGCGGGCGATATCGTACATCCGGCCAAGATAGATATGGGCCCAGGCGATGGTCCGCGGGTCGCGGGAGAGATGGACGGTCTGGGTTAGATGGTCGAGCGCCTCGTCCGGGTTCCCTTCCATCAAGCCGATGCGACCCAATACGTAGTGGGCCTCGGCATTCGCGGGATTGGTCTTCAACGCGGCTTCGGCCAGTTCGTCGGCCCCGTCCAAGTCGCCCTTCATCAGCTTCGCTTCCGCCAGATCGAGTCCCGTAAGGGCTCGCGGCGCGCGTTCGACCGGATCGCGAAGGACGAGGTCGCCTCCGGAGCCCTCCGGCAGGAAGGCAATCTGCTCGTCGTGATGGCGTTCGTGGTCGACATCCATGCCGTAGACCATTTGCCCGACATTGTCCTTCAGGCTGCTGCCTTCCTTCTCCATCGCGCCCAGCTTGCCATAGAAGTAGTCGACCAGCACCCAGCCCTGGCGCATGTCCAGGTCGACCGCCTTGTGCCGCACGGCCTCCGCCTGGCGGTCATAAACCGTCATTTCTGCCTGGTAGCGGTCGAAGTCGGAGCGGTCCTTCACGGCGTTGGGTTTGGCTGGAACCGGGATGCCCACGTCCATCGTATGGGCCTCGACTGCCTTGATCAGGCACTCGGTCAGCAGCAGGTCAATGTTGGACTTGTAGTTGAACTCCAACGGCGCGTCCTGAACTGACTTGAGCAGCGGAAGCAGCCGGTCCATGGCGCCGGGGCTGGCATACACCATGGGTTCGATGGTGAAGTGAAGGTAGGTGTGGCGGATCAGGTCCATCGGCACGCTGGCCGGAGGCTGGGCTGCCGGAGAAACCACAACCACGTAATCATCCCCGTAGATCCGGGCGTTGGTCGCCGCCGGCGAGAGCATTGGCTCCAGCAGCACCAGAAAACGCCGCCCCTCGTAACCGCTTGCGGGCAAACGCAGGTAAATGTTGGTGCTCAACACCATCCTGGTCAGCGGATCGTGGATACGGTCGATAAGACCCTCGTACTCGGGATGGTGTTCGAACCAGAGCGCGTCCAGACGCACCGCCTCAGCGAAGGTCCGCAGCAGCGGAAGGATCTCCACCACCTGGGTGGCATCCGGCGGCAGGTCGCTCTCGTCAACCGTCGGTGTCAGCATCGGCGGCGGCCCAAGGTAAAGGGCAAGCGAGACATACTGGGCAAGCGAGCGGCTGGGATCGTTCAGGGCGTGCTCGCGGATGAAGGTGCACACCGCATCGCGAGCGTCGCGGGCGGGCGCCGACGCTGCCAACTCCTCGTTGATCTCGTCGCGGACCTTCTGCCGGATCGGATTCGATTCAGCCAGGCCCGCATCGTAGCCGCAGGCGTTCAGCGCTGCCGCAACATAGTAAAGAGGCTCGCTGGTTTCCAGCGTGATCGCAGAGCCGCCGGCCTCAGGCTGCGCGATGCGCGGGCGAGGCTGCTCAACCGTCGGCGATCCAGGGTTGCTGGACGAGGAACTGGAAGAAGAGGTCTGCGCGTACAGAGCCGGGTGGGGAGCAAGGCTCAGGATCAGAAACGAGGCCGCGGCAATCGCAATCGGGAGGTGCCGGGATAGGGAGATTCTCTTCAGACAGACCACAATAAGAATTCGACGCTCCCCCTGAGTTTAAGAGAGCGGGAGGGGGATAGCAAGCGAAGGACGGCTGCATGGGTTGCACCCGCGACATTCTTGCGGAAACTTCAGCGGCGCTAGCCGTGGACCGAAATCCCGTCGAAGGTAACCACCACGCGGCCGCGGATGGGCACGCCAAACGCGCTGGCCGGCTGGAATACGCTTCCCAGAAGCTGATCGGCCACCTGGATGCGGACGGCTTCGTCTTGCGGACCGGAGACAATCGTGAAATCGTAGACGCGTCCGGCTGCGTCGACCGACGCCTCGACCACAATGGTGGTGTCGTGCGCCGTGACGATGTCTCCAGGAGACACCGTGGAATAAAGGAAGTGCGGCGCGGTAAGCGCGCCCAGGGGCTCGTCGTTGGCCAGCACCGGCTGCGGCGCGGCGACCATGCCGAGCAGCAGCATAATGCTGCCCCCCAGCACCACCGTACCGGCCAGCCCGGCCGTCAACTTCACCACGAACGGCCGAACCGCGTTGTCCCACGCCAGGCTCAGGCGGTCCATCAGGCGCGATTCACGCCGCGCATGTTCGTGCGAGATGGCGACTCGAAGCTTCAGCGCGAGGTCCGCCGGAGCCTTGGCCGGTCCCAACCAGGAGACGGCGTCCTGGGTAAGCCGCCATGCGGCCAACTCGCGCGCGCAATCCGCGCATCCGGCGACCCGGCCGCCATTGACGCCATCTTCAAAACCATCGACATGGCGCGAGATCTCCAGCATCTCGTGGCCGCTGATCGCGCCATCAAGATACAAGGAGAAACACGCCTGAATCTCAGTGCATGGCTTCCGGTTCATCGTGACGCCTCCAAACGGGACCCTGCACGCGAATCGAGAGCGCAACCGGCATGGGCCCGGGGCCGGTTTCTGCTGGCTGGTGAACTCTTCTGCTCCGCCGCCGTGGCATCGAGACAAGCGCATACCGGGGCGGGCGCGGAGGCACGATGAGCAGCCGCAACATGCGCGCAAGCCAGATTGCTCTTCTCGGACGCAAGCAGCTCGCGCAACGCGGCACGGCCTCGCGTAAGCCGTGACTTGACCGTGCCCAGGTTCACCTGCAGGACATCGGCAATCTCTTCGTAGGTAAAGCCTTCGATCTCGCGCAGCACCACAACGGTGCGGAACGCCTCTGGCACCTGGCGCAGGCAGGCTTCAACCCGCTCGTGGAGTTCCTCCTGCGCGGCGTACTCAAAAGGCGAGCGGCCGCCATCCGCCAGCGTAGCGCCGAACGGCTGGGATTCGCCGTCCGCATCGTCAGCGCAGCGCGAACAACACGGCGCTTCCATCGCAATCTCACGCCGCTTGTGCCGCGACCACCAGCGCCGCTGGTTGGAGGCCTCGTGCAGGGCGATCCGGTACAACCAGGTGCGCAGGCTGGACTCGCCGTGGAAGCCGCGGATGTTGCGGAACACCTTGATAAACACCTCCTGGGTAATGTCGGAGGCGTCCGCGGGGTCCTGCAGGCTGCGCGCGATCAGCGAGTACAGCGGCTGGTGGTACTGTGCGATCAACTGGGCGAATGCGGCCTCGGAACCAGCACGCAACTCCGCGACAAGGGCCGCCTCTTCACTTGGAAGATCGACCACGCTCGCTAGATTGCCCATTGTGCTGCCCGCCTGCATCCGCAGTGTCCTTAAACTTACGACTTTGTCAAACCTGTTGCAAACCTTCTCTTGAGCCGGCAGCGCGCGGCCCTCGTTGCTGCCCGCATAACCCAGTAAAGCGAGAAAACTGCGCCGCCGGCGGCCGAGTGCTCGCTCACTCTGTATCTATAGACACCGGAACGTGCCCGATTAGTTCCCAATTAACTGGGAATAACAAACCTGGTCCCGGAACCGGAAACACGGTCGTCGCACTCCAGACGCCTTGTTCGCATCCACCCCGCCCCTCAGCGGTCCCCCGGAAGCTCGTCCGGGGTTTGACTCAACGGGCCGCAGGTCTGAGAATAGATAAAGTCCTTCCTGAGTGTGGGCCTGTGGCGCAGCTGGGAGCGCGCTTCCATGGCATGGAAGAGGTCACCGGTTCGATCCCGGTCAGGTCCACCAACAACCCCTCGAAATTGAACCACTTCCACACCCAGACCTCTTCTTTTCAGCGGGGCGAAGGTGCTGCAAGGTGCTGAGCCTTTGCGGCCAGGCCAGGCAGCAGTAATTCCACTACCCTGGTGCTGGCGTCTCGCTTCTGGTCGCGATGCCCCGTTTGCTTATGCGGAACTGCAAAATGTGGCGGACGGCTGGGCGGAATAAAGCGATCACACTTGGCGCGTAAATCAAAGCAGAGACGGCAACGCTGGAAACATCGACCCGCTCGAATGGCCCGGCTGTAGCAGGGAATGGCTCCTTAGTGGTACTGACGTGCACTCCGGCAAGGGGTAACTTCCTGGTTAAGTAGTCACACGAATTTCCGCATGAGCTTGCAGGCCCGGAAACCCTGCATCCGACGCCCGGCCGATCGACTCGCCGTGCAGACACCGGATACGAAGTGTGAGCGGGGAGACGCTTTGTCACGGATCGAATCAAGACTGCGCATGCGGCCGATTTTGTTGGGTACGGTATTCTCACTTGCCGCCGTTGCCGCGGCCCAGCTTACGCCTCTTACTCCGGCCTACAAGTTCGCATCCCCGGTCAGCGTGGGAGCGGCCGCAGAGACCGGCACAGTTATCGTGTCCATCTCCACCTCGGGAAGCCTGAACACGATTAACGTGCTGACGCAGGGTGTCGCCAACCAGGACTTTGCGCTCGCCGCAGGCGGGAGTTGCGCAACCGGAACAACCTACTTCGCTGGGCAGACCTGTTCGGTTACCGTGAGTTTTCAGGCCAGGTATCCAGGCTTCCGCCAGGGCGCGGTGGTGCTGCTGGCGAGCAATGGAAGCGTGCTTGGCACCCAGTTGCTGAGCGCGACGGGCGTCGGCCCCACGGCGGTCTTTGTTCCGGCGATGATCGCCACGGTGGCTGGAAACGGCCAGTGGATCTTTCACGGGGACGGCGGACTCGCTACCCAGTCCACCCTGTTCCTGCCCATGGGCGGAGCGACGGACGCGGCGGGCGATCTGTATATCTCCGACTCGAATAACCAGCGGATTCGCTTTGTCAACGCGGCTACGGGCATGATCTCGACCGTCGCAGGCAATGGAATCGCCGGATTTGGCGGCGATGGAGGCCCGGCCACATCGGCGCAGTTGAATACGCCGGACGACGTCAAACTCGATGGTGCAGGCAACTTCTACATTGTGGACAGCGGAAACCACGCCGTCCGGATGGTCAACGCGGTCACCGGAGTGATCTGGACGGTCGCCGGGATCGGTGGAGTGTCGGGTTACTCGGGGGATGGTGGGCTCGCCACCCAGGCGCATCTCGCGTATCCCAGCGCCGTCGCGTTCGACGGCGATCATTCGCTCTATATCTCGGACACGGGCAACAACGTGGTTCGCGAGGTCAATCTCTCGACCGGCATCATCACCACTGTGGCCGGCACCGGAGTGGCCGGCTACTCAGGCGATGGCGGTCCCGCAACTGCCGGCCGGCTGAACTATCCCTGGGGAATTACGCTGGGAAACGACGGCAGCCTCTACATCGCTGATCTCTCGAACAATCGCATCCGCCAGGTGAGCCCGTCAGGAGTGATCTCGACAGTAGTCGGGACCGGCGTTCGAGGATACAGCGGAGACGGCGGTCCCGCGACCCAGGCAGAGTTGAACGTGCCCGCGAGCGTGCTGATGGACGTTGCCGGAAACCTCTATGTTGCGGACTCCGGCAACCAGTTGGTGCGCAAGGCAAGCGCGACCAGCGGGACCATTGAGACGATCGCAGGCACCTTCACCGGCGGCATTAACTCAGATGGCATCGCCGCGACTGCGACCACGCTCGACGGGCCGTACGCGCTATTTCTCGATGGTCCGGGCAATCTCTATGTCGCCGACATGTTCCATCAGTTAATCCGCGTGGTGGAGTCGAATGCAGCGGCACTCAGTTACCCGGTGATGCGGGTGGACCGCGTCTCCGCACCGCAGCCGCAGACCCTCGAGAACGACGGAAATGCGGCCCTCGACTTTACCGCGTTCACTCCGGTTAGCAACTCCCAACTCGATCCCGCCAGCACAACCTGCACAACCTCGCAGGCTGTTCCCGTCAATCAGACATGTGTGCTGGGAGTCGACTTTGCTCCCACGGTGACGGGCATGCTGGTCACGGGTTCCCTATCGGTGGCGTCGAATGCCGCGGACAGCCCTGGCATCGTCAATCTTTCCGGACAGGTGCTGGCGGTGCAACCGACTTCGACATCGCTGACCTCCAGTTCCAATCCTGCCTCGCTTGGTACAGCAGTCACGTTTACTGCGGTGGTCTCAAACTCTCTGCCGGTTGCAGCTACGGGCACCGTCAACTTCTTCGACGGAACCACGCAGATTGGGTCGTCGGCCCTGAACGGGACCGGCGTGGCCGCCTTCTCCACTTCCACCCTGACGCCTGGGACTCACAACATCACCGCGGTCTACGGCGGCGATAGCCAGAACGGCGTTGCCACTTCTCCGGTGCTGGCAGAGAGCGTCAAGCAGTTGACGACAACCGCGCTGACCTCCAGCCTCGACCCGTCGGTCGCCGGCGCAACCGTGACATTCACAGCCACTGTGGCCGGCCCTCTGGGGTCCGCGACCATGCCCGGAGGCACGGTCACATTCTCTGACGGCGCTACGAATCTGGGCCAGGGGACTCTGAATGCCGCCGGGGTCGCGACCTATGTCACCTCGACGCTGGTCGGTGGACAGCACAGCATCACGGCAAACTACGCGGGTGACGCATCCGATCTGCCAAGCCAGTCCGTCGTACTCACTCAAACCGTCGCGAAGGATGCGACCACGACTTCCCTGGCCACGTCCAGTGCCAGCGTGTACGCAGGCGTCAGCGTGACCTTTACGTCGGTGGTCTCACGCGCCGATGGCGCCATTCCAACCGGGACGGTGACGTTCTTCGATGGCACCAACGCGATCGGAACAGCGACGCTCAGCCCAACGGGGACGGCCTCACTCGCAACCACGGCGCTGGCCGGGGGGTCGCACACCATCTCCGCGCAGTACGCGGGCGATGCCAACAATCTCACATCGACCTCGGCCACGGTCAACGAGACAATCCTGCCTATTGCCACGACGACGACCCTTGCCGCCGCCCCTAATCCGGCCGTGGCCGGCGCTCCGCTGCAGTTGACCGCGACCGTAGTCCAGAGCGGAGCCATCGGCGCGGGCGGTGCCTTCACTGGTACTGTTACCTTCTCCGACGGAGCAACTGTGCTGGGAACGGCCGCGGTTTCCTCTGCCGGCATCGCGACCCTCAGCGTCTCCACGTTGAACGTAGGTTCCCATAGCTTGAGCGCGGGCTACGGCGGAAATACAAACTATCTGCCAAGTACATCGCCATCAATCGCCGAGACGCTCCTCACGGCAGTTACGTCAACCGCGCTCGCCAGCAGCCTGACACCCTCGATTGCGGGTACACCCGTAACCTTGACGGCAACCGTGACTGGAACCGGAGGCATCCCCACTGGGACGGTCACGTTCCTGTCCGGCGCCACCACGCTGGGAACTGGCGCCTTGAACGCCAGGGGTGTTGCCACCCTCGCCACGTCGTCCCTTGCCGTCGGCCAGGACACGTTGACCGCAGTCTACGGCGGCGACTCAAAGGACACCGCCAGCACTTCGCCGGCTCTATTGCAAACGGTGCAAATCGCCACCACCAGCACCACGCTCGCATCCACCGCGAATCCCAGCATGTTTGGCGCCAGCGTAACCTTCACTGCGACCATCGCAACCAACGGTGGCGCCGCTACCGGAACCGTGACCTTCAAAGACGGATCCGTAGTGCTCGGCACCGCTCCCGTGAACACAGGAACAGCGATATTCAGCCTGTCGACGCTTGCCCTTGGCATGCACTCAATTACGGCCGCATATAGTGGCGACGCACTCAACGCCTCCAGCCAGTCTTCCGCCCTCAGCCAGCAGGTGCTTGAGGCCGGGGCGGCGACGCTCGCCAGCAGTGCGAACCCGTCCATCGCCGGGGCCAGTGTCAGCTTCACCGCAACCATCTCCTCGCCGCAGTCTGTAGCCGTCACCGGCACTGTGACTTTCAAAGACGGGTCCGCAGTGCTGGGCACGGTAAGCGTAGGCACTGCCGGCTCAGCCGCCTTCAGCACCGCTGCGCTGGCGGTCGGGCAGCATACCATTGTCGCTGTCTACAGCGGCGATTCGCTGAATCAGGCAGCCACCTCCAACACCCTTCTGCAGATAGTTCAGACCGCCGGCACCAGCGTCACGCTTGTTTCCAGTGCGAATCCCTCGCTCGCGAGCGCGCCCTTGACGTTAACCTCGACGGTCGTCGGCACCGGCGGCAGCGTCACGGGAACAGTTGCATTTCAGGATGGAACGACCACGCTGGGCGCTGCGAACCTGAATGCATCCGGAGTGGCGACCCTGATTGTCTCCGGCCTGATGCCCGGCCAGCACTCGATCATCGCGGTGTACAGCGGCGATGCCAACAACCTCCCAAGCACCTCACCTGTCCTCACGCAAAACGTAGTGCAGGCGACTACCGTTGCGCTCTCGTCCAGCGAGAACCCTGCGTTGGTGCTGGACTCGGTCACCTTCATGGTCACCGTATCGAACGCCGGCAGCAAGCCTCCCTCGGGCGCTGTCGTGTTTTCGGACGGAACCACAGTGCTGGGCACTGTGCCGCTGACTGCTGCTGGGACGGCTTCCCTCACAGCCACATCGCTGGCCACTGGGCAGCACACCATCTCCGCAGCTTACGGTGGCGATGCACTCGATCTCGCCGGCACATCGCCGGTGCTGACGCAGTCGGTTCAATTGCGTCCCACCACCGACACGCTGACTGCCTCGTCGACTTCGCTCACCGGCGGCCAGCAGGTGACGTTGATCTCCGTCGTGCGCTACTCCGGCCCGGTGACGCCGACCGGCAGCGTGAACTTCCTCAGCAACGGCACAGTGCTAGGCACCGCCGCACTTGACCCAACCGGCGTGGCAACCATGACCGTGAATCTGCTGACCAGCTCGCCGTCAATGGCCGCAAGTTATTCCGGCGATGCAGTCTATGCCGCGTCCGTCTCCGCGCAGACGAGCATCACCGTGGCGCCGCCAACCCAATTCACGCTGCAGTTGAATCCGTCCTCGGTGTCGCTCGCGTCGCAGCAGCACAGCACGACCACCTTGACCATCACTTCGCTCAACAACTTCACCGACAAGCTGGACCTCGGCTGTCTCGGCTTGCCCTTCGCTGCCACGTGCACGTTCAGCAGCGACACGGCTGCCCTAGCCGCCGACGGGACCCAGGCAATCCAGATCGTCATCGACACCGGATCGCCGTTGACCGCCGGACCGGAAGCGCGGCTGGAGCAGCACACACCAGGCTCAACAGCGGCGTTGTGCTTCCTCCCGTGCGGCATGTTGCTCGGGCTGGCCTGCTTCAGAACTCGGCGAAGGATGCGCGCCAGCCTCGCTGGCCTGCTGATGCTAATTCTGCTCATCGGCCTCTCCGCTGGGTTGAGCGGATGCGGCGGCCTGAGCGTCAACGGAACCCCTGCGGGCACCTACGTGTTTCAGGTAACCGCGACCGGAACTGGCACCGGCGTCACGCAGTCCATTGATGTCACACTGACGGTGACGCAGTGAAGCAACGCGGCACAATCACCAGGTTGAATCGCCCGCGACGAAGATGGCTCTTTGCGCTGGCGCTGCTTGCGCTCGCGCTGCCGGCGCTGGCCCCCGGGCACGCGGCGTTCGCCCAGGCACTGCCTACGGGTAGTGGCCCGGGAGCGTACGTCATCGTAGGCGGGACCTTCTCTGACTTCCAGGCGGACTTCGGAAGCCGCACCATTCAAGGCGCGAGCATCTATGCCGATTCCAATCTCACCTGGCGGCTCGGCGTCGAGACCGAAGCCCGCCGCATGGTCTACCCCAGTTTTGCCGGGAACCAGCCGAGCCAGTCGACTCTCCTCGCCGGACCGCGGTGGTCGCTTCGTCCGGCCGGCTTCGTTCCCTATGTAAAGCTGCTGGTCGGCGGCGCGCGTTTCGATTTCTCATATAACTATCAAACCGGAAACTACTTCGTGGTCGCTCCGGGTGCAGGCATCGATCTGCGCCTCGGCCAAAGAGTGCGGCTGCGGCTCATAGACTTCGAGTACCAGGTTTGGCCCGGCTTCACCTACGGATCGATGCATCCCTATGGGGTCAGCGTGGGCATCAGCTACCAGATTCTAGGATCGTCCCGCACAAAATTGTCGCAGTGAGCGCGTAGGGCGCGATTGCCTTCGGTCGATTCGCAACCGGGACGCCGACTGCCGGGATCGGCGCTCAACCCGAAATGAAAAACGAAAGCCTGCGGCTTTCCGAGGCGGCCTGTGTCACTTCAACGGGATGCAGGCGTATGATTTCGGAACAGCTTCCGGTTTCCGGGCCCCCTGAACAATTGAACGCGAATTGATGTCTCCTGATGGAGTCATGCGATGCCGACCCGTTCCTGGTCTTCCTTGATTCGTAGTGCGGGCTCGTGGTTGCGCCTGCTGGTGCGCCGGGTGGCGCGGACGTGGATGCGGGTGGAGCGGCAGGTGGTGGAATACATCACCAGGACGACGCCGCGGCGGCGGGCTTCGCGGGTGGTGGGATTGGTGCTGTTTGCGGGCATGACAGTTTCGTTTATGGGAGGCAGTGGATGCGGCGGTTGTTACTATCAACTGGTCAGTAACTTCGGTATGCCTCCGGCCATGGCGATCCTGCTGATCAACATGTTCAGCGGCGGACTCTCAGGGCTCTTCGTCGAGCAGCCCGGAGGCGCGGACCCAGTCGAACCCCGTTTTAAAGGGACGGACGGTTCGCAGACCGGCACTGCAGACTTCCTGGGGAACTTCACCGGGATCACGCAGAGTTCAGGGAACTACTTCTTCCTTTTGCGCATGTCAGACTGCTCGCTCACGGAGATGATTGGCACTTCGTCCCTGAACGGCACCGGGAGTGGTATAGCGGCAGTTACAAACTACGAGCGCGTGCTGCACCAGCTCGCGGGCCTGACCACCACACCTGACGTCTTTGCCAACGGCTGCGTGAAGAGCCCAACCGGGATCAGCTCTCGCGTCGCGGTTGCGGTACCGAGGAAGTCAGGCGGTTCGTTTGTGCTGGCCATGGCCGCGGGAAATGGCGGCAATAATGCAGTTTTCACTGAGACAGCGAATTCAAACCTATCGGCGATTCAATTCAGTCCAATCGCCAGTTTGACAGCGGCGAGCGCCCTTGCGACGGCAGACCTGAATGGCGATGGGATCGGCGACTTGGTAGTGGTGAACGACTACAACGCTGCCAGCGCATACATCACGGTGCTGCTCGGGAATGGCGATGGAACGTTTCAGACGCCGGTGAATTATCCGATTGCAGGAAACATGTCGGTGGCGGCGGTGATTGACGATGTGAACGGCGATGGCAAGCTGGATATCGTTGCGGTGAGCGACACGCAGCAGATCAGCGTGCTGCTGGGGAATGGGAATGGGACGTTCCAGGCGGCGCAGAGCTTTGCGGCTCCGACGTTGCCGGGATATACGAGCAATACGTCGACGCCGATCCTGGGGCTGATTACGGCGGACACGCGAGGCCTTGGGAGGAAGGACATCATCTGCTCGAACGGCGCGGTGCTGCTGAACAACGGGAGCGGGACGTTTACGGCGGTGAGCACGGCGGCGTTTCCGTATACGTCGGCGAATCCGGGTGGATTCGGCGTGGGGATGGCAAGCGGCGACATCAATAATGACGGAAAGCTGGACCTGGTGGTGGATACGGGGCCGACCATATACACGTATCTGGGCAATGGGAATGGGACCTTTACGGCGGGGGTGAGTTACGCGGCGATCAACAACTCGGGCTACGTGACGGTGGAAGACCTGGATGGCGACGGCAACCTGGACATCTACACGGGCCTGGCGAACGGCGGCCTGTTCAGCGGCGACGACACGCTGAATGCGTCCGCATACGTGCTGATGGGGCACGGCGATGGGACGTTTTCGGGCGCGGCGCAGGCTACCGGCGCATACAACGGCACCAACCTGGGCGACGTGAATGGCGACGGGATTCCGGACATTATTGTTGGCTACACCGTGGAGCTCGGTTCGGGCCATGGCACGTTTACGCCGACCTCGACGATCACGATTCCCGCGAGCTTCAGCGTGGGCGGGACGATGTACAACAATGCGAGCCTGGGGTCGCCGGTGACGGCGGCAGTGGGCGATGTGAATGGGGATGGCAAAGCGGACTATGTTTTCGTCGACAGCAACTACCCGTCCCTATATTTCGTCGCGATCTCGAACGGCAATGGGACGTTCCAGACGGCGGTGCCGTATGCGCTGCCGCAGATTGCGCCGCCGGCCGACTTTGACAACTCGCTGACGGTGAGCGGGCTGCGGATTGCGGGCTTCAGAAACAATGGGAAGAACGACCTGATCTATAGCTACAACGAGATTGCGGGGACCGGCTTCGGGCAGCCGATGGTGATCCCGTACAACCAGGGGTTCGCGGTGCTGCTGGGCAACGGCAACGGGACGTTCAGCGCGACGCCGGTGCTGACCTCGACTTACAGCAGCAACAGCGCGCCTTTCACCGCCATCGTGCCGCAGATTCTCTCCACTGCGGATTTGAACGGCGACAGCAAGGCGGACCTGATCATAACCGCTCCGGGGACCAGCATTGTGAATTTCCAGTTGCAGACGTTCTTCGAGACCTACGTGGGCAACGGGGATGGGACGTTCCAGGCGCCGACTACGCTGTCGTCAGCGGACCAGTACGGATTGCCGGTGGTTGCCGACTTCAACAAAGATGGCAAGGTGGACCTGGCGTGGCTGGCGGAGACCAGCAACGCGCAGGCGGAGCTGGTGGTGGCGCTGGGCAACGGCAACGGGACGTTTGGGACGCCGGCGGTGACGAACCTGACCGGCGGGGACGCGATCCGCGACGCGGCGCTGGCGGGTGCAGACTTCAACGGCGATGGCGATCCGGACCTGGCGCTGTTCGACGTGAACGACTTCAGCGGCGTGTTTTATGGGAAGGGCGATGGGACGTTCACGTCGGTGCCGGGCTCGGGCTACGTGGTGCCGAAGGACCTCATCAACGTAGCGGCTGGCGGAACTGCGGTTGCGGTGAAACTGACCACCGACGGCCGGACGGACATCCTCGCCGGATCGACGGTGCTGCTGAACCTGTACGGCGCGGCGCCGGTGATCCCGGCGACATCGGCGCTGGGGCTGACCGCCTCGACCGGGACGATTGCGGCGGGCGAGAGTGTGAAGTTTACGGCGACCATCACGCCTGCGGCGGGCAGCACGGCCAACCCGACGGGGACGGTGACGTTTTACAACGGGTCGACAGTAATTGGGACGGGGACGGTCGCGTCTGACGTGGCCACGCTGACCACCTCCGGACTGACCACGGCAGGCACGGACAGCATTTTCGCGATCTACAGCGGGGATACGAATTTCAGCGGGAGCCCGTCGGCGCCGGTGAGCCTGACGGTGACGGCTGCGACGCTGAGCACGCCGACCGTGACTGTTACTCCCGGAGCGTCCAGCATTACCACCGCGCAGTCGCTGATGGTGACGGTGACGGTGATGGGACCCGTCGGCACCGGAGGCACCCCGCCGATAGCGACCGGATCGGTGACGCTGTCCAGCACGGGGTACACGTCTGCGGCCATCACGCTGGTGAACGGCAGCGCGCCCATCACAGTTCCGGCGGGATCGCTGGCGGTGGGGCTGGACACGCTGACCGCCAACTACACGCCGGATGCAAATAGTTCGTCGACTTACACCAGCGCATCGGGCATGAATACGGTGACGGTCACGGCGGCGATGGTGACTGTGCCCAATGTGGTTGGACTGACCCAGGCGGCGGCTACTTCTGCGATTACCGGGGCCGGGTTGACGCTGGGCACGGTGACTACGGCGGCGAGCGCGAGCGTGCCATCGGGGAGCGTCATCAGCCAGACAC
>CAZAXI010000046.1:0-9879 GCA_964489045.1 uncultured Granulicella sp. | reverse complement strand
CAACAGCGCGGCGCCCAGCTCCGCGGTGAACCTGGTCGTCTCGACCGGGCCCGCGGCCTCTGGAACCTTCACCCTGCAGCCCGGCACCTCGACCGTCACCGTCTCCAGCCCGGGCCAAACCGGCACCGAAACGATTCTCGTAAGCCCCAGCGGAGGCTTCACCGGTAGCGTGGCCCTCACCGCCGCCGTCACATCCGGCCCGTCCGGCGCAAACGACCCGCCGGTGGTAAGTTTCGGATCGACCACTCCGGTCAGTATTACGGGCGCCACCTCCGGGACGGCTACCCTGATGATCTTCACCACGGGTGCGGCTGCCGGCGCGCTCAGGGTCCCGCAACGCCCGGGGTTTGGCCGGACCTCCGCAGGCGGCGCGGCGCTGGCGTGCGTGCTGCTGCTGGTGGCTCCGACGCGGCGACGCTGGCGGACGATGCTGGGCCTGCTCGTCTTCCTGGGCATGCTCGCGGGAGCGGTCATCGGCTGCGGCGGCAAACAAAACACGGAGAACACCGGCTCCACAGGCACCACCACCGGCAACTACGTCGTCACCGTGATGGGCGCCTCAGGCAACACCACCACGCAGACTACCTTTACCTTCACGGTGAACTAGCGCGCGGCAAATTCAGCCTGCTCCTCCGTTCCGAGCGTGTGGGCATCTTTCGACTGGACGTGTGCGCTCTAGCGGAGGAGGCACCGGCGTTTGCGAGCATAAATGAATGCGTAAACACTGCCAGATGGTCGGGTACCGGACAGGCTAAGTGCTTTCCGCTTGACTTCTCCGCCAGAGTCCTAGAAGCTGAGAGTAATCAGACATTCCTTATTTTGCGTGTTGGTTTGCGCTCTATTTTTCAGAGGCGCTCCGATTCCTTTTTCAAAACACCCGACTCCCCCGGGGTGCAAGTAGTTCTTTATTCATCAACTTTTCTTCAAACATACAGAGCATATTTGAGTAAGAACCGCACAAGGAGTTCCAGATTCCCATGAACCTCACTCTATCTGCAAAACGGCTTCTTGCCCTCGCATCTGCCGCGGCACTGCTGCTGTCCCCGGCCATGCCATCGAGCGCCCAGTCCACCGGGAGCGGCACCATCACCGGAACCGTGACGGATACCACGGGCGCAGTTGTGCCCGCCGCAGCCGTCCTGATCACCGACACCGACACCAACGTGTCGCGCACCACTGCGACCGACGGCGCGGGCACGTATGTCGCGCCATTCCTGCAGCCTGGCGATTATGAGGTGGTTCTGGGCGGAAATGGCTTTGGCAAGGTGGACCGCAAGAACCTGATCTTGACCGTCGGCCAGACGCTGACGGTGAATGCCGTGCTCACGGTAGGGACGACCGCGACCGAGGTGACGGTGACCAGCGAGTCGCCCATCCTGGATCCGGAGAAGACGTCGGTTGCGCAGACGCTGGATACCAATCTGATTGCCAACCTGCCGGTAAATACCCGCAACTGGAGCAGCTTTGTCCTCTTGACTCCGAACGTGACCCAGGACGGCAACAACGGAATGGTGAGCTTCCACGGCATCAGCGGCCTTTACAACCAGAACTATGTCGATGGCGCGAACAATAACCAGATGCTCTTCTCGGAGGCGCGTGGACGCGCTTCGGGCGCGCAGTTTGTGTACTCAGTGGACTCCATCAAGGAGTTCCAGGCCGAGACCTCCAACTACTCCGTCCAGTTTGGCCAGGCCGCCGGCGGACAGGTAAACGCCATCACCAAGAGCGGAACCAATGTGATCCACGGCGACGCCTTTTACATGCTGCGCTATCCCACCCTGAACGCCCTCGATCCGCTTACCAAGTACAACGCGCTCTATAACCAGCCCAATCCCATCATCGCCGGCTTCCTCCTCACCCAGCCCGTCCACCAGCAGCATCAGTTCGGCGGATCGGTAGGCGGTCCCATTGTGAAGGACCGCTTGTTCTACTTCTTTACCTATGACGGCTTCCGCAGGGTGGGCAAGGCGTTGTACACAGACTCGAACACCATTTCGCTCACCCCCTCCGGCCCCACCAGCAGCACCAACACCATCACTCCCACCCAGTGCCCGGCCACTATCACCGCCACCCAGTGCACCAACGCCATCACCTTCCTCATCAACGAGTCCACCGCCGCGCCCACCCGCTTCACCAAGGAAGATCTCTTCTTCCCCCGCCTGGACGCGCACCTCAATCGCCGCAACGACGTCTTTGTCGACTTCAACTTCGCCAACTACCAGTCCGCCTACGGCTACTCCTCCGCCAACACCTTCAGCAACAGCTCGCCCTCCACCAACGCTCCCACCTATTATCACGAGCGCTTCCTGGTCGGCGGCTTGACCACCCAGATCGCCAAGTCTTCCGTCAACAGCTTCCACGGCCAGTGGGGCCGCGATCTCGAGACCGCCGGCGCCTACGCCTCCGGCCCCAGCGTGGGCATGGGTGTGGACACCTACGGCATGCCCAACGCGCTGCCCCGCATCGCTGAGCCGGACGAGCACCGCATCCAGCTCTCCGATGTCTTTTCCACCACCAAGGGACATCAGTCCTTCAACTTCGGCGGGGATGTCAACCTCGTTCACGAGGTCATGATCAACCTGTTCCAGGGCGGCGGCCTCTACAACTACGGCGAAGCCACTACCCTCGGCAACTTCCAGGACTGGGTCCAGGACTCCTTCGCCGGCCAGACTGGCGACACCGACCCCTACGCCGGATACCACTACAACACCCTGGTCCAGACCGTGGACCAGGTGAACAAGGCGCCCGGAACCCAGGGCCAGGACAACTTCTGGATGAAGATGTGGGACGGCTTCGCCGAAGATGTCTGGAATGTCACCCCCAATTTCACCGTCAACGCCGGCGTCCGCTACGACATCCAGTTGACCCCCGCGCCCGGCCTCGTCAATAACCTCTTCGACCCCATCTCGGCCGAGTACACCAGCTCCATCAAGAACGTCACCGACCGCATCCAGCCGCGCGTAGGCTTCTCCTGGTCGCCATGGACCGGAACCGTGGTTCGCGGCGGATACGGCCTCTACTCCGCATTGAACCAGGGCAGCACCTACTACGCCATGCGCGTAGAGAACGGCGTGGTCCAGCTCAACTACAGCTACTCCGGCTGCGAAGCCCTGGTCGGCGCGGTCACCGGGACGCGCTGCGCCACGCCTCCAACCACCGCCACCAAGGTCCAGTTCCCCGATCTCCCCTTCACCCCCTCGGGCCCGCCGCTATCCAGCGCCCTCTATCCCACCGGCGGCACGGCGCCGCAGGTCAGCGCGGTTACGGTCACGCCTTCCTACAGCTTCCACGGCCTCGATCCCAACTTTGTTCCGCCATTGGCGCACGAGATGAATCTCAGCGTGGAGCAGGCCATGCCCGGCAAGATGAGCTTGCAGGTAGGCTACCTGGGCACCCGCGGCATGCGGCTGCCTATCTTCATCGACGCCAATCTGCTCGGCCAGACACCCCACGGCAGCGCCACCTACACCGTTCAGAACGCCAGCAACGTCGTCACCAAGACCATCACCGTGCCCGTATATCTGCCCACCGACCGGCGCAATACATCGCTGTCCAGCTTCAACACCGGCGAGAGCGTAGCCAACACCTGGTACAACTCGCTCGCCGCAACCGTCCGCCGTCCGTTCGCCAACGGCCTGGAGCTGCTGCTCAACTACACCTGGTCCAAGGCCACCGACACCGGACAGGTCGCTGGAGTATTCGGCACCTTCTATGGCGGCGACACCACCACCGACCCCAACAACCCCCGGTTCGACAACGGAAAGTCGGACATCAACGTAACCAACCGCATGACGCTGAGTTTTGTCTACCAACCGAAGATCATGGAGGACAACGTGTGGGTCAAGAATATTCTTGACGACTTCGTGGTCTCCGGGGAAGAAATTGCTTCCAGCGGCGAGCCGATTTCGCTGGGGGTTTCGGGCACGATCTATGCGGGCAATACCAGTTCGAGCAGTTACGCCGATTTGAGCGGTATTTTTGGCGGCGCCATGAGCTCCAGCTCCGGATCCGCCACCAGCGGCCGCGCTCCCCAACTCGGAAGAAACAGCATCAATATGCCGGGCTTCAATGACTTCGACCTGCGCCTCTCGCGGAATGTGCCAATCCACGAGTCGATCTACATGCAATTCGCAGCCGACGCCTTCAACCTCCTCAACCACCAGATTGTCACCGGCGTCAACAGCACCTACACCTCCTACCTGGCGCAAACAAAGAGCGGCGGATCCTACACCTGCCAGGCCTTCACGGCCCCGGCCGGGTCCACCGCGCAGGGTTGCTTTGTGCCCTATACAGGCACCGGGCTCTCGGCGTTCGGCGTAACCAGCAGTACCAGCAGCAGCACCCTTTACACGGCGCGGCAACTGCAGGTCTCGGCGAAAGTGTTCTTCTAAACCTCTGCTTGGCCGGCCTGTGGTTCAGGCCGGCCAGGGCAAAGCCAACTTACACGTGTCTTCAGGTACTGTCTTCTGGAGTCGCGCGTCGACGGACGCGTCGGCAGCGCAGGTGTTCGTCTCACGTTTGTGCAGTTCGCTGGTGGCAACGGAAGTTGGCTAAGCCAACCGCACATTCGCCAGTTCGATCCCTGCGCCTTTGCCCAGGTTGCGGGTGTACTGCTTGTCGGTGGCGTTGTTCCAGTGCTCGTGCACGCCCAGGCTGGCGAGGGACTTGCCCGTCTTCGCGGGATCGTAGATCGTCTTTGAGGGCGCGTTGGGCGCCAGAGCCATCTCGTGCAGGTAGTTCTCGACCGCTCCGGTCACGATGGTGGTCAGCGTCGGCTCATTGCGCAGGAAGTCGAGTGCGACCGAGTCGATGGCAACGCCGTCCTGCGAGCCGAACAGGCTTGACGTCCAGTGGCCGTTGAAGGGCGCGCTCTGCCACTTGCAGACCGGGGCCAGGCGGAATTCGTTATGCTGCGTCGCGTACAGGCCGTCGATCAGGTAGAGAACGGTCTTGCCGCCAACCTGCGGGTGGCCATTCATGTCCACCAGGCCGTTGTAGGACGCCATGCCCTGCACGGTTGGTCCGCCCACGCGGTTGCCGCCTTTGACGGCTAGCCACGGATGCACGTAACGCGCGCCGGCTGAACCATCGGCCATCAGTATGGTGCCCTGATGGTTCTTGGCGGTCACCGTCATGCCGGCCATGGTATGCCCCTTCAGGCCGGCCACGTTGATCATGTAAGCGGCCTGGGTCACAACCGTGGGGAGATAGAACGTGAGGTCGCCTTTGGCGAACACCAGCGGATGGGCCTTGTCTTGCACCGCCTTCTCGCGGCCATCGGTGCCGGTGCCGTCGACGAAGTGGACACCCGGGAACTCCTTGCTGCAGCGGTCGAAAATGGTGGCCGGCACGTCGCGGATGGCGTCGTAGAAGGTGATGTCAGCCGGCGCTGCGCCCACCTGTTGCACCAGTTGGCGCAGCAGGGAGTGCACCAGTTGCGGCGCAATGTAGGAAGCGTTGGCGCCGTCGCCGTGATCGTGCACTTGGTTCAGGTTCAGCTTGACGACGATCTTCTCGCCTTTCTTGTAGCCAACGGCGCCCTTGCCGCTGCGGCGGTTGAAGTCGGTGAAGATCTTGTTCCAGGCAGCCTTGTCGGTGGAGGCGTCGCCGACCGAACGAATAGTGCCGGAGAGCATGGCGGCGACCGGCTCGGGGTGGGTATTGGAGTCGTCCCACCAGCCAGGGGCGTTGGTCACGCCATCCCACGTGGTGGCGCTGGGATCGTGCGCCCAGGCCACGCGGCCGGGCTTGACGCCGAAGGCCGTGCCAAGCGGCGAGTTTGCCGGCTCGCTGGGGGTGAAGGAAGGTTGGGCCGCAGGCGGCGTTTGGGCATGGGCTGCGGGAACTTTCCAGGCGGTAATAGCGGCGGCGCTGCCCAGAACTGAGGTCTTGAGGAAGTCTCTGCGGGAGGCGAAGTAGTAATCGGATTTCATCGTGCGGGCCTTTCCTTACGGCGCGATTCTAGGCCGGGGGAGCGGGGTGGTCAAGGTGATTCGCTTATTCGTTCCACCGCACCATCGTCCTCGATAGCAACTCCGCGCTGGTCCCACTTAAGTACCCTACCCAGCCGGCGTTCCAAAGTCGTAGGATAGTTGCTGTAACTGTGATGACAGAACGCTTTACCCTACGCTCCCGGTTCACTCTAACACCGCTGCTGCTGGCAGCCGTGGTGTCGGTGTGTCCGCCTGCCTATAGCGCGCTGCACATCACCCTCCGCAACGGTGCCGAATTCGACTGCATCCGCCAGGAGGCCGCCGGCGACCGCATCCGCCTCTACCTCTTCCCCTCCGCGAACACCAGCGCTTCCGGCCAGGTCATAACCGGCGACGCCGGCTACGTAGAAGTCTCCGCCACCTCCGTTCTGCGCGTCGAGACCGTTCCCGACCCGCCGCCGCCCGCCGAAGCGCCTGTCGCCTCGCCTGCTCCCGCGCGTCCTGCCGCCCAGCTCACTCCCGCCGAGTTGCGCCAGATGCTCACCCGCGCCGGCACCCTCCACGGAAACATTGACGCAGACCTGCTCGCCTCAGTCGTCCAGGCCGAGAGCAACGGCAACACACGCGCCGTCTCCCGCGCCGGCGCCCGTGGCCTGATGCAACTGATGCCCGCTACCGCGTCCGATCTCGGCGTGCGCGATTCCTTCGCGCCGGAGCAGAACATCGGCGGCGGCACCGCTTATCTCGATCAGCTCCTCAACCGCTACGATCCCAACAACGACCCCGACGGCCTGGCCCTCGCACTCGCCGCATACAACGCCGGCCCTGCCGCCGTCGACCGCTACCACGGTATCCCGCCCTACGCCGAGACCCGCGCCTACGTCGCCCGCGTCATCCGCGAGTTCAATCGCCGCAAGCGTGCCGCAGGCGCAACCCTCACCGCCAGTGCCCACTAATCGCGACGCTCCCCAGGAGGCCAGCCCCATGAAAAGCCGCAAGGCCATCGTCTGGCTCGCACTCCTTATCGTGCTCGCGCTCGTCGTCTTCGTCAACCGCGGTCGCATCCACTTCGACTGGGGCATGTTCTGGCTCGAACTCCGCCACATAGCCTGGATTCACATCGCCGCGGGCATCGCTTTCATCTATTCCTCCTACTGGCTGCGTTCCGCCCGCTGGTCCATCTTCCTCTCCGCCACCAAGAAGGTCCCGCCGTTCTCGCTCGTTGCCCCGCAGTTCATCGGATTCACCGCCGTCGCGCTCTTCGGCCGTCTTGCCGACGTCATCCGTCCGGCGCTCATCGCCAAACGCGTAGACCTTCCGGTCAGCAGCCAGCTCGCCGTCTACACCATCGAGCGCATGTTCGATCTCGGCGCTGCCGCCATCATATTTTCTTCGGCTCTGCTCTTCGTTCCGCGCAACCTGCCCCACCACGAGATCTTCGTCCGCACCGGCCTCGTCTCGCTCGCCGGCACCGCCGTCATCGCCATCTTCGCCGTCGTCATTCGCGTATCCGGCGGAGCTGTTGCCACCGCCGCCGCGGCCGTCCTGCGCCCACTCTCCAAACCTATCGCCGAAAGCGTCGCCGATAAAATCCGCGAATTCCGCGACGGCCTCAACGCTGTCTCCTCCGCGCAGGACTTCGTCGTCACCACGCTCCTCTCGCTCGCCATGTGGGGCCTCATCGGCATGGCTTACGTCCAGACCCTCCACGCTTTCGTCGATACGCCGCAATTCGCAACCATCAGCTTCTCGCGCACCATGCTGCTGATGGCAGCCAGCCTGGGCGGGTCTCTGCTGCAACTCCCCATCATCAACTGGTTCACCCAGATCGCCGTCACCACCGCCGCAACCCACGAGTTCTACGGCGCGCCCATCGAGGCCGCCACCGCCTGCGGAGCCCTGCTGCAGATCGTCACCTGGCTCTCCATCATCCCCGCCGGCCTCATCGCAGCCCGCATCAATCACGTCAGCCTGAAGAACGCCACCGCCGAAGCCACTGTCCCCGACGAGCAACCAACAACCAGCAACTAGCGAAGGCCGTTCGAACCACCCCCGCCACATTCTCGCTTACACTTGTAGCCGTCGCTTCTTCACGTAAAGGATCCATCGTGCCCGCTACGCCCCGCCCGCTCGATCTCGTTCCCCACCGCCGCTACAATCCTTTGCTTCGCGAATGGATCCTCGTCTCTCCCCAGCGCACCCAGCGCCCCTGGCAGGGCGAAACCAGCAAACCCGTCACCGCGCCCAGCCTCGCCTACGACCCCACCTGCTACCTCTGTCCCACCAACGCCCGCTCCGGCGGCGTGCACAATCCCGATTACAAATCCGTCTTCGCCTTCGACAACGACTTCCCCGCGCTACTCCCCGACGACCCTCCCGCGTCCCCACCAAATGAATCCCCGCTCCTCATCGCCGAACCTGAACGCGGCCTCTGCCGCGTCCTCTGCTTCCACCCCAACCACTCGCTCACCCTCGCCCGCATGACGGTCCCCGAAATCGCCACCGTCGTCGATGCCTGGGCCTTCGAAACTTCCGCCCTCGCGCAATTCCCCTGGATCAACCACGTCCAGATCTTCGAGAACCGCGGCGCCATGATGGGCGCGTCCAATCCGCACCCGCACTGCCAGATCTGGGCCACCGAGCACATTCCTGACGAATCCCTCCGCGAGCTCGCCGCGCAGCAGGAATACCACGCCGACCACCACTCCTGCCTGCTCTGCGACTACCTCGCCACCGAACTCGCTCAACCCGAAGCCCGCATCGTCGTCGAGAACGACCACTTCGTCGCCCTCGTCCCCTACTGGGCCGTCTGGCCCTTCGAAACCATGGTCCTTCCCCGCCGCCACCTCGGCGACCTCCCCGCACTCATCCCGGCCGAGCGCACTGCCCTCGCCGCTATCCTCAAAGCCGTCACCACTCGCTACGACAATCTCTTCCAGGTCCCCTTCCCCTATTGCCTCGGCTTTCACCAGGGCCCGACTCACGGCCAGGCCCACGCAGGCATGCACCTTCACGCCCACTTCTACCCGCCCCTGCTCCGCTCCGCCGAGATTCGCAAGTTCATGGTCGGCTTCGAAATGTTTGGCTCACCCCAGCGCGACCTCACCGCCGAAACCGCAGCCGCCCGCCTCCGCGCCCTCCCCGGCAAGCACTACCTGGATTAGTCTGCCGTTCGTCTTTCTGAAAGCGTCCTATTAAGCTCGTCATTCTGAACGCCCACTCTTGAGTTCGTCATTGTGGCGCAGCCAGAATCTCCGTAGTTGTCTGGAACTTGTCTTTGCTTCTAGGTACCCCAAGGCTTTAGCCTTGGGTCTCACGCCGCCCAACTAAATCGGGGGCTTTAGCCCCGGGGGCGCGCCCTTCATCATCACCACAATAGACACGGAAAGAAAGCCGCCCATGCAAACCCCCGCTCAACTCGCCGCCCTCCACTTCGCCTCCTACTCCGTCCCCGCCCAGCTCTTTGCCGCCCCCGGCCGCGTCAACCTCATTGGCGAGCACACCGACTACTGCGACGGCTTCGTCATGCCTGCCGCCATCGACTTCTCCACCATCGTCGCCATCTCCCACCGCACCGACGGCCGCGTCCTCGCCCACTCCGTCAACTACGACGAGCACATCGACAAGTCCATCTCCGAGCTGCTCGACGAAGGCTTCGCCACTCGCCGGGCCGGCCGCAAGGTCCACTGGTCCGACTATCCCGCCGGCGTCCTCTGGGCCCTGCGCGAGCACGGCGTCCCCATCCAGAATGGCTTCTCCCTCACCATCGTTGGCGACGTGCCGCTCGGGGCCGGCCTCAGCTCCTCAGCATCCGTCGAAGTCGCCACCGCCTTTGCCGTCCTCGGTGCCACCAGCTTCGACCTGCCGCTCAAGCAGATCGCTCTCCTCTGTCAGCGCGCGGAGAACGCCTTCGTCGGCGCCAACGTCGGCATCATGGACCAGTTCG
>CAZAXI010000045.1:25950-28068 GCA_964489045.1 uncultured Granulicella sp. | reverse complement strand
CGGCGGTGTACTGGCGCTTCGGCTCGGACTGTGCCCAACCGGGCGCGAGTTGGCAACTGAGGTAGTCCTGAGCGTGAGCCACTCCCGCAGCAAGCAGGATTGGCAGTAACGCGAGTTGGCTGGCCCTCATGCGAACAATTCCTGTGCGCGTGCCATCCGATCCGACACCTGGACGCCGAAGGGACACTTCACCGTGCACTCGGCACAGTCACTGCAGCGGGCGGCAATTTGCGTGGCGGGTAACTCGAGGAATTTCTCGCGCCCCAGTGCGAACTGGCCGTAGCCGTCGGCATAGGTAAGGAAGCGGAGCACGTCGGCGACCGGCAGGCCCTGCGCGCAGGTGCCTTCGCACTTGCCGCACATGCGGCAATAAAGCGGCTGGATGAGTTCCAGGTGTGCGGCCAGCAGCTTGTGGTCGTCGGCGGAGAGTGGATTCCCCATGGCCTTGAGGTTCTGTTCCAACTGGTCCATGTCGGTGATGCTGGGGACGGTGGTGGCGACGTTGGGATGGTTGACAACCCACTTGAGCGCCGCCAACATAGCGCCATTCTGCGCGAGCTTCTGGTTGCGAGAGCCTCCGGCCATAACCTTCATCGCCACCACGCCCATGCCGGCCTTGGCGGCCGCATCGATTGCCTGCTCCATGCCTGGATCCATGGAGAAGTTGAAGGCGGCCAGAACCACGTCGAAGACACCCTTCTGCGCCATCCAGGGAAGCAGTTGCTGCTGGCCGCTGTGAGTGCTGACGCCGATGAAGCGGGCCTTGCCCTGTTGCTTGGCGATTTGTAGCGCCTCGATCATGTCGTCGTGAATATCGGCCGGGCTGCCCTTGCCGTGGAGATACCAGATATCGACGTAGTCGGTGTTGAGCTCACGCAGGCTGGTGTTGAGTTCAGCCAACTGGCCCGCCTTGTCGCGCGCCTCTGTTTTGGTGGAGAGCACAACCTGCTTGCGCTTGCTGCCGAGGGCCGCGCCAACCATGCGTTCATTGTTGCCGCGTTGATAGCCGCGCGCGGTATCGAAGTAGGTGATGCCGAGATCGGCCGCTCGCTGCACCACGCTGGGGTCCGACGTGATCATGCATCCAAATCCCACGGTGGTGACTTTGAGGCCGGTTTTGCCCAGGGTCCTGTAGCTGAGCTTGATGGGGGAAGCCGCTTCCGGAGCGGGGGTGTCCGGGCTCCAAAAACCCATGCTGGAACCTGCACCCAGGACTGGAAGGGCCAGTCCGGCAGACAAAAAGTCGCGGCGAGATGTAGTTGACGACATACGGCGCCTCCATAGGGAAGCCGCACCCATTAACGCGCTTAATCCTTCTGTATCAAGTGATCCGTGTCACAGCATAGACATGGGACGTTCTCCGGAGGCAGGGTTCCGGGGTGAGGCGGCGCTCCGGATTGCACCTAGGTTGTAGGGTTTGAGGGTATTTCTCCATTGACACTGGGTGATCTGGTAACTAGACTCCATGCAACAATCGGTGTGTTCCGTCTACTGAGGAATTGCCGGCAAGAGAGGGCCCTATGCTAGTGCGGATACTGTTGTTTGTATTGATTCTGCTTCTGGTTGCAGCTGTAAGCCTTTTGATTCGCATTCTCAATCGGCAGAAACTCCAATCTGCCACGGCAGCCGACGATGAGCGCCGGCGTGAAGTACTCCAACACGACCTGGGTGACGACGTACTGTGGAGTCGTGGCGGAGTCAAGGAAGCCTCGGGTATTTCGCGCAGGACATTTATCCCGAACATTGCTACCGGCATCGCCGCGCTCTATTTGTTTAAGTCAGCGGCGCGGGCGGCAAGCTCTCCAAGCCTTGCCGACACCAAGAATGATCCACCGCCGCCCAAGCACAGCGATAAGTCTGCAACCGTTGCCGACACCAAGAACGACCCACCGCCGCCAAAGCACAGCGATGCGTCGGCAGCCCCTCCGCCGAAGAAGCATAGCGACGCCGCCACTGACGTCCCGCACAGCGATGCGCGGGTGGCCGATGTTCCGCACAGCGACGCACGGGTGGCCGATGTGCCGCACAGCGACGCAAGCCGAGCCGATGTTCCGCACAGCGATGCGCGGGTGGCCGATGTGCCGCACAGCGATGCGCGCCGGACCGATGTGCCGCACA
>CAZAXI010000045.1:0-25850 GCA_964489045.1 uncultured Granulicella sp. | reverse complement strand
TGGCCGATGTGCCGCACAGCGATGCGCGCCGGACCGATGTGCCGCACAGCGACGCGCGGGTGGCCGATGTGCCGCACAGCGATGCGCGCCGGACCGATGTGCCGCACAGCGACGCAGCCAACGTTTGACCGGGCTGGTGATGCGTCGAATCTGTACTGACGAACTTAGTGTCGCCGAGAGGTGTGCATGACAGTAGAATTGCGGCCACTAGGTGTGCATTGCAATATTGCGTGCCAGTATTGCTACCAGAATCCCCAAAGGTCGGCCGGCAACCTTAAGGCCAGCTACGACATGGGCCTGATGAAGCAGGCCATCGAAAAAGAAGACAGCAAGTTCACGCTCTTCGGCGGGGAGCCGCTACTTATGCCGGAAGCCGAACTGGAAGACCTGTGGTCGTGGGGTCTTGAGAAGTTCGGCTCGAATGGGGTCCAGACCAATGGGACGCTGATCACTGAACGGCACATTGAACTGTTCAAGAAATACCGGGTTGCTGTAGGACTCTCCTGCGATGGTCCCGGCGAACTCAATGACATCCGTTGGGCGGGCACGCTGGAGGCTACGCGCGAGGCTACTCGACGGACGCTGAATGCAATTGAGATGCTATGCCGAGCGGGTATGCCACCTGACGTCATCGTCACGCTGCACCGTTCGAACGCAACCCCCGAGAGATTGCCGGTGTTGCGGGCATGGCTTAAGAGTCTTGAAGAGTTGGGTGTGGGTTCTGTACGAATGCATATTCTTGAGGTGGATGATCCGGCGATCCGCGAAAAGTGTGCGCTGACAATCGAGGAGAATGTCGCGGCATTTCTATTTTTCGCGCGTGCAGAAAAGGACTTTCCGAAGTTGAAGATCGATGTATTCACCGACATCCGCAATCTTCTGCTCGGCAACGACCGCGATGCGACCTGCATCTGGCGGGGATGCGATCCGCACACTACGGCTGCGGTAAGTGGCGTTGAAGGGCACGGGCAGAGGAGTAACTGTGGCCGTACCAACAAAGATGGCATCGACTTTGTAAAGGCGGAATTTCCGGGCTATGAACGGTACCTGGCTCTCTATCATGCGGACCAGGAGGCGGGAGGATGTCGAGGCTGCCGGTTCTTCCTGATGTGCAAAGGACAGTGTCCCGGGACGGCAATCGATAACGACTGGCGCAACCGCACCGAGCATTGCGAGGTCTGGATGGCGCTATTCCAGTATTTTGAAGAGGAGCTCTTGCGGGAAGGAAAAGCGCCAATCTCGCTTCACGCTATGCGACCCAGGCTTGAGAGTTGGTTCCTCAAGGCCTGGAAGGACGGGCAGAACCCGCTTATGGAGACATGGATTGCCGACAACCGGGCCGAGTTCGAAGGTTAGTCCGAACGGGGTGGCGGCTGACTCCGGTTTGCAAACCCTGGGCTTCGCCCTTCCCAATTTTCTGCGCTGTGTGTGGGTGCATGATGGCGCGCGCCTGAACTGGCAACCGAGGATCGACAAGATCGTTCGGGCATGGCAGGAGATTGAGTGGCTGTCTGTAGTTGAGCATGTGCGCCCATGCGTGCTGTGCACGATACCCGCGGATTGCTGGGACGATCTTCGCGGACGAGGCGCGAAGGCAAGTTTATCGATCGAGCCCTTGATGGTGAAGCGGAACGCGAGGGCGGTGCCGGGCCGCCGGGGGAGTGCTGCTGAACCATCCGCGCTGTCGATGCGGGCGGTTATAGGAGCCCGTAAGGACGCGAAGCGCTTTGCCCGTGCCTGGTCGAATGGAGACATAGCGGGAGTGGGCGCCCTGCTGGGATATCCGGAATGCTGCTGCCGGTTTTTCGTTGAGACGATGCTGCAGCAGGACCGCCAGGAACTACTGTGGGCAGTAGCTTCCCACTCCAGCAAGGGAGATGCCGATCGTCATTGTCTGGAGATCGATGGTAAGAGTGAGGCCAATGTTTTTTGGCGTTATCTGGGTGTGAAGGCTGTCCCTCACATTCCATGCAGATTCGATTGCGCCGGGTCGCTGCAACTGGCCAGGCTACTCGCCGATGTTGGGAGGCGTTCGGGGTATGCAGAGGAGGTGGAGTGGATCTCGCAAATGCTGCGATGGCCGCTTGAATGGTCGATGCTGCACGGCATTGCTGAGTTGAAGACCCCCATCCTAAAGGTGTGTACGAATGCGGTTGCCAGTTCGTCAAAATACACGATTCGCTGGCGCGGAGACTTGTATCCGGAAGATGGCGCGCAAGGAGTTGCTTTTCCGTTTCGACGGCCAGCGTTCTCGACCTCAGGTCGTTTTATAGAGGGGCTGAATATCATCTATCCGGGGAAGCAGTGAGTTTGCAGCTAGCGAATAGAATTGGGCACTGGAGATGAGTAGCTTCCAGCACACGCGAGCGCCTTGGTGGTGCCTTTCCATCGTTGTGGCCACGGTGTGCCTGGTGCAATGCTCCACAGTGCGTGCACAGAGTCCGACGCAGCAGCAGCAGATAACCCAGCATCAGCAGAAGCTGGCCGAGGCGCGCGGGGCAAATAACCAAACGAATGAGGCCGCGGAGTTCGGCGCAATTGGGCTGCTCTATTCAAAGGCAGGACGCAACCAGGAGGCGCTGGATTCCTTCACCCAGGCGTTGACCATCGAACGGGCGATGCACGAGCGCAGTGCCGAGCCTCAAACACTGATTCAGATTGGGCTGATCTACCGGCATTGGGAGCAGCAGCAGAAGGCGTTGGACTCCTTTCAGGAGGCCCTCACAATTTCGCGCGATGTGCATGACCGGGGCGACGAAGGGAGAGCGCTGAGCGGTATGGGCGCAGTCTATTCCGATCTTGGAAAGAAAGAAGATGCGCTTGATTACTTCAACAAGGCCCTGTCAATCTGCCGTGAAGCATCCGACCGAAGTTGCGAGCTGGATACGCTGGACCATATGGGCTGGGCCTACGATGTTCTGGGTCAGAAGGCGAAGGCACTTGCCTACTATAGCCAAACGCTCTCGCTTTGCCGCGAGCTACACGACCGTGAACTGGAGTCTGCTGTTCTGAACAATATTGCCTGGGTGTACCAGTCGGAAGGGGAGGACGCCAGGGCGCTGGAATACCTTAAGCAGGCTCTTCCTATTTCGCGGCAGGCACATAGCCCTAGCCGCATCGCCGACATCCTGGGCAGCATAGGCACGGTCTATGGGCACCTGGGCCAGGCGAGGTACGAACTGGAGTACTCAAACCAGTCGCTCCTCATGGACCGCGAGCTTGGCGACCCCGACGGACAGGCGTATGCGCTGTGGGAGATTGGGCAGGCAGAGAGCAGATTACGTAACGCGGCGAGCTCGCTGCGCAATGATCTGGCGGCGCTGTCGCTGGCGAAGGCTGCAAGTGATCTCGATTTGCAGGGGAATATTGATACCACATTGATGCTTTATTTCCGCGATCGGAAGCGGGTCGGCGAGGCTATTTACTTTGGGAAGGACGCCGTGAATTGCTTCCAACAGATGCGTAGAAACATTACCGGACTGGATAAGGACATACAGGCTGGATTCGCACAATCGAAATCGGCTACCTATCGGCAACTGGCAGAATTGCTGGTGCAGACGAACCATCTAGGCGAAGCGGAACAAGTGCTGGATTTGCTGAAGGACCAGGAGCTGAACGAAGTGGTGCGTGGCGCGGCCACCGGCCCGGAAGCTGCCACCGAACCGGTGAAGCTGACTTCAGCGCAGGAGAAAGCACAAAGCGATCTGGCAGTTCCGGAGGAGACAGCGGTTACGCTCACCAACCTGAGTTTTGAATACGCCACACTGCAGGCCAAGAAGCCGCGGACTCCCGAGGAAACCGCGCGCATGAAATCTCTGGACGCTCGTATCGAGGCGGGAAACGTCGAAGTATCCAATCTCTTTGAGGCGACGATTGCCCCCGAGCTTAAGCAAAAGAGCGACATCGTTACGGCGAACCAAGTCTACAAAGAAGAACAGGAGGATGTGAGTCAACTGCAGAACACGCTGTTGGAATTGGGGAAACGGAACCAGCGGGTGTTGGGGATTCGTCTTCTGCTGGGCGACGCGCATGCTTACGCAATTGTGGTGCGAGCCCAGGGGCGCAAGAAGGTTGAACTGAAAGCCACGCCGGCGGATTTGCGCAGCAAGGCATTAGAGGTTCGGAAAGACCTGCGCACGCCTAACTCCAACCCAAAGCCGGAATTGGCAGAGTTGTACGCAATGGTGGTCGCTCCACTGGAAGATGAATTGAGTGCACTGGAGAAGATTCCCGACGCACAGGGCCGCGTCCCGACTCTGTTGTGGTCCCTGGACGGTGTGATGCGCTACTTGCCGATGGCCGCACTTTACGATGGGCACCATTACATGCTGGAGCGCTTCAGGAATGTTTTGTTCACTCCGCAGAGCTATGGCCATATGATCACGTCGCCGGACGCGAGTGACGGCGGACTGAGCGTGTTGGCGATGGGCTTGTCCAAGAGCTATCACGGTCTTCCGGCGCTGCCTGGTGTGTTGCCGGAGTTGGACGCCATCGTTCACGACCCTGACGTGGCGGAGTCTCATGGGCCGATGGAAGGGAAGCTGCTGACCGATGACCACTTCACGCTGGAGGCGTTGAAGAACGAGCTGGGCGAGGAAGACAACTTTCCCGTTGTGCATATTGCCAGCCATTTTGTGGAGGATACCGGCGGGGGGCAAGAGCCTTACCTGATGCTGGGTGGGGAAGAGAGCGGCGCACCGACCGGATACGCACTGACTCTTTCCAAACTGAATAACTCCACCATCACTTTTCTGGGCACACGGCTGCTGACCCTCTCAGCCTGCAGTACAGCGAGAGGTGACGCTACCAAAGACGGAATGGAGATGGATAGCCTGGGAGAGGTCGCACAGCAGAAGCACGCCGAGGCGGTGCTGGCTACTCTGTGGGATGTAAACGACGCAAGTACCAGCCGGCTTATGAGCGATTTTTACTCGAGATGGGTGAAGTTGCCTGCGGAGGGTAAGGCGGAGGCACTGCGGCAGGCGCAAATGGCGCTGCTGCGAAGCGGTTCAAGCGAGTCGACTGCTTCTGGGAAGGATCGCGGGGTTCAGGCCGAGGAAAGCCCGACGGCTGCAGCGCGTGCAACGGGCTACTCGCATCCTTATTACTGGGCGCCATTTGTGCTGATTGGCAACTTTCAGTGATGAAGTGTCAAGGTCTCAGTCGACTCGAAAGTTCTTGATAAAGGTTACTGTCTGACAATCCGGCGTCTCCAAGGTTAGGCCGAATTGACTCGCGATATCATCGAACGATCTTTGCGGTGTGTCGTAGGTATACACCAGCACATGCGAACTGGATACGCGAAGGCAATCGAGCAGCTTCATTGCCCTTTCCCGGGGCACTTCAAGAAGTCGGCCGATCATAAGCAGCGTCAGTGTATAAGTGCGGTTCCCACTTGCCCACAGTTCAACGTCGAAGATGTCTCCCTTCACAAAATTCCTGGCGAAGTTGGGCAAGAGCTGCCCAGCGTGCTGTAACGCAGCGTCATTTACGTCGATTCCGTAGGGAATGAGGTCACTGCGACCCGCGCAAATCTTCGCCAACAATGCTCCATTGCCACAACCCAGATCAAGCACGTTGCCCCTCTTACTTGCCAGAGTTCCCTGCGCTAGCGCCACAATTGGCTGATGCAATGAGTCCATTACTTCGGACGTAGAGAATCCGTTGTCAGCGTACCGCCAGGGCAGATGGGTTTCGTCCAGCGCACGGTGAGACTGCGATCTCTGATCGCCGCATGGGTTCGCCGACATTGACTCCTTCGGTGGCAATCCCCCGGCACGCGGGTCGGGAGATCCCTTACGGAAAGGAGCAAGCAAGCGACTCCAGAAGGAGCGTGCCGAGCCCGGTTGTGGTTCTGAAGGCCCGGCTTGGGCCTCCGGGACATTGGCGGGCGCGTGAGTCGCATTCGCGGCTTCAAATTGTTCCCTGTCGTCGTGCAGAATCTTCCACAATGCATCGCCGCGGTCTTCCCAGTCCGAGTAGCCGCAGCGGGAACACTTGTACTCGCGAATATCGCGTCCGGAGGAGGTGTCCTTCTCCGTCTGATCCATGGTTTCGCCGCATTTCGCACAGATCATAAGGTTCACCGGGTATTAGATTACGCCTCTACCCCTTCGACTACGCTTGCACTAGGAAGTTCAGTCCCAAACTGGCCCTCCCAGCGCGCGATCACCACGCTTGCCAGGCAGTTGCCGACTACGTTGACCATGGTCCGCGCCATGTCCATCAGGGCGTCAACGCCGAGAATTACAAAAATCGGTTCTGACGGCAGGTGAAACGTCGATGCCGTTGCCAGCAAAACCACCAGCGTAGCTCTTGGCACTCCCGCAACGCCCTTGCTGGTGAGCACCAACGTGGCCATCATGAGCAGTTGTTGTCCAATGGAGAGATGGATCCCGGCCGCCTGCGCGACGAAGATGCTGGCTACTGCAAGATACAGCGTAGATCCGTCCAAGTTGAAGCTGTACCCGGCGGGAATCACGAACGCGACGATGCGGCGCGGAACTCCCAGGGCCTCCATGCGCTCCATCGCGCGCGGCAGCGCAGCCTCGCTGGTTGCGGTGGCAAAGGCCAGCGTTGCGGGCTCAGCCACTGCGGCGAGGAACCTCGCAATCGGCACTCGAAACAGCAGCGCCAGGGGCAACAGGACTGCCAGCGCAAAGACCGCCAGCGCGCCATAAAGCGTAAGCAAGAGCTTGCCCAGATTGACGAGCACGCCCAATCCCATATGACCCACGGTGTAGGCCATGGCCGCGCCTACGCCGAGCGGCGCAAAGTACATCACGACATTGGTGAAGCGGAACATCACCTCGCTCAAGCTCTCGCACAGCTTGAGGACCGGCGCTCGCTTGGACTCGCTCAGGGTTGACAGAGCTATGCCGAAGATTACGGCAAAGATCGCGACCTGCAGAATCTGTCCCTCGGCGATGCTCTTGGCCAGATTCTCGGGGAATATGTGGATGAGAAAATCGTCCCACCGGGCCGGCTGCGGAGGCGCGATGGCCTGCACCGCGTCGGCCGCGGGGATGGCGAGGCCCACGCCGGCCTTGCTGAGATTGATGGCAAGCAGGCCGATGCAGAGCGCGAGCGTCGTTACGACCTCGAAGTACACCAGCACCTTCACGCCCATGCGCCCGACGCTTTTGAGGTCACCATGCCCTGCGATCCCAACCACCAGGGTTGCGAGGATCAGGGGTGCGACGATGGTCTTGATAAGCCGCAGAAAAATGTCGGAAAGAAATCGCAAGCTGACCGCAAAATGGGGAGCGTCGAATCCCAGTTCGGCTCCCGCCAGCATCGCCACGAAGATCCATGGCGTCAGGCTGCGTCTTCGGAAGGCAAAACCGGCTAGCAACAGTAAGCCCAGCCAGCGCACTATGAGCGCAGAGACGTGCATGCCCGGCAGAAGCTGCAACCCCGAACCGAGCAGGATTGTCGCAATTCCGGTCCCGAGCAGAGCCTTACCTCTCACAGGCACTTGCTTTGACATATGGGATGAAGAGTATCAGCACGGCGCTAGGTGGGGCGCAGATTCTCCTGTGCCTCGACTGCGGCCAACGCCGCCAGATTGACAACGTCGGACACCGACGAATCGCGTTGCAGGACATGAACCGGCCGGGCGAGGCCCATCAGGATGGGCCCGATTAGCTGTGCTCCGCCCATGGAAGCCAGTAGTTTGTAAACGATATTCCCGGCATCCAGGCTCGGGAAGATCAGGACATTGGCCCCGCCGCGAAGCGGGCTGAACGGATAGGTCTCCTCTATCCGCTCGGGCACCACTGCGGTGTCCGCCTGCATTTCACCATCGACCAGAAGCTCCGGACGTCTGCTGTGAATGATCTCAACCGCCCTGCGCACCCGGTCAGAAGACTCATGACGGCTGCTGCCAAAGTTGGAGAACGAGAGCAAAGCAACCCGGGGTTCAATGTCGAAGCGACGGGCGGTGTCCGCTGCGCAGATCGCAATCTCGGCGAGATCTTCAGAAGAGGGGTGGATGTTGACCGTGCAATCGGCCAGGAAATATAGCTTACCTCGAGGCGTGATGGTGAGGTACAAACCGGATGCGCGCCGCACATCCGGCCGGAGGGGAATGATCTGCAGCAAAGGTCGAATGGTGTCCGGATAATGGGTGGTCAAGCCAGTAACCAGCGCGTCGGCGTCGCCGAGCTGGACCATCAAAGCGCCCAGAGTATTGCAGTTACGAACCAGCCCACTGGCTTCGGTCCGTGTAACCCCCTTGCGCTGCCGCAATCGAAACAGCTCATCGGCGTAGAACGACAGGCGAGGATGGGTTTCAACGTCGATAATCTCCAGGGCGCCGAGATCCAGGTGCAGTCCTATTGCGAGCCCGCGTATCTTCTGGGCGTCTCCAAGGAGCACGGGCCTGGCAATTTCCTCATCGACCAGCGCGCGGCACGCGTGCAGCACCGTCGGATTCTCGCCCTCAGGAAAGACGATACGACATGATTTAGCGCGTGCTTTCTGAATGAGGACCCGGGTTACGCCGGGATCAGTGCCAAGACGCTTTTCCAGGTCATGACGGTAGTCCTCGATATTGAGCTTTACCCGGGCGACTCCGGATTGCATCGCGGCCACAACAACCGCTTCGGCTATTCGAACAACGACCCGCGGATCGAATGGCTTCGGAATAATGTAGTTCGGGCCGAAGGTGAGATCATCGAGGCCATAGATTTTGCAAACGGAGTCGGGCACGTCCTGCTTGGCCAGATCGGCAAGGGTGCGGGTGGCGGCGAGCATCATCTCTTCGTTGATGCCGGTGGCGCGCGCATCGAGCGCGCCGCGAAAGATCCCCGGGAAGCCAAGCACGTTGTTTACCTGATTCGGATAGTCTGACCTGCCGGTGGCAACGATGGCATCGGGCCTGGCCGCGATCGCTTCCGGGTAAGGGATCTCCGGATTGGGGTTGGCCAAGGCGAAAACGAGAGGATTCGACGCCATTCGGCGCAGCATGTCCGCCGTAACACAGCCTTCCGCAGAGAGCCCGATAAAGACATCCGCATCCACCAAGGCCTCGGCAAGCGTGCGGCGTTCCGTCTTGCGCAGGAACCGGGCCTTGTACGGATTGAGTCCCTCCTGACGGCCTTCGTAGAGAACGCCCTTGGAGTCGCACATCAGAATGTTTTCGGGAAGTGCGCCGAGCAGGAGGAAGTGTCCCGCGCATGAAATCGCACTCGCGCCCGCGCCATTGACGACAATCCTTGCGCGACTAATCTCCTTGCCCGCTATCTCCAGGCCGTTGAGCAATCCGGCTCCGCAGATAATCGCGGTGCCGTGCTGGTCATCGTGGAAGACTGGAATCTTAAGGGTCCGGCGCAACTCCGCCTCAACGATGAAGCATTCGGGAGCTTTGATGTCTTCCAGGTTGATTCCACCGAATGTGGGCTCCAGCATCTGGCAAGCGCGGATGACATCCTGAGGGTCGTTGGCGGCCAACTCGAGGTCAAAGACATCAATGTCGGCAAAGCGCTTGAAGAGGATCGCCTTCCCCTCCATGACCGGCTTCCCTGCGGCCGGACCGATGTTCCCTAAACCCAGAACAGCGGTTCCGTTCGAAACTACAGCAACGAGGTTCGCCTTAGCCGTGTACTTGTAGACGAGATCCGGCTCGCGCTGGATGGCCAGGCATGGAGCTGCTACTCCAGGAGTGTAGGCCAGGCTCAAATCACGCTGGGTCAGGCAAGGCTTGGTCGCGGTGATCGAAATCTTGCCTGGGGGGTTGGATGAGTGATATTCGAATGCATCTTCGTCGCGGACCATAATGATTTGGCCTTTCCAAGGGGTCTAGACTCACACGAGAAGATTGAGTTAAGTCCAGATGGCATGATACGTCCAATCGTGCGAACGCGAGCGAACGACGTTCGACGGAGGCTGGCACAGTATTACGCGGGGCTGCCATTTATCCCGCCGGCGCGGATCGATCTAATCGCGGAAGGATATCTCCCGGAGTTTTACTGGAGATCAGAGGAGGAGGCAGTTGGGTCTTGGCCTGGTAGATTCCGCCTCGACTGCACTAACCCCTCCATTGCGCCGCCTGGAACATATGTCTTTAGTGCCCGGCGCGGAGACGGAACGGACGCCGCCGGGTGTTGATAGCGTTAGCCGCAGGCCGAAAGTGTTCTTGTGGATCGGCATGGCTGTAGTGGTTCTCGTCGCAGCAGTGATGACGCAGGCTGGGCGGTTTCACCGTAGCAATTTCGACCAGTTCTGGCAGCCAGCAGTCGATAGCCCCGGTTCGCCGATACTATTGTTGGAACGACACCAAGTTCACCCAGGATTGTCGACGTATATTTCTGGAAGTGATTGCAATGTCTAGAGCTGCTGACCGCTGGATGGACGCCGAACGTGCTCGTGCGACTCCAGCGGACGACACGCTTGCGCGTGTCCATATTTTTCAAGTGTTTGAGGAGCTCGCGGATCTCTGCGGATTTGAAGGTGGTGGCCAGGGACGGGATCGAACCGCCGACGCCGGCCTTTTCAGGGCCGCGCTCTACCACTGAGCTACCTGGCCTTGGCATGGAGCGCCTGTTTCGGGACAGCCAAGTGTAGCCCGCGGCGAAAGCAGGACATCCGCGCACGACTGCATTTCGGCGGGTTTCCAGCGTCCTTTCAAGTATAACAATCCCTTCCATCGATCGCCAAGCCAAAGCGCGACCAAAGCCGGCGGCGCTCAAGTGTCAAACCAAGCCTCCAAACCCTCGCGCCGCAGGGCTGCTTGTTGGGCATGCTGACAGTGCGGCGCGGTATGCTGAGTGTCGATAAGTTATTTGTGGAGAGACGCATGACTCGCATTCGCCGTCGCCCGGCGCGCTTGTTGCTTGCAGTGATTGCCGCGGCCGGGATCGCGCTGCCCACCTTGGTGCTGATGTCTTGCACGGGCCCGTCGTCACAAAGCGGTACTCAGTTCCGGCAGCACGTGCCGACCGCGGGTGAGACCCGCGCTGAAAATCACCTGAGTGCAGCGAAGCACTATGGCATGCCCGAACTGTATGCGTTTCTCGAGCCGTTCCCCAAGGGCGGCGACCTGCACATGCATCTCTCGGGCGCGGTATATGCCGAGACGCTGATTGCAGAGGCTGCGCGGCACGGGTTGTGCGTGGCGCCGGTGGATGCGGGAAAGCCGGCGAACCCTGTTGGCAAGGATGCTGTGCAGTTTATTCCGCCGGTGGGCGGGTCGCGCTGCGGTGCGGGATATGTCCCGGCTTCTACAGCGCTGACGAATCAGGCACTGTATGACAATCTGATCGACAGTTTTTCGATGCGCGCGTTTGTGCCGTTCGAGGGCATCAATGGGCACGACCAGTTCTTTTCGACGTTCGATCGCTTTGGCGGGCTGTGGGACTTTGCGGGCGAGTGGCTGGATGAGGTTGCCACGCGCGCGGCCGCGCAAAATGAGCAGTACCTGGAGATCATGCAGACGCCGCCTTTCTCAAACGCGGCGAAGCTCGGGAATCAGATTGGCTGGCCAGCAGGGTCAGAGAAGAGCGTGACGGCGCAGACGCTGGCTGGGCTGCGCGACAAGTTGCTGGCGGCGGGTCTGCGCAGTGAGGTTGCGGTCGACGAAAAAAACTTTGCCGATGCCCAGGCGACGCGTGAGTCGATGGAGCACTGCAACGGAGGGGGCGTAGCGAGTCCGGCGTGCGGTGTGAAGATTCACTTCCTCTACCAGGTGCTGCGCGGACATCCGCCGCAGCAGGTGTTTGCGCATGCGCTGCTGGGCTTCGAGGTTGCAACGGTGGACCCTGACGTTGTCGGGATTAACTTCGTTATGCCGGAGGACGGCGAGATCTCCATGCGGGACTATCACCTGCAGATGCAGATGCTGGATTACCTGCATAGCATGTATCCGAAGGTGCATATCTCGCTGCACGCAGGAGAACTGGCGCCGGGGTTGGTGCCGCCGGAGGGCTTGAAATTCCATATCCGCGAGGCAGTCGAACTGGGCCATGCTGAGCGGATCGGGCACGGCGTGGATGTGCTCTACGAGGACCATCCCTTCGATCTATTGAACGAGATGGCTGCCAGGCACGTCGACGTTGAAGTCAATCTCACCTCCAACGACGGAATTCTTGGTGTCAAAGGCAGTGACCACCCGTTGGCTGCTTACCTTGCTGCGCACGTGCCCTTCTCGCTTTCCACCGACGACGAGGGCGTCTCCCGCATCGACCTGACCCATGAGTACGCCCGCGCCGTGGACGAGCAGGATCTGAGCTATGTCGAGCTCAAACACTCCGCACGCGATTCGCTCGAGCACAGCTTCCTGCCGGGCGAGAGCTTGTGGGCCCAGCCCGACGATTACGACCACGTGAAGTCCGCATGCGCCGCGAGTATTACCGCGAACAGCAAGCCCTCGGACGGGTGCCGGCAATTTCTGAATGCGAACGAGAAGGCTTCCCAGCAATGGGAGCTGGAGCGCAGGTTGGCTGCGTTCGAGGCGAGTGTGCGCTGAGCGGAACGTCACTCGGAGCTGACGGTCTTTTTACTTCGACGGCTTGACTAGCGGCTGCAGAATGTCGTCCAGCGTGTCGGGAACACCTGCGACCCGTTCCAGCACCGGATAGCGCTCGCCACCGTGATAGTCCAACTTCACTATCTTGTAGTTGCCGGTGTTCTCGACGATCAGCTCGATCGCCGGCGCGTCGGCCCCTTCCGCGTCATGCACCGCGGCCCGTAGCAATGCAGGAGTGAAGCCTCGCCCGTTAACTGCGACCAGTTTCATGCCGGGCGCCAGTCCGGCCTTGTCCGCCGGGCCACCCTTCAACACATCCCCCAGTGTTCCCGCCGGATTTACCTGCAACCCCAGGGAGAACCAGAAATCCACTGACCCATTCTGCGTATTCTCCAACTCGCTCCATGGGTTCGGCCGCGGCTCGTACGCCAGCTTGTAACCACCGTTCTCGATCCCGCCCAGCGGAGCGTGTACCTGGTTTGTATCCAGCCGCTGCCGCAGGAAGCCGGCCCAATCGTAGGGCACCGCCCCGTTCAGACCAGCCACGATGTCGGCGAAGGTGTAGGGTACAACCTTCGGAGGTGTGTTTCCGCCCAACCCTTCGAACGTAGCCAAAAAATCATCCAGGCTCTTCTTCCCGCCGGACATCTTTCGGAGGGTGGTGTCGACATCGAGCCACACCAACGCGCCTTCCTCATAAAAATCCGTGTACCTCCGCCAGCTGTTCCAGCCGCCGCCTTCTCCGTAGAGCACTTGCGCCATGGTGGCGGTGTCCTGCAGGTCGCGCCACGTGCGCCCGGGCCAGTTGTCAAGCGTTGCGGCCCTCTCCGCCAGCCTCCCGCGGAACTGCTCCGGCGTCCAGATGCCGGAGCGCGCCGCCAGCACATCGCCGAGGTACTGGGTCAAGCCTTCGTAGACCCACAGCAGGTCGCCCTCCATCGGCTTCTGATAGTCGCTGGTCGCAAGGCCCGCCGGTCGCCGGTACTTGCCATTCCAGCTATGAGTGAACTCATGCGGCAGCAGGTTTCCGGCCAGCAGGAACTGGTCGGGCTCGATGAAGGTGTTTGCGGCAACACGGTCGTCGCTCGACTGATGATGCTCCAGGCCGAAGTGCGACACCGAGTCGCTGAGCGTAACCAGGAAGTGATACTCGCCATAGTGCCGGCTCTGGTAGAGCGCACCGGTTTCGCGCACCAGCCGGCTGAAGTTCTCCACTCGCTCCGGCGGCAGATTGAGGTCCTCGGGCCCATCCGCAGCTATGTCGAGAAAGTGCTTCGGCGTGATCTCCGGCGCCAGTGCAACTTCCTTGAAGTATTTGCCGGCCAGCACCGGTGAATCCACCAGCGTCTCCAGGCTCACCGGCTCGAACGAAACGGAATATGTTGGCGCGTCAACGTTTGGAGTCTCCCGTCGATGGAGTGCCGTGCCAAACTGCCAGGCCGACGGCAGCGTGATCGACGGTGCTACTCTCAGATCGGCGGGATTCGCTCCTTCCCGATACAAGACGACCTCATTCCAACTCAGCAATGCCAGGTTTTCGCTGGTCGAAGCTCCGGCGGAGAATCCGACCGGCGCTGCCGTGGCGAGAAAATCCAGTTTGATCTCAAGCTCCGTGCACCCCTCCGGCACGGTCAGGTGGAACGCGTACATGTCCACCTTGTCCCGTTCCCACTTCACCCTCCGGTCACTTCCGGGCATGCAGGCTTGCTCATTCGCCCCTCGCGCCGCAATCACCAGTCCCGCCATGTCGTCGATCGGCCCGGTCGGCCCGTGTTCGCCGGGGATCCATTTGGGATAGACCAGCGTCAGCGGCCCGGGAGAGACAGCCATGGTCTCAGTCGCATGGATGATCTTGCGCGGGGCATCGGTCAAGTCCACGCTGAGTCCAATCTCGCGCACCGCCGGCCCCTGTGCCGACGCGAGTGCTGCCGCGGCGAACCCCAGCAAGGCGGTGGTAAGTCTCCGCAATATCATCATTCTTTTCCTCTGTATCAAAGGATAGCGGTAAATCCAAGGCGAGGCGCCGGTTTACGCATTGCACCGGCGGACTCCTGCATCAGATTGGCGGCCACGGTGGCGGGTGGTAGGACCATCGGGGTAAGATGCTGCGAGCCTGTTTTGATGCGAGGAGATGCGATGAAGATTGCGGCGGGAGTGTGGTTGGCTGCGGTTGGTGCAGTGATCTGGGCGGGGATGGCCTCTGTCCCGGCGATAGCGGCGGGCAAGGTCTGCGACGTGAAGACGTACGGCGCCAAGGGCGATGGCACCACCAAGGATACGGCCGCGGTGCAGAAGGCGATCGACGAGTGCACGGCGGGTAAGGGTGGCGGAACCGTGGAGGTTCCGGCTGGAACCTACGTGATTGCGCCGATCGTGCTGAAGAGCAACATGACGCTGCATCTTGCGAAGGACGCCACGCTGCTGGGATCGCCGGACATGGCGGACTATTCCAAGGTAGTGTTTGCGCGGCATCCGACGATTCAACCCCTGGTGGGTTCGGTGAATGCGGAGAACATCACGATTAACGGTGAAGGCACCATCGACGGCAACGGCCACATCTGGTGGGACTATGTGCGCGGCACCAGAAATGCCGGAGTGCTGGGGAACGATCATCCGCGGCCGATGGGTGTGGTATTCGATCACTCGAAGCACATCCGCATGGAGGGGGTAACGGTGCAGAACTCCGGGTTCTGGCAGATCGTTCCGTACTACGCGGATGATCTGACGTTTCGGAACCTCCACGTGCTTGCGCCGCCCTCGCCCAACACAGACGCGATCGATCCGTTCAGTTCGAGCAATATCGTGATCGACCACGTGTTTGCGAGCACCGGGGATGACAACGTCGCAATCAAGAGCGGGGAGATCAATTCGCCGGGGCCGGACGACCCGAGCAAGAACATCACCATTACCGATTGCACGTTTGAGCGAGGGCATGGGATATCGATTGGTAGCGAGATTGCTGGCGGAGTGCAGAATGTCCACGTGGAACGGGTCACTTTCAAGGGGACCGACAATGGGATCCGGATCAAGTCGGCACGCGACCGCGGAAACGATGTCTCGAACATTTCATACAAGGACATCACGATGCAGGACGTGAAGATCGCTATCTACATTACGGAGTTCTATGCGTCGCGAGATCCCGAGGGTGAGGTTGCGGCGGAGCCGGTGACTCGGCTGACTCCGAAGTTCCACGACATCACACTCGAGAATATTACGGCGACGGGAAGCGGCACGGCGGCGACGATTGTTGGTCTTCCTGAGTCGCCAGTGCTGGGGCTGACGTTGAAGAACGTGCATATCGAGGCAAAGACGGGGATGTCGATTGCGTACGCCAAGGTGATGATGGACGACGTAACCGTAAAGGCGGATACGGGCGACGCGTTCAAGGTTGCGCCGACGGCTACCGTTCAACGCCTACCGTAACGAAGAAGTTATGTTCAGCGGGGTTGGACGGACAGAGTAAGGTGCGGGATTGGAATCTGGACGAGGTGACAACATGAAGATCGAGACGAGAATATGTGCGGCGGTTGCAGTGGCGTTAGCGATGGCGGCGGTGCCGGCGCTGGCGGCGGGTAAGGTATGCAACGTGAAGCAGTACGGCGCGAAGGGGGACGGCACAACCAAGGACACGGTTGCGATCCAGAAGGCGATCGATGAGTGCTCGGCAGGCAAAGGCGGCGGAACGGTGGTGCTGGAGGCGGGCACCTATGTAAGTGCGCCGGTCCTGCTGAAGAGCAACATGACGCTGGAACTGAAGAAGGGCGCGACGCTGCTGGGCTCTCCGGACCATGACGACTATCCGGAGATTACGGAGTTCCGCGAGCAGGGACACCAGGCGCTGGTGAGCGCGGTGAACGCGGAGAACGTGGCCATCACGGGCGAAGGCGTGATCGATGGCAACGGTGCGTCGTGGTGGCACATGTTTGGCCCGCCGCCGGGAGTTGGCGGACCGGGAACTGGAGCGCCGGGTGCTGCAGGGCCGGGAGCCGGAGCGCCGAGAGCCGGTGGGCCGGGAGTTGGAGCGCCGGGGACCGGGGCACCGGGGGCTGGAAGGCCGGGAGCTGCTGGAACTGGGGCGCCGGCAGCGGGTGCGTTCGCGCGGCGAGCGGAGCGGCCACGGCTGATCGTGTTCGACCACTGCAAGCACGTGTCGCTGACGGGCGTCACGGTGCAGAACTCTCCTTTCTGGACGGTGGTGCCGTACTACTCGGACGACGTGGTGATACGGAACGTCCGCATAACGGCGACGCTGCCTTCGCCGAATACGGACGCGATCGATCCGTTCAGCTCAAGCAACGTGGTGATCGACCACGTGTACGCGGACGTGGGCGACGACAATGTGGCGATCAAGAGCGGTCAGCCTGGCTCCAAGGGAGGAGACGATCCGAGCAAGAACATTACGATCACCGACTGCACGTTCGACCACGGACATGGAGTGTCGATCGGGAGCGAGATCGCAGGCGGCGTGCAAAATGTCCGCGTGGAGCGGGTTACCTTCAAGGGAACTGACCAGGCGATTCGGATCAAGGCGAATCGCGATCGCGGGAACGATGTCAGCAACATCTCGTACAAGGACATCATTATGGATGGGGTGACGAAGGCATCGATTTCGATCAGTGAGTACTACCCCCAGGTGATGCCTTCGGGACCGGTTGCGGCTCAACCCGTCGGGCCACTGACTCCGCACTTTCACAACATTCGCATTGAGAATGTGAAAGGTGTGAACGCGGCGTGGGCGGGCGCGATCGTGGGGTTGCCGGAATCGCACGTGGACGACATTGTGTTGAAAAACGTCAATATTCAGGCCAAGAAGGGGTTGCAGATCGGATATGCGGATGTGACCATCGATGGGCTGATTGTTTCGACGACCGACGGCAGTCAGCCGGTCACATTTGGGCCGGAGGGCAAAACCATCGAGGCGAAGAAATAGGGTTCAACAACTGACGGTGGGATCGAGCGCGGCCTGAACCTCGGCCGCGCTTTTTCCTGTTATGCGCAGGGTCTTGCTGCGGCTGGTTGCTCTGCTGACGAGGCTGATCCGGGAACGCGGGATGCGCAGGCGCTCGGCCAGGAACGCGATGAGGGCGTCGTTGGCCCGGCCATCGGTGGGCGGCGTGGTGAGGGAGATCTTCAGCGCGCCATCGTGGACTCCCGTAACCGCGTTGGTGCGGGCGCCAGGGTGCACGCGGACGGGCAAGGTGCAGCCGCCGGGTGTCTCGCGAAGTGCGATCGGCGCGTTCATTCGTTGCCCGGAATGCGTGGCGGATATTGGCGTTTGCCGAAGAGGGCGGTGCCGATACGGACGCAGGTGCTGCCTTCCTCGACGGCGACAGTGAAGTCATTGGACATGCCCATGGAAAGCCCGGTGAGCGTGGAGCAGGCGGCGAGCGATGCGTCGCGCAGGCGGCGGAGTTCGCGGAAGTAAGGGCGTGCGGGCTCGGGATCCTCAGACCAGGGAGGCACGGTCATCAGGCCGGCGGGGATGAGCGATTCGAGCGGGGCGAGGGCGGCCAGCAGCGCGGGCAACTCGGCGGGCGCGATGCCGTGCTTGGACTCCTCGTGGCTAAGCTTGACCTCGATGAGGATAGGAAGCTTTTTGCCGAGAGCGGCAGCGGCAGCGTTCAGACGCGTCGCGATCTTCAGCGAATCGACCGAGTCGATGGCCTGGAAGAGTTCGGCGGCGCGGGCGGTCTTGTTCGACTGCAGCGGGCCGATGAGATGGAACTCGGCGCCGGTCAAGTGGCTGAGTGCGGAGGACTTCTGTTGCCATTCCTGCACACGGTTTTCGCCGAAAAGGCGCAGACCGGCGGCGTAGGCTTCCATGATTGCTTCGGCGGGATGCATTTTACTGACGGCCATCAGGGCGACTGCGGAGTCGGGGCGGCTGGCGCGGCGGCAGGCGTTGGCGATCTGTTCCCGGATGCGGGCGAGATTTTCGGCGAGAGGCATCCTACCAGCATCTTATGGGTTTTCAGGAGGGTTGTGGATGGGCGAGCGCGTGTGGCCGATTGGGTTGCTGATTGGGTCGAATCTGTTTATGACCTTTGCGTGGTACGGGCACCTGAAGTTTAGGGAAGTGGCGCTGTGGAAGGTGATTCTGGTGAGTTGGGCGATCGCGTTCTTTGAGTACTGCCTGCAGGTGCCTGCGAACCGGCTGGGTTCGCAGGTGTATTCGGTGGACCAGTTGAAGGTGATTCAGGAGGTGATCACGCTGAGCGTGTTTGGCGTGTTCAGCGTGTATTACTTCGGCGACCGGCTGCACTGGAACCACGCGGTGGCATTCGGATGCCTGGTGGCGGGCGCATTTTTTATGTTCCACAAATTCTAAGGGGCCGATGCGCTGGTTTTCGCATCGACCCCTCGGAGTGAAAAAACAGGCGTGCTGGCGGCGCTAATTGAAGATTGCGCCCACGGTATCGTTGGTTGTCAGTGTGACGGTGCAGCTATTGGGGCCGGCTGCCGTGACCGTCCCTTGCGCGGAGCAGTTGTATGACCATCCGCCAAAGTTGGCCCCGGTCTTGGGCGCGGTGAGGGTGACCGTGGTGCCAACGGGATAGGTCGCGGTGCAGACCGAGCCGCCAGTTCCTCCGTTCAGAGCCCAGCCCGGGCCGCAATGGATCACGTCCGGCGTGCCGGTAGAAGACGAAGCGGTGATCTCCCAATTAGTGGTGTTCAAGCCTTCGTTGTACACCGTCAGAGTGGACAGAAGAGCGGGCGATTGCGTGCCCGGATAGCAGGTGCCCGGAGTCGGCGGGTTGCCGGTGGGGTTGGGGAGAGTCAGTGGGCAGTTGAATACCGCGGTGGCGGTCTGGATGGTGCCGTCACTGGGATTGGTTGCTTCCGCAATGATGGTGACGTTGCCGCTGCCGTAGGCGGTGACGAGTCCGGCAGTCGCGCCCGAATTGCCGCCCGAGTTGCTGTCGACGGGGAAGACGCTGGGGAAGGTGGAGATCCAGGCCAGGTTGGGCGAGTTGGTCAGGTCGCGGACGTAGGGAGCGGTGGAGTAGGTCCCGATCGCCAGGAACTGCCCGGTGCCCTGCAGATTGTCCACCGTGATGGAGGCGGGAATAATGGTGAGCGAGAGCAGCGGCTCCGGCGGCGGTGTGGCTGAAACCGCGATGGTCGCATTGCTGGAAACGAGAGTGCCGTCGGTGTTGGTCAATTCCACATTGACAGTGGTGGTGCCAGCGCTGACACCGGTGGCCAGTCCGGTTGCATTGACGGAGGCAACGGTGGGAATGCTGGAGCTCCACTTGATCTGGGGGGAGTTGGTGACGTCTGTCAGCAGGCCGGTGGTTCCGCCGGTGGCCAGTGCGATGAACTGTCCGGTTTGGCCGGACGCCGACAGCGCCTGAGAGGCCGGCGTGATGGTGACGGCGGTGTACTTCTCCGTGACTCCGGCCAGCACGTTGAATGTCGCTGTGCCCGCCACCACGGTCCCGGTTGTGGCGTTGATGTAGAGGGCACTAATGGTGACAGTTCCCTGGCCGACGGCCGTGGCCAGGCCGGAACTGGCGCCGATGGTGGCGATCTGGGTGCCGCTGGAGCTCCAGACCACCAGGTTGGTGAGGTCGATCGTAGCGCCGGTGGAAGTGGTGCCGATGGCGATGAACTGGCTGGTCTGACCGGGCCCGGCTACGGTTTGATCGCCGGGAATAATCGCAATTCCAGAGATAGCGGACCCGGGTGAGGTAATGGTGGTGGCGGGGAGACTTACGGTTAGGTCTGAGGTCGCGGTGATTCCGTTGGACTCTGCGATGATCTGAGTGTAGCCGCTGCCTAATGCGGTTGCGAGCCCGGCGGAGTTGATGGTCGCGACACTCGGGTTGGTTACCGACCAGGTCACCGAGCCGGTGACGTTGGAGGTGCTGGGGAGGCCGCTTCCCATCTGGCTCTGACCGGAGGCGATGAACTGCGCGGTCTGCCCCACTGCGGTCAAGACGACGGTGCCTGCGGCGGGCTGAATCGTGATGGACTTGAGCGCGTTGCAACCGGCGAGAGCGAGGACGGCCGGCAAAGCCAGGAGCAGAAGCAAAGGGGACGCGGAGCGGCGCGGATTCATCGGGAATTCTCCTGCAGCAAAGCTACTAAGTGCCTGCGGGAGAGCACCATTCCACTTTAGCGAACGGCCTGCAACTTTCGTGCGAGGCTGGCCGGATGGACGCTGCGCCGGTGGTTCGCCGGTGGCGACTGCGGTGCTTGCCGGAGCTCGCGGTGGTTGCCACCCCCCCCTCTCCCCCCTTTCACGCATAATCCTCGAAACAAAGCATTTAGACCGTTAACGTGTTTGCAAGATCCTCATTCCAGACGACTTACTTCGTAAGTATACCTGGAATCATTGAGTTGACTTCGATAAATGGGGTGTCAGACCCCACTCATGCGATGAGACCGCATGAATGGGGCACCCGCATCCGGTGTGCCCGCGTGGTGTGCTCCCCTCCCCCTTGGTACTTTTTTTGTCAAAGTCTAGATGGCATTGCGGTTAGGCGTTTGTATACACCTTGTATATACAGATACTCATTGATGGTAAACGACTTGCGCGTGCGTATATACCCCGCTGCATAGACTTTTTCCGGTTTTCATTCCTCGAGGCTTGGTTGGCTCCAGGTCCGGTCCGGATGAGGCTTGGACACGACTGCTGGGCTCTGTTTGGGCCTTCTTCAATTATATGGGTGGTGTCAAGGATTTCGGTGGAAAACGAGGGTGGTGGCGCGTGAGGGAAAGAGCGAATCACAGAGAACACGGAGGGAAAAGAGAGGACACAGGGGGAGGCAATTATTTTTTGGGGATGGTGAGGGGGATTTCGAGGGTGCCGATTTTCGAGGAGGTGCGATCGAGGATGCCGATGCGGAGGAAGAGCTGGCCGCTGGGAAGGTCGAGCTGCTGGAAGAAGCGGAAGGGCGAGTGGGCAAGCTGGGCGGCCTGGCCGGCGGTGAGGGGAAGGTTGATGGATTGGCTGAGGCTGGAGATCAGGTTGCCGTCGGCGTCGTAGGCGGCGAGGTCGAATTCGAGGGCGGCGTGGCGGGTGGCGTTGGGGTCGGCAGTGAAGGTGATCTGGCGGCCGGGGATGGCGAATTGGAAGCCGTAGCGGGTGAGGGGCTTGCCTTTTAGTTTGGGGTTGAGCATGCCGAAGATGGGCGGGTCGGTGGGCTTGGCGGGTTGGGTGCTGGGTTCGATCTGGACGTCGAAGAGAAGCTGTTGGGAGGTGGGCATGCTGCGGCCCATGGCGGTGCTCATTTCGGCCTCGGGGTCGGGATGCGGGCCGGCTTCGGGCAGGATTGCGGCGAGGGTGAGGCCGGGAGTGGGTTTGATGGTGGCGGGGTCGACGGCGTCGTAGCTCTCGCGGTAGACGAGATGCAAGTCGGGTTTATCAATGGCGACTTTGATGGTGTGGTGGGCCCAGTTGTACCCGCCCGGCGGAACGTAGCTGAGCGTGTAATAGTTGGAGCCTTTGTCGATGGCCTTGGTGATTTCGCCGGCGATGTCGTTGGAGTTGTAGTAGGCATAGCCGCCTGTGGCCTCGGCGATCGACTCCATTGAGAGTTGTTGTTCCGCAGTCGTCTGGTAGAAGTCCAGTTGGGCCGCCACCTTGTTATAAGGGACTGGAGGGTTAGGCAGATTTGGGACGTCTGCCCAGAGCTTTCCCTTGGATGTGATAAATGCGTTGGGCATTGTCGGCACGCCACGAGCGTCGACGGGGTACACGGCGATCTGCGCCGCGGTGAACAGACCGTAGGTTTTAAGGAGATCGGAGAAGTAGTCGGGCAGGCACTCCGGGCGCGCATTTGGGTCAGTGAGCCAGGGTATGCCGACCGAAAACCAGAGCAGGTTCTTCTTGCCTTTGATTCCGGAGGCGTCGGCGGCAATCTGATTGAGAGCCTCCAGGGTCATGCGGGTCCGCAGTTCCGCCTGGAAGCAGTATTGGTTGTATGTGGAGGCGCGGCCCAGGGCGTTGTAGTCGAGAGTGTCGATGGACGCGCTGAGGAGGGCGGGGTCGGACGTAAGACCCTGGAGGGTGCGCAGGCTGTTGGAGAGGCCCAGGACGATGACCCGAGTGCCTGGAGGCATCGACGCAACGTACTTCTTCGCCTCACTCTTGACGGCGTTCTGCGCCGCGAAGGCGCGAGCTATAGCGTCTTCACCGCCCCGGACCTCGGGGCCGGGCATGGCCGCGATATTCAGGAAATCGACGAGGAAGATGTTGACGGTGGAACTGGCAGGTGGGGGTTGGAGGTTGGTGTAGACGTTGGGTGGGAGTTTGGGAAGGGGCTTCGCGGGGGTGGGTGCGGCGCTGCCGAACTCTTCGAAGCTGCGGATGGGTTGGGGTTTGTTGTCTTCCTTGACGGTGAAGTCGGATTGAGTGAGGCCGCGGACGGGGTTGCCTTTGGAATCGGTGACGGTGACGTCGACGATGGTTTCGCGGGAGTAGACCTTGAGGGTGGGGGCGGGGGTGGACTGTAGTGATTGGGCGTGAGCCCACCCCTCAAAGGCGAGATGCTCACCCCAGCCAGCAAGCTGGCCGGGGACCCCGAGATGTGAGGCACCCAGGGTGGTGAGGAGGAGAAGTGGGGTGAGGGCCGGTTTGGCGAGACGCATGGTGGCTCCTCCGAGTAAGGAGGATTGAAGCAGATTTGCAGGGGGAATGGAAGAAGAAGGGCAGGGCAAAAGACAAATGCCGGGGGTCTCTCCACTCCGCGCTTTGCGCTCCGGTCGAGATGACGGCTCAAAGGTGAACGCGCCTCCGCGCGAATGCCCACCTTAGCCGCGAGAGAACTGCGGCGAAGATGGGGCACCCGGCTGCGGGAATGGCAACCAGAAGAGAGTAACCCCACGATAACCGAGGGACTCTGCGAGTCCGCTCGGTGATCATGGGGCACTCGTTGAACGATGAGGATTGGCTATTGTGCTGCGGGTGGGGTTGCGGGGCGGGCGGCGGGGACGATGGGACCTTTGCTGTTGGGTGGGTCGGTGGGGTTGAAGCGCTTGGCGAGGTCGGGGGTGGGGACGACGTCGGCGGGCGGCGGGTTGTCGGCCTTGGCGACTTCCGCGGCGAAGGAGGCGTCGATTGCGCCCTTCGGGTTGGCGACGAGGAGCTTGGTGGCGCGGGTGGCCATGTCGAGGACGTGGATGCCGTCGGGCGCGGCGTAGACCATCTGCTTCGAGTCGGGGGTGTAGGCGTTGATGTTGAAGTAAAAGCCGCCGGAGTTGGGCTCGTCGGAGAGGCGCCAGACGCGATGGCCGGTGTCTTTGTCGACCCGGGAGCGCGGCGGCATAGGGTCTCCGGGCTTCGACTGGGCGATGCAGGCGAGGGGAAGCAGGGCTGCCGCAAGCAGGACGAGAGCGAGGGCAGTGATTGGGCTGGGACGCATGGCTTCTTCTTCAGACGGCTGCGCCGGGGGAAAAGACGCCAGCAGACAGGTCAGGATGACGAGGATTGGGGGAAGGAAAGGATACAAGAAACGACGAGGCCGTCGCGGAAGTTGTTCCGCTGGCGGCCTCGCGAACGTCAGGTAACGAGGTTGAGGGTACAAGGTAGGGCGTACAGTGTTGCAGCGCTGCAGACCTCACCTGACACTTTGGGGTTCCGTGGGGAGTTCGGAACCACAAGATCAGCGATAGCCGTAAGGGCGATCGAAACGGTGGGCGCGGAGCCACTCGTCGTGGCGGATGATGGCTTCGCGGCGTGCATAGTAGCCGTACGGCGCGATGTAAACAGGGGCGCGGTAGGCCGGGACGACGACGACGGGAGCGGGACGGTCGAGGCGGAGGCCGACGAAGACTTGCGCTTGAGACTGGGTTGGGGCCGCGAAGAGAAGCGCGCCTGCGGCTACGGTGGCCACGATGGCTTTGGTAACGAGTCCTTTTACGTTTGCGAGTTTCATAACGGCCCTCCTGACTACACACGAATGAACACGTGGAGAGGAATACGGGTTGTGCGCAACTTTTGCGCGGACGCGGTGTAGCGCGGGCGGGTGGCGCCGGCGAGGAGAGTGGCGTAGAAGGGACACATGCAGATTTTGACCTCGGCGGAGATGAGCGCGGTGGACCGGCGGACGGCAGAGGAGTTCGGCGTGCCGCTGACGGAGTTGATGGAGAACGCGGGTGCGGCGGTGGCGGGCTTCTGCCTGCGACGATACGCGGCGGCGGAGCGCGTGGTGGTGCTGTGCGGCAAAGGCAATAACGGCGGCGATGGGTTGGTGGCGGCGCGGGTGCTGGCTGCGGCGGGCGTGGATGTGGAAGTGCTGCTGCTGGGGCGCGGGGATGAGGTGAAGGGTGACGCGGCAGCGGCACTGCGCAGACTGCGGGTGGAGGCCGCTGAAGTTGGGATGCGGGAGGTGATAGACGAGGCGGGGCTGGCGGCGGTGAGGGGGGCGTTGGAGCGGGCGGAACTGGTGATCGATGCGGTGGTGGGGACGGGGTTCAAGCCGCCGTTGAGAGGGCTGGCTGCGACGGTGCGGGAGATGTTGGCGAAGGTGGAGGCGGTGGTGGTGGCGGTGGACCTGCCGAGCGGGTGGGATGCGGATTCGATGGAGCAGAGGGCGGACGGGGCGTTTCGCGCGGACGCGGTGGTGACGTTTACGCGGCCGAAGGTGGCGCACGTGTTTGGGAATTTGACGGGGCGCGCATTCGGGCCGGTGGTGGTGGCGGAGACTGGATCGCCGCATGCGGCGGTGGTGCTGGGGGCCCCGGTGGTTTCGGCGAGCGGGTTGACGTGGGCGGGAGCGGCGAAGGCGATTGCGGAGCGGGCACGGGATGTGAATTCGAACAAGGGGATGTATGGGCACGTGCTGGTGGTGGGTGGGAGTTATGGCAAGGCGGGCGCGCCGGCGATGGCGAGCCTGGCGGCTCTGCGCGCGGGTGCGGGGCTGGTGACGGCGGCGGTTCCGGGCGAGATTGTGAGTAACGTGGGGCGGGTGGCGCCGGAGTTGATGGTGGTGGCGCTACGGGAGGGAGCAGGAAACAGGGAACAGGAAACAGAAGGCGCGGGCGGCTTGTCGCTGGAGCAACTGAGGAATGGAGCGCTGGCGAAGCTGTTGAAGGGGATTGATGTGGTTGCGGTTGGGCCGGGATTGGGACAGGCGGGAACGACGCCGGAATTTGTGCGCGGATTGGTTGCAAATTGCAGGCTGCCGATGGTGGTGGACGCGGATGCGCTGAATGCGTTCGCGGGGCGGGCTTCGGAGCTGAATGGCGAGGGCAGGACGCTGGTACTGACGCCGCATCCGGGGGAGATGGCGCGGCTGGCGGGGATGACGATCAAGGAGGTTGAGGCGGACCGTGTGGGTTTGGCGCGGCGGTTCGCGACGGAGCATCAGCTGACGCTGGTGCTGAAGGGATGGAGGACGCTGGTGGCGCATCCGGATGGGCGGGTGGCGGTGAATAC